>CACZVC010000059.1:961-24018 GCA_902784545.1 uncultured Ruminococcus sp. | reverse complement strand
GTTCTGCGCGTTTACCTTGTCCTCTATCGCGCCGGCGGAGCCCCAGTCGGACATGACCGCGCCGTTATAGCCCCATTCGCCGCGGAGCACCCCGGTCAGAAGATCCTTGTTTATCGACGTGTAAACGCTGTTTATCGGGTTATAGGACGACATTACTGAAACGGGAGAGGCTTTCGATATAGTGAGCTGGAACGCTTTCAGATATATTTCTCTTAACGCGCGTTCCGTCACGGTCGAGCTCGCGGAGCCTCTGTTCGTCTCCTGCTCGTTTCCTGCGAAGTGCTTTACGCACGCGCCCGCGCCGGAATCCTGCATACCGTTAACGTAAGCGGAGGAGGAATAAGCCGTGAGCATCGGGTCTTCGGAGCAGTACTCGAAGTTGCGGCCGCCGAGCACGTTTTTCTGTATGTTCATGCCGGGACCGAGAACTATGTCGATGCCGTGCGCAAGAGAATCGCCGCCTATCGCCGCGCCGACCTTGTATATCAGCTCGTTGTCCCACGACGAGGTTATGTTCATGATCGACGGGTACCATACGGACGTATTGTATCTGACTCCCGCCGGTCCGTCGTTTACGGTTATGGACGGAACTCCGAGGCGCGCTATTTCATACGTGCCGCCAGACGCGCCGACCTTTTTCGGCTTGCCGGTACCCGCGACGAGATTCGATTTTTCCTCGTCGGTCATTTCCGCGACGACGAGAGGTATCGAATCTTCGGTGAGCTGTATCAGCCCGTCCTTCGTTACAAGCGTTATTTCGTCGAGGACGTTTCCGTCAACGTCGGAAAACGACGCGGTAAGCGTTATAACGCCGCCGGCGGCAGGGCTTTCAAGCTCTATTTTGTCCTTTGGCGAAAATTCCGCGCCGACGGTCTTTCCGTCCTCGGACACAGCCGAGACTTTTATTTTGCCGTCAAGTCCGGCGGGCTGTGTTTCAAGCGCGTAATCGAGAATAAGCTTATCCGACGCCGCGTATGATATCACGGTAAAGCCGACTGTCCTTGTTTCCTTTTCCTCCTCGGTCACGGCTTCCGTTTCCGTTTCCGTTTCCGCCGTGTGAGGCTCCGTTTCCTCCGCGGTCGTTACGGCGTCCGTCGTGACCACGTCTGCGGGCGTACAGCCCGCGGCGCAGGATAAGACGAACAATGCGGACAAAACTATCGATAAAACACGTTTTTTCATTGACTTTCCTTCCGTTGTTTCTTTTTATTTATTATTAATGCCGCCGTTACAGCCGCCGCCGCTGCCGCCGCCGCGCATACGATCGCGGGAACGGCAGCGCTGTTTTTCTTTCCGGCTGCTCCGGCGTCCGTTGTTTCCTTTGCTTCGGCTTCCGTTTCCGATACCGTTTCAACCGCCGCTTCCGATGCGGCTTGTGTGATCTCTTCCGTTTCGGTCACGGGCTCGGCTTCGGTCTCAAATTCCGGCGACGGCTCTTCCGAATACAGACCGCCGTTTACCGTCCATTTGCGCAGACTGCACACAGCTTCGCCGTTTATCTCATAAGACGCCGTGACCTGCAAAACCGTCCCGTCTCCGCAGACCTCTTTATACGTCGGCACGGTAACGGCAAACGACGTTTTGCCGATCCCCTTCGACTTGTCGAACGCCGTATCGAGGTTTACCGTTTTCGTCTCCCTGAAAAGCACCTTGTCGCCGCTTTTTATTTTTACCGTAACCGGCAGACCTTCGATCTTTTCTCCGGTGTCGTTCGTCAGCACGACGGGGAGCGATATTTCCTCGCCGCGCTTCGCTTTTTCAACGAATTTGTTTATCATAACGCCTACGCCGGCAAATGCGTCTTTAAGCCGTTCTTTCGTATAAGGCCTTATCTGCAGCGTCTTTGCGGTCGACACGTCAGGCGATAAAACGTCAGACGTCACGCCCCTTGCGTCGGGAAACGACGAGCCGAGCCCGCAGAAGAAGAGGATGCCGGTATATGCGCGCCCGGAGCGGAATTTTTCCACCTGAGCCGCCATCAGATCGGCATAGATCTCAAGCCTTTCCCCGTTTGTCGCCTTCGGATACGCCGCTTTCCACGTTCCCTCCGTTCCGGACATCGCGGCGCCCTGACGGTTTATCCAGTATTCGCCGTGCTCGTTTATAATAAACGGATGATTTTTATAGTTTTTATATCCCCAGCCTATATCCGCCGTGGTAACTATCGGCTCCTTTACGTTCATCGCGGAAAGTCCGCGTATGCCCTGCGCGCCGATTATATACGGGTGACATTCGACCGGGTCGTTTTCACCTACCGGCGGCCGCCAGCCGTTGTCCCACGGGCGGCGCTGTCTGTCGTATTCGCGCCCGAGACGTATCATCTCGTCGGTGAAAGCCGCGTCCCTGCCCTCGTTCTGCGCGTCGAAGACAACAAGCGACGGATGATTGGCGCGCGCGTCGATCCACGCGTAAATCTCGGGCATTATCGACTTTGCGGTGCATCCGTCCGAATCGCCCCATATCGGGTATTCGTCGAATATCATAACGCCCTCCTCGTCCGCAATATCGAACCATAATTCCGGCGCGTGTCCGAGATGCGTGCGTAAGCACACCCAACCGACGTCTTTGAATTCGGAATAAAGCTTTCGCACCCAGTCCTTTTGCCATACGGTCGTCCCGCAGAGCGGATCGTCGAAATAGCGCTCGATCGCGACGTTCGTGCCGAAAAGATAACGCTTTTCGCCGTTCAGCCGCGCGTAATGCGTTTCCGGGTCGAAATCGAACGTGCGCATACCGAAACGCGCCGAATACGAATCGCTGTCGGTTTTGACCTCAACGCGGTATAAAAACGGATTTTCGGGCGTCCAGCATTTTCCGCGTGAAAAGCCGTCGAGCTTTATCCCTTGAAATTCCGTCTCGCGACGGTCGGTTTTCTTTGATATCTCTGCGACCTTTACCTCTTTTTGCGACGGCTCGCCGTTTTTGAAAACGCCGAGTTCATAGACGGAGACGGTCATATCGGCGGCGCGGTCCGCGCTCTGCGTTACCCACAGATCGAGCGTGCCGTTTTCAATATCCGGCGCGGTCTGCAGCTTTTCAATATAAGATTCTCCCGTGAGTATCAGTTTTACGGAGCCGGTAAACCCGGGTTCGTCCTCCGTCGACTCTCCGTCGAACAGAACGTGCGCCTCCGTGCTTTTATCCTTGTACTGATGTGAAAACGAGCCGAGCATAACGGCTATCTCGTTTTCGCCGGGTCTCAGATATTGTGTTATATCGGTGTATGAATGAGAATAGTTGTATTCGTATTTTCCGGCGAATCTGCCGTTTACGTATATATATCTGCCGTATTCCGCGGAGCCGATATACAAAAGAGCTCTGCCGTCGCCCGGCGTATCTTCAAGCACAACGGTCTTTTTGTACCATACAGCCTTGCCGGAACAGGAGCCGCAGGGTATGGCTGCCGAGTGATAAAGCCCCGGCACCGGTATCGAGTTTATGAAATCGAGGTCCGGCACGGTTTCGGGTATCTTGTCCGACTGAGGCAGAGCTTCCGCATCGAAAGCCCAGACGCCGTCGAGCGATACCGTGAGGCGCTCCGCTCCGCGCCTGCCGCCGGTTTTTACGGTATCCGGCTCCGGTGCGTAATGCACCGACACCGCGCCGAGCTCAAATCCGCCCTTTATACATTCGACGGTCAATTCGTCGCCGCCCCGGTATAAGGCGACTTTTTCGCCGCTTGTGACGTACGCGCGCCTGCCCGTCGCGGGCAGGTCTTTTTCGCCGGGCTCCGAACTGCCGCACGTTATCCTGACGGACGCCGGACCTTCCGCGCAGTACGACAGGCTGACGACGTTGTATTCGCCGTCTCCCGGCGCTTTGAAGCTTATCTTTTCGCCCTCCGTCAGGCGCAGGCTTTCGGCGTACGGCGCCATTATATCGTTTTTCGCTTTGTCGGACAATGCGCCGGCGGCGACGGTATTTTCGGGCGGCTTTGCGGTCGGCGCCTCGCTCGTTATCCACAGACAGTCCAGATTTACGTCGATATTGGGCTTTATCTGTATATCGGCGCCCTCGGGGATATAGACTGCCGGCGACGTCGCGATATACGACGACTTCATTTCCCATGAGTTCGACGTTGAAAACGGTATGACTCCGGCGTATCTGAAATCATCCTCGCCGGGATAACGTATATAAAAGTCTATCGTATCCGTAAAATGCGTTGCGTAGGCGATATGTATCACGTTGCCCTCAACCGCGTTATAAAAGCGGAAATACTTGCCGCCGGTGCTTCCGGCGACCGCCTTGCCCGAGGCGTCTTTGTCCGCCAGTTTGGGTGTTGAGATCTTTCTTCCGCTTTTGTCAAATACCTCCGCGTCCTCGCATTCGAACCGTGAATTCCGCACGACCGACGAAGCCGACGTTGTCAACGCCGGCTGGATCGTGAACAGCGAGCATAATACAGCCGCGGCAATTTTCAAAGCTCTTTTTTTCATATGATCATCCTTTTGCCGTTTTGCTATATTATACTTTATCAGTTCTTATTTGTCAATATGCGCGGTAAAGTTCCGCTAAACAAGTGTCGGGGTTTTCAACGCCGGATCCGGTTATGACCGCCGTACCGAGGCCGCTCTGCGCGTAATTCAGTCCCGCTATATGCGCGGCGGCGTTGAGCGGCACATATAACACGCCGTCCTTGACGTAAGGCGAAACGGGTATCTTATACGTGTCTTTGCCGCATTTAACGTCCGTTTTTCCGTCCTCGAAAACAAACGTTTTGTTTTTATACGTTACGGTCGCCGTACCGTCTGAAACGTCGGCGCTCATATCCTTTATTATACCGAGCGAGGCGGCGGGGACGAAAAGTCTGTTCTTGTGCATTTCGGGCATTACCGCCGTATCCGCTCCGTAAACCGGGACCGTCTTTCCGTCGGAGAGCGCGTAAGGTCTGTTTGCCGTAAACGACGCGCCGTCTCCGATCAGGGCTTTCGTTTCGTCGGTCAGGGCGACGTCCTTTGACGAGGCTCTGAACGCGTAATTGAATCTTGCGTTCGGCGCGGCGTCGCCCAGATCGAGGAACTGCATTATCTCGCCGGTTTCGGTCGAGTTGTCAGCCCATTTGAAATCGAATTCCGCGCCTAAACCGCATACTTTATCGTCGAGTTTTATCACGACGTAATTTTCGCCGATGTATATTTCGCCCTTGCCGATATTTTCGGTCTCCCACGTGTTGTCTTTGAATTTCTCGATCGAGCCGTTATCGCGGTTAATTATAAGGTCATAGCCGTACCAGCCGGTGCTGCCGTCTTTGTCCGCGTTGATGAAAAGATTCATCCAGTTTGTTCCCTCGGGAGAGGTGAGCTTATCCGCGCAGACGGCGAGGAAATACGTGCTGCCGTTTGCTCTCGATACCTTTGCGGATATTATATCGTTTCTGCCGGTCTCGTTTTTGTAGCTTACAAGTCCGCCGTTGCCGAGCGAATCGCGGTGGAGCGTGTCGCCCGCGGTATCGCGGTATTCGGGCCATACGTCAGCCCATTGACCGAGCCCGCCGTCGAGCGTAATATCGTGCTGACCCGACGCGGCGGGAGCGGAGCGGCTGCCCTTGAATTCGCGCATGAATTTTGCGAGCTGATAATAGTAGTTATCGCCGAAGCCGCCCTTCATAGGCTCTATGTCGCGGCTGAATTCGGGGTTGAAGCAGTCGACGTAGTAGCTTTCGGACCACGAAATATACGTGTTCGCTATCGTCGGGTGACCGGTGCCGTTCCAGCGTCCCGCCGCCCATTCGTTCCATTCGGTTATAAGCACGACGTAGGGGTCGACGTCCGCGGCGCGCTCCATCTGCTCCGCGAAGAAAAGTCCCTGTCCCGTCGTTTCGAGATTGAACTGGAAATCGTCCTTCGTTCCGTCCGGAAGCTTTCCGACCTTCGGCTGTTTTCCTTTCTGGTTGCTTCTGCCGGAGCTTGTGTTGGCGAGCACAGCCGCCGAAATTGATATTTCTTCTATGTTTTCCTTTGTGGATTTATATGACGCGACCTGAGGCGACTCGCACATCCACGTCCAGAAATCCTTGCCGTTCTTTACGTTCGCTTTAAGCGCCCAGCAGCGGCGGTAGGTGAAGTTCTTGACTATCTCCGCAGTCTCTTTCGACACGCTTTTCAGGTTTCCGAGGATAAGCGGCTTTCCGTCGTACATCACGTAAAGATCGCTGTACTGTCCCGTCGAATACACGTCGTCCCACAGTTCAAGGAAGACGTTTTCCACAAGGTCGGCGTTGTCGGCTAAGAAGAAGCAGATATCGGGCGTATCGAGCCCCTCTTTTCTCATCTGCTCGTATTCCTTGAATATCGCCTTATAGCTCGTCGACTGTGGGTTGCCGTTCGTCACGTCGAGGAAAATGAAGTCGATGCCGATGTCGGAAAGCATCGAGGCGTGTTTTCTTATTATCCAGCGGTCGTTTGTCAGATAATATCCGAAATACGGCTCGCCCCAGTAGTGACCCCAGCCCTCGGGACCCTGCGTATATACCTTTTTGACGGCTTCGATGCCGCCGTCGAGATACGTCTGATAGTGATTGTATATTATCTGATCGGGATAAGTCACGCTCGTCGGCGTGAACCATATCTGATAGAACATACCGACAAGCTTGTCGCGCACGGCGCCGGCACCGTCGGTAACGGCTCTGTCGAGATCGTCTGTCGCGACCCACGTGTCGGGATAAAGATCGCGTACGATCGTTTTGTCGGCGGGATAATACGGCTCGGGCGCCGCCTCCGTCCATTTTATGTCAACGTTGTCGATATACGCGCTGCCCGTGTTGCCGCCCGACGACCACAGGGAAAAGAAGCCCTTTGTTCCTATGTCGTATGTGAATTTCGCTTTTATCTTTTCGTTTCCGTCCGCGTCTTTAAGCGTCACGTTTTTCTGATCCTCTATAACGGCGGAGAAAAGAGGCTTGAATTCGCCGTCCTTCTGCACCTCTACGCTTATCACGTTGTTCTTAACGTCGTCCGTCACCCTGACGCGCTGTGTTTTTGAAAAATTGACGTCGACTTTGAACGTTTTGACGGCGGGCCACGTTGCGATAACGCCGACCTTGTCCGCGTGGAACAGAAGCCAGATGCCGTTCGTGCCGACGGCGGCAAACTGGTTGCCGTATTCCGGCAGACGGAGACCTATGAATTCCGAAACATTGTCGATGTTTCCGCTTCTGTTTGCGTTGACGTCCCATTCCGCGACGAAAACGTCCGCTTTTATTTTGTGCTTGTTCGCAAAATAAGCGTGATTCGTTTTGCTGCTGAAAACGCCGTCCGCCTGTGTGCCCTCGCCGTTCACGTACCAGTCGGGATCGCTCGATTTTATTTTTTCTTCAAAGTTCTGACTGTAAGAATAACTCTGCGGCTCGGGCGTTTCCGCTCCGCTCTGTCCGTCGTCGTCCTTTATACCGTCGTCAAATATATATACCTCTCCCGGTATTTCCGGCGCGTCCGTTTCCGCTCCGGTTTCCGTTGTTTCACCGGTCGTCTGCGTTTCCGCCGGCTTTTCACAGCCCGAAAGCAGTATCATTACGATACATAACAGAACCGATAAAAACGCGCTTATCCGCTTATTCATTGCATTGCTCCTTTATATAATATTACAATTTGATTTTACAACAAAATGTTTGCAATTTCAATTGCAAAATTACGCATAAATATTGCAATTACAATTTTTTATGATATAATAATAACGGAGGACGAACAGTATGGAGATATACGGATTATACACGGTGCATAAAAATGAAAAAAACGCGGACGGCTTTTCTTATCCGGTCCACAGCCACAGCTCGCATGAAATACTTATAGTGACGAAGGGGAACTGCGGCATCGTCATAGGCGATACGGAATACGAGCTCGGCAAAAACGACGCCGCGCTGATGTTCGGAAACGAGGAACACGGGCTTCTGATACACGAGGCTCCGTTTGAATTTTTCGCGGTGCAGTTTATACCGCGCGTCTGCGAGGAGGTCGCGCTCGACCCAATGCTGTCGGCGCTTTCCGCGTTTTGCGGCGGCAAAAGCGGATCGGCGCTTACGCTTAACGATTCGGTTTTCCCCGCCGTCGCCGCGTGTATGCGGAGAATGTGCGACGAACGCTCGGACACGAACACGGAAATGTATTTCACGTATATAAAATCGGTGCTTTACGAGCTGCTCCACAACTCGACGCCGAAGACGGGCGTCGCCGTGCGCCGCAAAAGCGCGACTGCCGCAAACACCGAGCTTATGAACGCGGTCACCGACTACATCGGCGCGAATCTCAACAGTATAAAGGATCTGTCGTTTATAGAAAATGAATTCCATTACAGCAATTCCCACGTGAACCGTCTTTTCCGCTCCGCGCTCGGAATATCCGTCTGGCGGTACATAACGGTAAAGCGGCTCGATATGGCGTATAACCTTATCGCAGACGGCACGGACGCAAAACGCGCCGCCGAATACAGCGGCTACAACGACTATTCGGTGTTTTACAAATCATTTGTAAAGCATTTCGGAACGTCGCCGTCGATGGTGAAAAAGGGAAAAAGATCGGGGACGGCGTAACGGTATTGAACGCCGGGAAAGCGCGCTTCGCGCGTGATATGTGCCTTGCGGCACGATATATTTGCTTACGCAAATGTGATATATTTGCTTACGCAAATGTGATATAACAGGCAAGCCTGTTGTGATATACGCTTCGCGCATGATATGTGCCTTACGGCGCGTTAAGGAGTCGCATGCGTGAAACCCCGCATCCCCCGAAGTATCGGGGGATTTAAAAGAATAAAGAATAAATAAGAAAGAAAAAAGAATAAATATGGTGTCGCTTCGCGACGGATTGTTCGCGCCATCCCGGCGCAGTTGGGGCTCCCCGCCCCCCTTACCGCCCCAAACCCCACCACCCCCAACGTAAGTTGGGGCTTTTTGAAGGTACGGAATCCGGGGACTTTGCAGCGTAAGCTGCGCGCGCGGGCGTCCCCCCCACCGCGCCGCGCGCTTGTTTTATATAGTTTATTGATTTCATTATTCTTAACCGCTGTTTCTCCTCACGCCCCACAGGGCATATCGCGTCGAAGACATATCGCGCCTGAAAGGCATATCGCAGACGGCGAAAGCCGACTATATCGCATTTGCGTAAGCAAATATATCGCACCGCAAGAATTGCGGTATATCGCCGCGCCCCCTCAAGTCTGTACGACGACTTGACGGGAGGGGAAAGAGGGGGTTTGGGGCGGTAAGGGGGGCGGGGAGCCCCAACTGCGCGATACCCGTGTTATGTTTGTTTACAATATATCGTTATATAAGTCTTATTTATGTGATAAAATACACTTATGAAAAAGTTTTTTAGAATTGTTTCCGTTCTGCTTTGCTTATCGTTTTTGCCGTGTCACGCCACCGCGGAGGGGGAGGACGTCGGTCTGAACGCCGGGAGGATAACCGAGGAGCAGGCGGAAAATGTGACCGCCGTTATGCTTGACGGCTTTGAAGGCGGCGAAACGGAGAGAAAAGCCGACGACGGCACGTACGCCCGGCTGTCGTCCGAGGCGCTCGAGGGAGAGAAGTGTTACAGGCTCGAGGGCAACGGCAAAGCCGGTATAACGCTTGAAATGACGCGCCGCCGCACCACCGCGAACACGCGCTCGCTGTGCGTCTGCGTTTACGTAGACCCGGCGGACGGCGCGGAATTTTCGGCGACCGTATCGTTTGAAAGCCCGGACGGGACGTTCTCCGGCTCGTCCCCGGTAGACCCCGGGGAATGGACGGCGCTTTTTCTGCCGTTCGGCACGGCGGACGAGCTGCGGATAAACAGCGTCGGCGTGAGCGTTTCGGCGAAAGCCGGAAGGACCGTGCGCGTGAGCTGTCTTGTCGACCGTGTTTTTACCTCTCTCGTGGACGGTCTGCCCGAGGATCTGCCTTATCTCGCCTCCGCCTTTACGGCGACGAAGGGCAGCCTTGAATACGGCGGCGACGGTATCGTTTTCACGCCGTCCGGCGTAAACGCTTATATCGAAAGCTCTTACTGCGGATATCTTACGAACGGACTTTACAACGCCGTGGCGGTAAGGCTGAAAAACGACTGCGACGGAAAAAGCGCGGTTTTGAAGCTGAAGCTCGACAAGCACAACTCATATACCGAGGAAAATTCGCATCCGCTCGACCTTCTGCCCGGTGAAAACGTTTATTATTTTCCGATAGGCGGCTTTCGCTCCGGTACGTCGATAGCGTCGTTCCGCTTCGAGCTTGCGGGGAAAGCCGAGGGGTCCGTTACGATAAAGGGGATAGAGCTTTCGTCCTACCGGTTCCCCGCGGAGTATAAAGGCTCGGTTTCAGCCGCTGTATCGGGCGGAAAACTCGTAATATCGGGCGGACTGACGGAATATCCGGCGTCTGCGGAGCGCATATGCCTTTACAGGCTCGCGCCCGGCTTTGACGAGGAGGAGCCGGCGGCAATGGCTGACGCCGTACCTTACACGACGGCGGCGGTATCCGACGTATTTGAGTTTGCTCTGCCGCTTACCGAAAACGATAAAAACAATCTGTATTATAAATATCTTGTAAGATACGAGGGAGAAAACGGCGCGCAGACCGCCGGAGCGGCGTATCCCGCCGCCTCCGTTACGGCGACTTTGCCGCCTTATAAGGGCGTGAACGCGCCGGACGATCTGTCGTATCTGTCCTCGTATATGCCCGGCGCGGTGTATATCGACGCCGACCTCAACAGGCTTTTTGCCGACGGCGGCGACGTGTCGTTCGACTGCGCGGGCGAGCGGCGTTATATCTCCTCTGACGAGATATCAAAGCTCGACGCTGTTGTAAAAAGATGCGAAAGAGAAGGGGAAAAGGCAGTTCTGCGCCTTGTTTACTCGCCGTTTGCCGACGGTGAAAAATACTGCTTTATAAAGGGCGCTTATACCCGACGTATCGACGGAGCGCGGAGCGCACCATTATCTTTCTTTGCTTGAATTTTTCGCGGGCAGATACAAAGGAGCTTTATGCGCCGTCGTACCGTGCTCCGCGCTCATATCGGACGACGTGACTGCGATGCGCGGACTGACCGCGGACAAGGCTGAAAAATACGCCGCGGAGCTTATAAAAGCCGCGCGCGCCGCGCTTTCGCCGTACGGCGTTACCGTGCTCGCTCCGCTTCCTGACGACGTTGACGGTCTGTTTCTGCAAATGTTCGGAACGGATATGAAAAACGCGGTGCCGCCTCTTTACATCGAGAGTACGGCGGATAAGGCGAAGGACGTATCCGGCAAAGCCGCGGAGCACGGCTTCGCCTCGGTCGTCTGCGCCGGCGTGACCTCGCCCGAAGAGCTCGCGTATCTGTATTACGGCTGCCGGCAAAACAATTCGGCGTTGTGCGCCGCGGATTTGCCGGTCGACGGCGAGACGGCGAGACTGTTTTCCTTGATCGACACGACGTCGGGATTATCGGAGATGAAAGCGGCTTTGAAGGACGGCTTACCGGACGGGACGGACTTCTTGTCCGGAGTTGTTTCGTCTGAAACGAGAGTTTTCGCCGACAGGGGCGATATAAGGGTCGACGGGCTTCCGTCCGCGGTGACGACTGTCTTCGACGGCGGTCCGACCGACGGCTGGGAAGCGTTCGACGCCTGCGTCAACGTGTACTCCGACACGGCGGCAAACGAGACGGCGACCTCTCTTTCTTTCGATTTCAGTACCTTCGCCTCCGGCTTCGGCGCTTACAGTCCCGGGATAAAAAAGGATTATACGAAATTATATTTCCGTCTGTTCGCCGACTATCTGCCGGAGGATACGGACCGGATACTTCTGCGCGTCACGGCTTTCGGCGACAACGGCGCGGTAACGGGAGTGTGCGCTCTGAACGGCGGTGAGGCCGCCGCGGCGGAGCTTGTTCCGGATCCCGGCGTCGGCATGATAAACAAAATAACGTTTACGCCCCTCGGTCTCAAAGCCGGGGACACGCCGCGCGTCTGCGTGCTCGGCATTTATACCGCGGAGCGTGATTCGAGCGAATCCGTGACGGAGGCCGGAACGGAAACGATGCCGGAGCCGGAGTCGCAGCGCTTCGACACGGCGGAGGCGACTGCCGCCGCGCCGGCAGGCAGGACGGGCGGCGACGCGGGCCTTTACATAACGGCGTTATGCGTTATAATCGCGATGTTCGCCGTATGCGGCGCCGTCATATTGATACTGAAAAAACGATCTCAGAATAAATCCAACTGAAAGCAGGTACAAAAAAGTGAAAAAACTGATTGCTGTACTGCTCGTTCTGGCGACCGCCGCGGCGCTTCTTCCTTTGACGGCGAGCGCGGACGACGATTATCAGACGTACGTCAAGGCGCGCTTCAACCATATAGTCAAGGTGAGCTACGACGAGGTCAGATACGGTCTGAAGCCGAACGGCAGCGACGAAAAGTCTTACATAATGTGCGGCGGCGAAAAGGAAAAGATAGATACGCCGCATCTGCCGCAGAACACGCGCTGCGCCATTTTCTGGGGCTGGGTGTCAGCCGACGGCTCCGATATAGAGAGCTTTTCGTATGTTCAGCAGGGAAATCCCGAATGGTCGCTTTCCTCCGCAAAATTCAAGATCGAGGCGGAGCAGGCGGTTAAGAACGCCGGACCCGGCGAATTCGATTACCGCTTCAAAATACCGGTCGAGGTCGACCCGGCGAGCATTTTCACGGTACAGCTTTTCGCTCATTTCGCCGACGGCACTACCGAGGAGTTCTGGCGTGCGAGAGTTTACGTGCCTCCGTATGACGAAAGCACGTTTGTCGACCCGCTTCCCGCGGAGACGGTCAAGGGCGACATAAACGGCGACGGCGTCGCCAACAACAAGGACGTCGTACTGCTTTTCAGATACGTCAACGGCTCGCCCGTAACGGTAAATAAAGACGCTGTCGACGTAAACGGAGACGGCTCCGTCAACAACAAGGACGTCGTCGCTCTGTTCAGATACGTAAGCGGTGAGGCGGATGATCCGACGAACCCCGCGACGTGGCACGACGTCGATATGTACGACAAATCGAAATACGCCGATAAATCCGCCGTACAGCTTATGTCCGGCTCGTATATCGCCGAGCATTTCTCGATAAATTCAAGATTTGACAGCCTGTCCGTATGGTGTCCTTCGTGGAGCAACAACACGGGCAGCATGAGGATGTCGCTTTATAAGTACGAATCGAGCATAGCGGAATCGAAGCAGGGGCCGGTCATAGCGACGAAGAACTTCGTCGATTACACCGACAACAGCTGGCTCACGCTCGATTTTGCACCGCAGGAGCCGGGCGATTATCTCGCCGTCATGAGCGACGCGACTGAGACCGTCGGCGTCTGGGTCTATCCGTCGAAGGTATCCAAGTCAATATTCACCGAGGGCGGTCTCGATTCCGGCGGAGAGCTTGCGATGACCGTGCGCGTGGCGGACGACAGCGATCCTCTGTTCAATCAGGCGAAAGCCGAGGCGGGAGGCATAGCGCCGCCCGAGCCTGACGACACGCCGATACTGAGCGAGCGCGACGCGATGCCCGATACGTGGGTCGCCGCTGACGGTCTCGGCAGAGTCCTGCCGACGAACGCCGAGGTCGGCGACGTCAAAAAGGATAAATACGTCGGTATGTTCTACTGGACGTGGCACGTTACGCACGCGAGAAACTATTATCCGGTAAACCTGCAGGATATATGCGACGAGCATCCCGAGGCGATAACGAATCACAGCCACAGCGTGTGGACGAGCATACCCTCGTATCACGGCTGCTTCTGGAACGAGCCGGTTTACGGCTATTATACGACGACGGACAAGTGGGTCCTGCGCAAGCACGCGGAGCTTCTTGCCGACGCGGGCGTCGACGTCGTTATATTCGACAACACGAACGGGACCTTTACGTGGAGAGAGTCATATATGGCTCTGCTCGAGGTCTATAAAAAAGCACGCGAGGACGGCGTGAAAACGCCGAAGATATCCTTCCTGCTCCCGTTCGGAGACGCGAACAGCGCCGCCGTACAGCTTCGCGAGATATATCAGACCGCGTACAAGAATTCCGGCTATAACGAGCTGTGGTTCTACTGGAACGGCAAGCCGCTCATGATCGGACCGAATACGGGACTGAACCGCGCAAACGCGCTCGACGACGAGATCTACAAGTTCTTCACGTACCGTCAGGGCGTGCCGGAGTACAACGCCGCGTCGCAGAAGAACACGACTAAATGGGGCTGGCTCGCAAAATATCCGCAGGCGGTCTACACCGATCTGAACGGACTGAAGCAGACGACGGTCGGCGTGGCGCAGAACTGGAGCAAAAACAGCGGTCTTGCGCCGATGAACGGCACAAATATCTTCGGCAGAACGTACACGTCGAAGGGCTACGATACGAGAACGGACGCAAAGCTCTACGGCGCCAACTTCGCGGAGCAGTGGGATTACGCCCTGAAGCAGGATCCCGATTTCATATTCGTGACGGGCTGGAACGAGTGGGTAGCGCAGAAGCAGCCGACGTGGCAGGGCGTGACGAACGCCTTCCCGGACGAATTCAACGACGAATACAGCCGCGATATAGAGCCGTCGACGGGCGATCTCAAAGACCATTATTACTATCAGCTCGTATCATATATAAGAAAGTTCAAGGGCGCGAGGGCGATACCGTCGCCGTCTGCCGCGAAAACGATAGATATAAACGGAAGCGTATCCCAGTGGGACGGCGTGGCTCCGTATTATATAGCGTACAAGGGCAACACGTTCGACAGAGACAGCGCGGGCTACGTCGGAACGAGCTATAAGAACACCACCGGAAGAAACGATATAACCGGCGCAAAGGTCAGCCGCGACGGCGAAAACCTCTACTTTATGGTCGAGTGCGCGGAAAACATCACGCCGTATACAGACAAGGCGTGGATGAGACTGTTTATCGACACCGGAAGCTCGGACAAAAACTGGGAGGGCTTCGAGTACGTTCTGAACAGAACGTCGCCGACGTCGTCGAAAGCGACGCTTGAAAAATCGTCGGGCGGCTGGAGCTTTACGACGGTCGGAACGGTCGATTACAAGGTAAGCGGAAAATATCTCGTCGTAAAAATACCGAAATCGTATCTCGGCATAACGGCAAATACGTTTACGGTAAACTTCAAGTGGAACGACAATATGCAGAAGGACGGCGATATAATGGACTTCTATTCAAACGGCGATACGGCGCCGGGCGGACGCTTCATGTATTCGTACGTCGTGAAATGATATGAGAAAAATATATATAGCCGCCGACGGGGGAGGCACAAAGCTCGGGCTTTGCGCTCTCTCCCCCTCGGGGGAGCGTTTGTGCGAGGTACGCGTAAACGGCGGTATAAACAAAAAAACGGCAAAGCCGGAGGAAATATACCGCGAGGTAAAGACCGGCGCGGAGCTTATGAAAGAAAAGCTCGGCGGTTTTGCCGCGCTCGGCGTCTTCGGTTATTTTATGCACAACACTGACGTGTTTTCAAAGGTGTTCGGCTGTGAGGCGCGCGAGGTCGACGAGGGGACGCTCGGACTTTACGCCGCCGGTATTTACGGCGACGGCGTGCTTATCCTGTCCGGTACGGGCGCGGACGCGTACGTTATAAAGGACGGCGCGGTGCTCGATATAATGGGCGGATACGGCGCTTTCCTCGGCGATCCCGGCTCCGGCTTCGCGATAGGAGCCGCCGCGATAAACGCGGCGATAGACGAGTATAACGGTGCCGGAGAAAAAACGCTTCTTACAAAGTATCTTTGCGAAAAATACCCGGCGGAAACGTTCCGCGGTTCGGTTTACGGCGTTTACGCCGCGCCTCAGCCGTCGCGCGAGATAGCCGATTTCTGCCGTGAATGCGAAAAAGCCGCCGACGAAGGCGACGGTATTGCTTTAAGGATATTCAGGGAAGCGGCAAACGCTCTTTCCGGCTTCGCCGCCGCGGGATACAAAAAGTATTCGCTTGACAAAAACACGCCTTATACGTTTTCCGGCGGCGTACTGCGGCACGATATGGAGCGAGAAAAACCGCTTTTGCTGTCGTATATCATAAGCGCGCTTGAAGCGGAGGGAATAAAAAACCGCGTTATGCCGAAAGGCTCGCCGCTTTACGGAGCGGAGGAATGGATAAGGCGGAACGTGATAAAATTGAAAATGAATAATTGATAATAAAAAAATGAGGAGTCGCCTGCGTGAACCCCCCGCGTCCCCCGAAGTATCGGGGATTTTAAAGAATAAAGAATAAATAAGAAAGAAAAAAGAATAAACATGGAGTCGCTTCGCGACGATTTGTGCGGCTTCGCCGCGATTGGGGCTCCCCGCCCCCCGTTTCCCATAATTAAGGAAACAGGTGGGTTAGTTTTTCGTTTTTTGCTTTGTTAATCCACTTTGCCTAAGAAACGGTAATAGATGTCCACGTCATGGACGCTGTTTCCGTTTTCATCTTTTACGGCTTCATGGACGCAGATCTTTTCGATAAGATCGTTAAGCATAGGCGTGGTGAGCTCTGTTACGTCGCCGTACTTTCCGATCAGATCGACCCATATTTTCGCGTTCTTTTCGGTCTGCACGGTTTCCTCTATTTTTGCTTTCAGTTCGGTTATCTTCGCGTCCAATTCAGCCTGTTCGTTCTGATAACGCTCCGAAAGCATAATAAAGTTTCTTTCTGTCACTTTGCCGGATACTCTGTCGTCGTAAAGCTTTGCAAAAGTCTTGTCAAGCTTCTTCTGCTGCTTTTCAGCCGTTGACAGCTCCTTTTTCGCCTGTGCGATACCTTTTTCACGCTGTCCGACGCTCTTTTTCGTAAGAGTGGTGACAAGAGTTTCTTTGTCTGCTTTTGCTATAGCTCCATACATTTGAAGGGCGGCTTTTACGGTCTCGTAAAGATCTTCGTACTTGATATAGTGGATACTGCATCTTTCTTTACCGTACTGTCTGTATGTGCTGCAGAAATAGTATTTTCTTTCTTTTCCGTTTTTGCTTACTCTGTGTGAATAGCTCAAACTTCTTCCGCAGTCCGCGCATTTGATAAGCCCGCCGAATATGTTTACCTCGCCCTGTTTTGTCGGTCTTTTACGGCTCTGTATATGAGCCTGCGCCGCGTCCCATAGCTCTTGTGATATTATCGGTTCGTGAGTATTCTCGACGGTGTACCAGTCCTCTTCCGGTCTGTGTACCTTTTTCTTGTTCCTGAACGATATATTCGTCTGTCTGTAGTGTACGCTGTGACCGAGATATACGGGATTTGATAAGATACGTTTTACCATTTCGACAGTCCATCTGTGTTTTCTGTCTTCGGGCTGATCCTTGAACATTTCCGACAATATACCGGATCTTTTACATATCCACCATGCAGGTATCGGTACCTTTCTTTTGTCAAGTTCGCTGCGGATCTTAGCCGCTCCGTTGCCGTGTGACGCCATAACGAACATCTCTTCAACGATATATCTTGTTTCGGGATCCGGTATCAGATGACCGACGATATCCGGGTCTTTGAGATATCCGAACGGAGCGTAGGAGCAGAAATGAAGACCGTCCGCGAATTTAGTATGAAGCGCCGCCTTGACTTTCTTTGACGTCTGCCTCGCGTGCATTTCGTTCAAGATATTTAAGAAAGGCGCTATTTCGCTTTCTCCCTTGTCGCTGTCGATACCGTCGTTTACGGCGATATACTTTACTCCTTTTGACGGAAAGTAGAAATCGGTATATTGACCCGTTAAGATATAGTTTCTGCCGAGACGGGACAAGTCCTTTGTGATAACGCAGTTTATCTTTCCGTCCTCTATATCGTCTATCATGCGCTGGAAGCCGGGTCTGTCGAAGTTCGTTCCGCTGTAACCGTCGTCAACGTATTCGCCTACGATGTAAAATCCGTTGTCCTGACAATATTTTGTGAGTAACTGTCTTTGCGTCTGAATACTCCCGCTTTCGCCCTGCTGTTCGTCGTCGCGGGACAGACGAAGGTATAAAGCCACGTATACGGGTTTTGCAAACGGCGGCTTTGTGATTTGCATTTGTTGCATTAGTTGTTCCATTTTACACTCCTTTCACAAAGGAAACAACCGCACAACGATAACCGTATCATATCTTATCATGCGGTTTTTTCTTTTTCAAGCGTATAACGTAAATTTTTACGTTTTTTCGCCGTTTGCCCTTTCGTTTTTCTCGATCTGTTCGGCTTCGTAAAGAAATGCGTTGAGCCAAAGCTCTTTGAACGTTTTACCGTTTTCCGCAAAGTGTTCGTGCAAAACGATTATCGTCTTTCCGTTGATATAGCACCACCGCTTTCTTTCGGGGTCAAAGCGAAACTCGCCCCTGTGATCGTAAAAGATACCGTATTTCATATCGAGCCATAGTTTTTTGAAGAAACCGGCGGATATGTATTCTTCTGTGGTTTTGTACTTATCCACGAGCTCTTTAATCTCTTTGTCTCTTAAATCGCGTAAAACGCGGTATTCTTCCATGATCTTTATACGTTCTTCTTTTGTCAGACCGTATGCTGTAGTATTATCACTCAGGATGAATTTGATTTCTTCCGCGATTTTTCTTATCTTTTCTATTATCTTTTTCATATCGACCTCCGTGTTTTTTATCTTGATATATCGTAATCTCCGCGACTGCGTCCGTTTTGCCTCTGCATGTATTCGCGCTCTGCCAGCTGTTTCTGTTTTTTATCGTACCTGTCTATTATCTCGTTTACTTTTTTATCACCGAGCTCCGAGGTAATTTTATCGAACTTGTATGCTTTTTTGCGGTATTGTTCAAGCGTATCTTTTGCGGATCTGTATCTTGCGATATATTTGTCTCTGTCAAATATCAGTTCCGATACTCTCTTTTCAAGCTTTTGTACCGTCCTGCAAAGAGCGCAGATCACCGATATGAGCTTTTCAATAAACGGATAGATTTTTTCTTCAACGTACGATTTGTATGATTGTAACGCGCTCTTTTTCGGCAGTTTGTATTCATCCGAGTCTCTGTATACAGCCTCGTTTGCTGAAAGCTTCTTTTCCTCTTTTTCAAGCTCTGATAGCCTGTTTTTTGCCTCCGAGGTCTCTTTTTCGACGTCGGACAGCTCTTTTTCGGCGTTCGCCTTTTCTTCTTTCAGCCCGTCGATTTCGCTTCCGAGTTCCTTTATTTCTTCTTTTCTTTGTTCGCATTTGTATTCATATACGGAGAGGTGTTCTCTGTGTTCGCCCTTATCGAGCCTTTTTACGTTGTACCTTTCCATTACCTTTGTCAGCTCTTCTTTTTCCGCATTAACCCACTGATTCCATTCGGTATCATGTTTTGACCCGCCGGAAAATCCGAGCTCCGCCAGAGCCTGTTTGAGCGATACCCTCGTATCGAGACCTCTTTTACTGCCTGTCGTGAAAGGAACGAAGTCGATATGCAGGTGAGGCGTCGCCTCGTCCATGTGGATATGCGCGGAGAAAACGCGGAGCGATTTGTTTCTTTCAACAAACCCGCTATAAAACTCTTCAAGCATCTGTTTCGCCTGTTCTCCCTCAGCGCTGTTCGCCGGAGTATCGTCTTTGTTGCCTATCTGAAATATGACCTCATGGAAAGGCTTTTCCTGCTTGCTCGTTCTTATCTTTTCATAATAGTCGTCGATCTTTCTGTCGTCTCTTGTCTGCTTTGCGTTGTATCTTTTCAGAGCGTCGTCAAACATATCGTGATACGTATCCTTTATGTCTTCGTTGCAGAACGTTACGTTGAATTTCGTTCTTTCGGGATCGACATTGTCCGCAATGAAATCTCTGTTGTTATGGGCGAGAGAACCCTTGCCTATCATGGCGCTTACTGTTTTTGCCATACCGAACACCTCCTTTCGTTTAGTTTTTCAAATTCTGTTCGGCTACATGATTATGACGGAAACGAGTGTAAGATAAAAACGGGAACTGTAAATCCGAACACCGCCGCGAAGCAGCAAACGTCGTAAGACGTTTAATCACGAATAAAATGAGTGATTGTTCTGTTACTCTTGTCAAGAGTAACGCAAAAGCACTTTCGGCAGAGCCAAAAGTGCAATGCGCTCTGCGAGGCTTTAAAGAGGAATATGTGACGCTCCCGTAATTTACCGGAGCGTCATCCTTTTTTTCGTCACATGTATCTCCGTCGTCACCGTGGGGGCTAAAATTGACGGTTAGTTTATTCTATGCTTTCTCTTTCTCTCGCTCAGTGGGTGTTACTTTTGACGGTCACTTTCTCTTTTACCGACTGAAAAAGAAAACAAGATCAATACAGTAAACCGTATAAAACGCGATATGAGCGACGATGTTTAGATGCAGGAAACGCTCTGCCTATGTCGATCAACGCGCATACAGACGATTTATGACCGCGAAAATACGGTCATGTGCGTCTGAAAAACATAGATGCGAAAAACACGAAAAAGAGGAAAAATCGCACCGACCGAAAAAATAGCGGGTTAAAAGCGCGGAGTCGTTGTCGCCTCTCGCGCCGCTTACGTCAGCCCGCAACGGCAGGCTGTATAAGGGATTAAGAAAAAACAGCCTCATTTTTTAACGGCGTCGTTTTCGGCTTTAACGATGTCGTTTCGGCGTCGTTATTTGCGCGAAAAAGAACATCTGTTCGTAATTCGCATTATATCACACGAACAAATGTTTGTCAATACTTTTTTGAAAAATATGCGCCAAATATTTTTTCTTAATTATTGGTTTTGTACTTTACTATTAGATGTTACGCAAAAGCGAATTAGACATGCTTTGGTTAAGCTAAATAACGGTTATGATAACGGGCGTAATGTCAAAGAATGCGTTGAGGCGGTAAAACAAAAAAAACAATACTGCTACAATAGATTTGTATGGGTTTAACATTGTTAGTTTAATATAAAAATGGCAAATTTCTATTGACAAAATTTGTTGTATATGATAGAATAATTCTGGCACACAATTAAATATTGTCGTATTATTACAGGTTTGCATTTTTCATCGGTAAAAATGCAAGCTCTATTTCTGCATACCTGTAAGGTGCGACAGTAATTGTGTGGCAACAATTCAGGGCTAAGCATTTTTCGGTGCGTAACTCTGATGGGTTGCGCACTTTTTGTTTTAGAGATGCTATTATATTTAACAGTCTTCATAAAAAACTCTACAGACTTTATAGAAAGTTAGGAATAAGATAAAAAATGTCAATTTTCAGATGTAAAATGTGCGGTGGCACAATAGAGTTTGAGCAAGGAGCAACTGTAGGCGTATGCGACAGCTGCGGAACAAAACAAACCCTGCCGCGCCTTGACGATGATCGCCGTGCGAACCTTTACGACCGTGCGAACCATTTCCGCCGGAATAATGAATTTGATAAAGCTGCTGCGATATACGAGCAGATACTGACCGAAGACACAACTGACGCCGAAGCGTACTGGTCGCTTGTTCTGTGCCAGTACGGTATTGAATACGTAGAAGACCCTGCGACACACAGGCGCGTGCCGACGGTTAACCGCGCCCAGTTTACTTCAATATTTGACGACGATAACTATAAATCCGCTATACAGTACGCGGACAGTTATCAGCGCGAGCTATACGAAAAAGAAGCGAAAACAATAAACGATATACAGAAGAGTATTCTAGCAATATCGCAAAAGGAAGAACCGTTCGACGTATTTATCTGCTATAAAGAAACGGATAACAGCGGAAGAAGAACGCAGGACAGTGTTCTTGCAAACGACTTGTATCATCAGTTGACGCAAGAAGGCTTTAAAGTGTTCTTCTCTCGTATTACACTTGAGGATAAACTCGGCAGCGCATACGAACCGTACATATTTGCCGCACTTAATTCCGCTAAAGTTATGGTCGTTCTCGGTACAAAGCCGGAACACTTCAAAGCTGTGTGGGTAAAGAACGAATGGAGCCGTTATCTTGCCCTCGTGAAGAAAAGCGGCGGCAAAAAGGTGCTGATTCCCGCTTACCGTGATATGGATCCCTATGACTTGCCGGAAGAATTCTCGCATCTTCAGGCACAGGATATGTCGAAACTCGGCTTCATGCAGGATCTGATCCGCGGCATCAAGAAGATTGCAAAAGTTGACGAACCGAAGACGACAGTAAAGGAAAATGTTGTTGTCAGCACCTCTAATGCGAATATTGCACCACTTCTTGAAAGGGCGTTTCTTTTTCTTGAAGACGGCAAATGGCAGGACGCTAACATATATTGCGAAAAAGTGCTCGATAACGACCCTAAAAACGCCGAAGCATACCTCGGTAAGTTAATGGCAGAATTGCAGGTGAAAAGTCGAAATCAGTTAGCGGATTGCGCCGAGCCGTTCGACGACAGAGAAAACTACGGCAAAGTTATTCGTTTTGGTGATGATAAGCTCGAATCCGAAATGCTCGACTATATTACGCACATCAACGAGCGCAACGAGAACGCCCGTCTGACAGGCATCTATAACGGTGCGGTATCCGCTATGAACGCGGCGAACAGCGAAGCGGGGTACAAAGCGGCCGCGAAAATGTTCAAAACGATTCCCGGTTTTAAGGATGCAGATTCACTTGCAGAGCAGTGCCTCGACAAAGCCGAAGCTTGCCGTAAAGACGCTGTATACACTTCAGCTAAAAGTATAATGTCAGAAGCTAAACAGCGTTTTGAAAAATCTAGTGCGGTACTTTATGATACTCAAAAATATAAAAATTCTATAAATAGTTACGAAGAGGCAATTGGCAAATTTGGCACGATATCCGGTTGGAAAGACGCGGATGAGCAGATAAACATATGTCAGCGGAAGATCGAAGAAATCAAGGCGAAGGAAGAAGCTGACCGTCTCGAGCGCGAGCGTCAGGCGGAGCAAAAACGCATCGCGGCGGAAAAAAGAAAGAAAAAGGCGAAGAAGATTGCCGCTATCGTAACGTCGATCATAGTCGCGTGCATTGCCTTTTTGATTGTGCTGACAACGGTTATGATTCCGAATGGTAAATACAACACTGCGGTCGATTTTTACAATGCCGGAAAGTACGATGAAGCAATTACGACGTTTGAAGCATTGAACGGATACAAAGACAGCGCAGCGCAGATAACGAAGTGCGAAACGGCTATCAAAGACGGCAAATACAACGCTGCGGTCGATCTTTACAATGCAGGAAAGTATGATGAGGCAATTACGGCGTTTGAAG
>CACZVC010000059.1:0-925 GCA_902784545.1 uncultured Ruminococcus sp. | reverse complement strand
AAATACAACGCTGCGGTCGATCTTTACAATGCAGGAAAGTATGATGAGGCAATTACGGCGTTTGAAGCATTGAACGGATACAAAGACAGCGCAGCGCAGATAACAATGTGCGAAACGGCTATCAAGAATGTCAAATACAATTCCGCGATTTCTTTGATTGAGGACGGCAAATATGTTGAGGCATATGAAGCTCTAATCGATTTGAATGGCTACAAAGACAGTGCTGAAAAGGCAAAAGAAATCTACGGACAATACAAAGCCGAAAAACTGAAAACCGCCAAGGTAGGCGATTATGTTGCTTTCGGTTCTTACGAACAAGACAATAATACATCAAACGGGAAAGAAGACGTTGAATGGCTGGTGCTTGTAAAAGAAGGCGATAAAGCGCTTGTGATAAGTCGATATGCTCTTGACTGTCAGAAATACAACACGTCTTATACAGACGTAACATGGGAAACCTGTTCGTTGAGAAAATGGTTGAACGGAACATTTATCAGCAATGCCTTCAGCTCAGACGAACAGAATAAGATTCAGAATACAACGGTTACGACGGATAAGAATCCTTCATACAGTACTTCTCCCGGCAACAATACAACGGATAAGGTATTCCTGTTGAGCATAACGGAAGTGAACAAATACTTCAGTTCGGATAGTGCTCGTCAATGTCAAGGAACTGCATACTGCTATGCACAAGGTGCATATAAAGCCGGCAATGGCAATTGCTGGTGGTGGCTGCGGTCGCCCGGCTGCAATTCTTACAGCGCTGCCGGTGTCGACGATGGCGGCTCCGTCATTAACTACGGTGACGATGTCGACTACGACAATCGCGGCGTCCGTCCCATTTTGTGGATAAATCTCGGTCCTTAAATTATATAAATTATGGAAGTGATTTAGTGTATGGCTATTTTAAAATGTAAGATATGCG
>CACZVC010000058.1 GCA_902784545.1 uncultured Ruminococcus sp. | reverse complement strand
GATCATGTCTTTGAGCAGCTCGGAGGCGCTCGTAACGGCGTAATACCGCTGATCGTTCTCCGCTATACCGCTCATCCGTCCCGCCGACGCGGTCGCCGCGGTCAGTATCACCGAACACAGCACCGCGCAGACAAGGAACAAAAGCAGTGCAAAGCTGATGGACGCACCCGTCCGGGAGCTTAATTTGTTTTTTATTTTATTTGTCATAATCACATCTCCTTTTCAGACGGGTACGTCTTTTTGCTTCATCAGTTGTTGACAAGCTCAACAAGCTTTCGTCTTGTTATGACCTTGTTCGAGCCGGTCCCGCTTACGTTCACAACGCCGCCCTTGTCGATCGTTATCTCAAAGTGCTTATTTGTCACACCGTCTTCCTCCACGTAATATTTACCGTAAGAAAGCTTTCCGATAAAGAACGCGCCGCCGCTGCCGGATATAAGCTTGAGCTTGGTCAGTTCTATTTCTTCCTCTCCTCCGTTGTCATTAAGCACCTTGCCTTTGGCAACGCGCGTTTTTGAGCTGTTATACACGGTAAACGATTTGCCTGACAGCGCTTTAAAGCTCTCTCCGTTTTCGATAACCTTGACGAGTATGACCTGCGCCGAGCCCTCGATACCGGACCAGCACACATTTCTCGGATAGTCGTCCCTCATTTTTCCGAACAGATACGTTTCCGTCTCGTTATCGGTCTCCGTATCGGTGCGCGCGTTTCTGAATACTTTGAGATGCGCACTGTTGAACTGTCCTCCGGTCGGCGTTTCTGAGAATACCACTCCGTCGGCAAGCGACGCGAACGGCATAAGCGTCTTGTAATGAACGGATTCCTGTGCCCATACCCATATCGAGCCGTCGGCACCGGTAAGATCGCCTGTCACGATTATCGACGCGGGCGCGTTTTCGTGATTTTCCTTCAGATAGATATCCTGCGGTACGTAACCCGTACCCGTATAGACCGTCGCATCGTGTCCGTTTTCTTTTCCGGAATAACCGTTCTTTTTCACCATATTGTTTTCAAAAACGGGATTACCGGAAATATACAGTTTAGCTGAATCCGCGCCAAACGCGTTAAGATATATTCCGGCGCCGTCACCGTTTTGATTTGTGCATACGTTGTCTTTCATCGTTCCGCCGTTCATCGTCATCGAGGCTTTTTCGCTTACATACACAGCCGCGCCGCGCTGGGCGTTAACGCTCGAGTTTTTGAGTACAGCTCCGTTCCTCACGGTAAGATTTCCCGTGCTGACAACACATATGATACCGCCGAAAATTCTTTCAGTTGTTACATACCTTAAATTCCCGTCAAATTTTATTATTTCGTTTTCACCGTCCAACTCGATGTTTTCCAAAGTCAATCCGTTTGCCGCCAAAAACATCGGCCAGCCGTTTGTGTTGGTGTTGTCGCCGCTGCTCCCGCGTTTGATCACTGCCGTTGTTCCATTCGCTCCGGTATAAGGGAAGCCGTCAGTCGCGTTGCTCTTTGCAGTTGTCAGCGTCGCTTTTGCGTTTTCCAATTCGACATGCTGCTTCATACTGTAATTCTCGACGAGCATTTCGACCCTTAATTCGTCTTCTCCCGAATAATCGAACTGTTTGTACGAATTAAGGAACACGTCCCAGTAATACAAATCGGTACGGGCGTTTATATCGTCGAACGCACCGTCGCCGGCGTTGCTGTGCAGAGTCGAGTATATCGCGGGAACCGGTTTTTCGCTTACCGGGTCATACGTATAAAGCAGCGCTCCGCCGTTTTTGGACGTCGTCAGCTTACATACCGCGTTCAGGTTGTCAAACGCCGCGTAAGACGTATATTTGGAGTTTACGTCGTTGCGTTGCAGGTTTTCTCCGATCCTGCCGACAACGTAGTGATCGCCCTGCGTATCAACATTACAGGACGATCTTGCCGTCGACGTGATATAATGCTCTTTGCGCAAGTCATCGTCAAATATCTCTTCGACCTTATAATATAAGTTACCGTTGTCTACCTCAGCCGGAAGATCGTCGACAGTCGCGCTTTCTCCGTTTTTCAGTCTGAGCACGACGCTGCCGTTTTCAACGCTTTCGGTTATTTGATCGCCGTTATCATCAAACTTACCGTCGTATTTGAACTGCGTATTGAAACCGTATATCGGCGCCACTCCGTTCGCGTCTCTTGAAAACGTTACTTTAAATTTGAATTCTTCACGCGTCAGATCAAAATCGTCGCCGCTTATAACGGTCTTTTTAACCTGGAGCGAAAAGATCTTTACCCAGTGGATACATTCGTTATCGCCTAACTGCAAACCGCCCTTCAAGCCGTTTCTGTCGTTTAAGAAGCAGTACAGATAATTCGTATACAATATGTTGTCAAACTTGCCGAAGGGTTTTGTTTCGATTCCGTGTTTATCATACTTTGTAGTCTTTTTTTTCAAGGGATCGTCACCCGGGCTTTCGACGCCGGGAACGTATACGCCGATATTGGAGTTTCTCGAAACACCGGTGCCGACGGAACGTATAACTTCGTTGCTGTCGTTTGTGAGTTCCACGTTGCACGCGACGGTCGCGTATGCGCTGCCGTCTTCGTTTTTTACCGCGGTATTATTTGTTACCGTAACGCGTCTCGACAGATTAAGGCGTGTATTAATATTGTCACCAAGATAAATGCCGCCGCCTTCACCTATCGTGTTGTCACCGCCGGCGTGGTTGTTTGTTATAAATCCGCCGGACATATTCATGATCCTCTGCGTGCCGATATACACGCCGCCGCCTTTTTCATTGGCGGTACAGCTTGTTATCTGGGCGCCGCCAGACATATCGAAGGACGTGCCTTCTCTGAAGTACACGCCGCCGCCCGACAGAGCAAAACAATGGGATATGATACCTGAGGTAAACGTTATTTTGCCGTCGACTCCCGTTTTATAAACGCCGCCGCCGAGTCCGCTTACCGTTCCGCAGTTGTATATCGCGCCGCCGGCGATCTCAAGCGATACGCCGTTATTCAGGCATACGGCGCCGCCGTTGCTTCCGTTACTTATACGGCAGTTCTGTAAAACCGAGTTTGCGGCGAGCGTCAACAACAGCGTGTCGGTTGTACCGGTTGTACCGGTTTTTGAGGCGTTGATAAGACCTCCGCTTGCCGTCGTCGATCTCGGATTCGTTTTATCAGCAGAGCCGCCGTCAAGGGTTATGTTGCGCAGCGTCAGATTTATTTTCGACGTCAAAAGCGTTTTACTGTTATCGTTATAGCCGCGCTTTATAGTTGCAAACGTACCGGCGCGTCCGGTATACGGATATCCGTCCGATTCCGTGTTGCTCGCGGTCATAAGCGTTACGAGCTTTCTGCCGGGATAAGATCCGGTCTCTATATACGTATCCGTCTCAAAAGTGTTTACGAGCATTTTGATACGGATCTCCTCCTGCGTCAGGTCGATTGTCGTTATTTCGCTGCCTATCTTACGGTATAAAAGCGGATTGTCCTGCCGCAGATAACTGAACGGGCTCAGCTTATTGCCGTTTGTTCTGTGATCCAGCCGGTCGAAAACAGCGGGGTCTTTGCATTCGGCGTCAAGATAAAGCAGTCTGCCGCTCTGGTCGGTGATCTTGCATATAACGCCGCCGCGCCATATCAGATTGGCTGGCGTTCCTCTGTCGTACACGCCGTATAAACCACCCTGGTCCGCAACGAAAACGTGATTTACCTCGGTAAATCCGTCAAAGCTCGTATCCGCCCTTGTTCCGAACTGCGTCGTCTCTTTGCCGGGGTTTACTACGCGGATCTCGCTCGTGTCGTCAAGACTGCTCAACACGCTTACGCTGGCTGAATTGTTAACTTTATTGTTGTTGTTCCACCACAGGCGCAGATCGGATAAAGCGCCGGACGCGGTCGTGTTTTCCCTTACGACGACGTGATCCGCTGCGGAGCTTCCCGCCTGTCCCAAGATAAGCTTGCGGTTGTCGGAAATAAATACGCCCGCCACGTTTGCTATCATATCCGAGGGATTTGTTGAAAGACGGTTGCTCGTTATTACGACGTTGTTTCTCAGCGTCAGATCAGCGTACGACGCGTAAATTCCGCCGCCGTTGCCGCCCGCGGTGTTGTCCTCGATCTTCGTACTGTCAATTATAAGCGAACGGGTAGCGTTGTTATCTCCGATAAATATTCCGCCGCCGTTGACTTTGGCTGTATTTTTGGTTATATTGCAGCCGGTGAACGTCGCGTTTCTTACTCTGTATATATAGACGCCGCCGCCGCTGCTCGTGCTCGAGGTATTCCCCGTGATATCGGCGTTCGTTACGGTCGTTTTGCTTCCGTCCGCGTCTTTTATGTGTGATACGCCGCCGCCGTTGCTGTTCAGCGCCGTACAGTTTTTGACCTCGGAACGTTTGATCCTTTCGCCGACCTTGGTAAGCGACGATATGTCGAATTTTTTTCCCGACATATCCCAGTACTTACCGTTATACTCTACCAAATCGAATTCACTGCCGCTTCCGTCCCGATACGTATAAACGGTCTGACCGCCGATAGTCAATTCTTTGGCCTCGCTGTAAATACCGCCGCCCGCTTTGGCTCTGCAGCCGTTGATCGTACAGCCGTAGATCTCGGCTGTTGCGGCGCTTTTGTTCGACAAACCGATGGCGCCGCCGTTTCCTTTGATCGCTGAGGTGTTGTTGAACGAGGTGTTTATAACCTTGGTATATTTTGACGTGCTTCTGAAGCCGCCGCCGTTGCCGGTCGTGTTTGAAGCGCTGTCGAGCGTCAGATGACAGTCGTCAAAGCTGCAGTTTATAACAGTCGTTGAACAATCCACGGTAGGCTCGGCGCTGTTCAGCGCATAAACGTTGAAGCCGCCGCCGTTTCTGGTCGTGGCAAGACAATGCTCGAATCTGCAGCCGACAACGAGAATTGTTTTCGAGTCAAGCTCCAGACCGCCTGCGGCGTTTGCCCGGCAGTTGGTGAAGGTGCATCCCGTGATCGTTGCCCATGAGTCATAGTTCGCGTCCACGCGGTGGAACACGGCTCCCGCCTGGTCGACCGCGGAACAGGTATCGAAAACGCAGTCATGCAGATTCATCGTTTCGGCGTTCGTCACGATCGCTCCGCCGCCAAGACGGTTTGACGTTACCGTAGTTGTGGAAGTACAGCCCGTGAAGTTGGAGTTTCTGACTTCCATTACCGTACCCGGCACAGTTGTTTTTGCGTTCTTATCCTTATCGGAGAACATAACAAGCATCGCGCCGCCGTTGCTTGCGTAAACGTTTCTGAAATCAACGTGATCTATATATACGTTTGCAAATTTGGAGGTCACGGCGCCGCCGTCACTGTTGCCCTGAACGCTTTTTCCGTCAAAGACAAGATCTTTGATACGTAAAACCGTGTTGTCCATAGCCTTGACCGCGTTGTCCCACGCGTCTACCATGGATAATTTGTTATCGGAATCGCGGCTTATTACCGCCCTGTCTCCCTCTCCGGTATAGGGGTTGGTCACGCCTTTTGCCGCCGTTGTCAGAGTGATATCGTACCCTCTCGGTATCTTCACCACGTCGGTCGACGGTAAAAGATAATCCGTCAGCATCTCGATGACCGCCGTTTTGGAAGTGCTCAGACTTACGCTTCCGGTTTTTACGGCTTCCAGGGCGCTGCTTATTTTTGAATACGGAACATCGATACCGTTACTGTCAACGATCTTGCAGATCATCTTCTCGTTGCCGAAAACTATCTGATAAGTTCCGTTTTTATCGAGAGTCGTGCCGGAAAGCGTTGCGAAAGACCCGTCGCTTTCGACGCTTAATGTTTCGGGCGTCAGTCCCGACTGTCCGGACTGTCCCCTTTTAAGCGGAACGGTCATAGCCTCTGAGGTCGAGAACTGACCCGTCAGCTGATAACTCATATTGCGTCCGCCCGGGATCAGAAGCGTTACGGACTCGCCCTTTTTAAGCGTGAGGTCAGCCGCCCCGACAGGCAGAAGCTCGGAACGTATCGCGCCGTTCTTCGCAAACACCATACCGTAGCCGGCGTACGTTTTCGTATTCTTCACGTTTTTGATTTTATCGCCCGATCCGAGTTGTATATCGCTTATGTTAAGCGCCATATCGGTATTGTTCTCTATCGCGACATACGCCGGCTCCGCGTAAAGCAGGACAAGCGTCTGCTCTGCGCTGTCAAACGCCGTATTCGTCGCGTTTGTATTGTCGTCGTAATGCTTTGTCAGATTCCATCCTTTATCAGCTCCGTCGGTCTTCCACCAGAGCTTTGTAACGTATTCTTCAAAGCCTACGTCTGTACCGTCGATATAAGCGCCCGCGTACGCCGCAGTCGCGGATAGACTCAAGCCGCTCAAGAGATTGTTTTTATACATATCCTCCGCAATCGAGGAAAGCGCCGTTTTATCGCTTCCGGACATTACGGGATAGTAATTATTGACGCTGATCTCCGCTTTGTTTCCTGTGTAACCGCTTAACGGAAAACCTTTGCTTATGTAGTTTTCCTTTAAATATATGACTTTTACTTTTATCGCTTTGCCCCAGTACAGTTTTTTGGACGACGATTCCGATACTATGGCAAAAGACGGGTCGCGGTCGTTTTTGATCTTGGCTTTATTCGCTTCATCCGTATATGAAGCGAATTTTGCGCCGGGAACGCCGCGCTTCGACATCACGCCGTCGGATACGTATACACCGACGGAAGCGTTGTTTCCGAGGCCGGCAGAGCTTATAACGTCGTCGGAATCACGGTCGAGATAAACGTTGCTTTCGTCCGTACCCTTCGTGTTTTCCGTTACTTTTATATTTCCGGAGAAAGTGAGTCTTGCTTCGTCCGAGCCTACGCCTATCGCGCCGCCGTCCGACGACGCGTTTTTGGTCACGGTACCGCCGGAAAACGCAGCGGTACCTGCGTTCGTAAAGAAGCCCGCGCCGTTTACCGCGCTGTTCGGTTTGCCGTCCGCGCCGATGGTGCCGGCGGTCATCACCGTTGCGCCGGTGTTTGAGTATACGGCGCCGCCGTACGATACGGCGCTGTTTTCGTTTAAGGTGCCGCCGCCGATAGTCAGCGTTGCGGAATCGGAATATATCGCGCCGCCGTTATTCGCTTTGTTTTTATTGAGATTTCCGGCAGTAAGATTTGCCTCGCCGCCTTCGGCGTATACAGCGCCGCCGTTTTCGGTCGCCGTGTTATGGCTGAAGGTTCCGCCGCTGATCTTGAGATCGGCGCTTTCGGTATATATCGCGCCGCCGTTTTCGGCTCTGTTGCCTTTAAGGTCCGTCGTATCGTCGCCGTCGCCGTCGTCGTCGCCGAAGCTTCCGCCGCTTACAGTCAGCGCGCCGCTTACGGCGTAAATCGCGCCGCCGTTGCTGCTGACGCGGCATCCGTTGAAGCTGCCTCCGCTTACCGTCAGCGAATCGTTGCCGGCATAGTATATTGCGCCGCCGTTTTCGGCTTTGTTGACGCTCTCGTCGTCAAAACCGTAAAACTCGCCGCCGTTTATAACGACTTTTCCGGAATTCGCGTAAATATCGCCGCCGTTGACCGCGGTGTTGCCGGAAAACTTAGCGCCGGAGTTGACGGTAAGCGATCCTCTTTCCTGATAGATCGCCGCGCCGTTGCCCGCCGTTTTCGCGTTTCTGAACTCAGCTTTATCGCCAATCGTAAGCGTACCGACGTTGTAAATGAATGGACATCCGGTCTGATAACCGTTTCCGTCAAGGACCACATTTTCAAGACTGAATGTCCCGTAGTTCGTAAAGACCGGTACGGAGGTATACGCGTCCTCGCGGGAGATGACGAACGGAGAGCTGTCCTTGCTCGTAAGGGTTATTTCAAATCCGGCGGGGATCTCCACAACGTCCCAGTCGGGAACGACATAATCATGAAGCATCTGTATCTCAGCGGCGCCGTCGAGCTGATCGTGCGCGTATGTCATCGCGCTGTTGAGAGTATAAAACGCCTCATATGACAGCGTTCTCTGATTCCACACCCTGCATATGTATTTCGGCTCGTTGACGAGCATGACCGTTTTATCTTTATCGATGGTGAACTCTATACTGTCGTTCTGCTGTTCGGCGGCGTCGTTTACCACCGAAGCGACGAGCAGATAGTTGTTGTTGTGATTTTCCGTAACGGTATACGTACCGCGGTGCAGACCGTGGATATGTATTTCGCTTCCGTCCTTTACGTTCAGGGTTATTTTTCCTTTATTGCCGCCAGAAGCGGGAACGGCGGAAACGCTGGAGTAGCCGGTACCCTCGGATAAGAAGCTCGAGCGCGTTATGGCTGTCGATTCTATCGTGACGGTAAAGCTCATATCCGGGCTTATTCCCGTGTTATCGCCCGTGACGGCTTTTGTTATGACAAGCTCAAAGCCGCGTTCACGGTATACGACGTAAAGCGTGTCTCCGGTAAACGAAGTCCACGTTGTACCGTCCGCGCTTACCTGACGTTTTCCGTCGTAGTAACGCAGATAAAGTTTATTTGAGAAATTCGATATGCCGCTTATATTGTCCGCTCCCGCCGCGCCTACGCCGAAGCCGTCGTGAACGAGCGTAAGCTTATCGCCCGACAGATCACCCGGATCGTCGAGAAGCGGAGGCGCGTTGAAAACGCCGGACGCTAAATTCTGGCTTATCTCAAGCGGGGTGCTTCCCAGCTTGATTATCTGACCGCTTTCGTGGTTTTCGCCGTCTATCGCCCCGTTTTCCGCGGTCGCGCCGCTCAGCGTGCCGGGAACGAGAGACCCGTTAAGAAAAGTGAAAGGATCGGTGTTGTAAGTAACGGGTGTGACGGAGCTCAGAACTCCCGCCTCGCCGCTTTTGACGTATGCGAGCTTTATTCTCTGATCTTCGTTTTCGATCTTGTAAACGATATGCAGATATCTGCCGTTCGCATCCTTTCCGTCCGCGTCAAGCACGACCGTATCGCCGTTCGCCAGAGTCGCTTTAACCTCCGACGCGTCCTTTGACAGACTTACGGCCTTGCAGTCGTCCGCACTGCTGATACCGACCGTATCGGCGCTCAGGCAAACGTAATCAAACGAATATCCTTCATCGGCTTTTAAATAACCTCTTACGCTGTTCGCGTCCGTCAGATCTATCGCGCCGTTCTGCGACGACACTCTGAAAAGATCTGTCCTCTTCCATTCGTCTCTGTCGACTTTGTTCGACGACGTTACGTGGAACGGGATCCTCGCCGCGTCGGTCAGATGCGCGTACAGAGTCATGGAGGCTGTAAGCTTGATGTTTTTGAAATCGTACGCGCCTTCCTCGGCTCCGCCGCTCGTTTTGCTCCAGAAATCAAGAGTCAGATCGTCTTTTGTTACCGTTCCCGAAGGCTCTTCAAGCTCCGCATTTATAAACGTGTCGATATAATAAACGCCGGCATCCTGTTCATAGCCGTCCCAGCCGTCTGCGCTGTACGAGGCGTCGGTATCGTTTTTATCGAAGCGGACTCTGATTTTCCACTCCGCGTAAAGCGTAACGGGCTCGTTGACGTCGGCGTAATACTTTCCTCTCTCGTCCTCAAAGGCGCCCGCGTTGAAATGCTTTCCGCTGCCGTCGGGCTCTGTATTCCATCCGGAGAACACGGCGCCCGCGGCGCTGTCAAACGAAAAGCCGTCGCCGCTGCTCAATTTAATTCCCGAGTTGTTGACGATACCCGAAACGGTCACGGTGCCGTCCGCGGTATTGCGCGATACGGAATATTTGGAGGAATGAAGCGGATTGCCGTCCCTGTCTGTCGGAGCGCCGGCGTCGGCGCTGTTCGTTACCGTTCCTCCGTTTGCGTCGTATACTACCGAAACCGTTCTGATCTTTATGTAAACGGCGTCGAGATAAATGTTTTTCTTGCCGTTCACGGTAGCTGAAAATTCGCCGTCAACGGTAAATTCGTCGCCGGGATGATATATTTTCCCGCTTTTGTCGCCGCGGATCACCCATCCGCCGAAGGCGTAGCCCTCCGGCGCGTCTGCGATCACGTTCAGATATGCTTTTGCCTGATCGGTGTAGCCGTCAGTCGAGGGGAGGACCGAGTTTTCGCGGTTCGTACCCGTCATTCTCTGACCGTCGACCGTTACGTCGGTGTTGTAATGCAGATAATACGTGCCGGACAGCTTCCAGTGGAGTCTTATAGTCGTATATCCGGTTATGGGACTGCCGAACACATAAGGCTCCTCGCTGCCGTCCTCTTTTACCTCGTACCAGCCCGCGCTGAAATACATACCGGGTTCGTATTTATATTTGGTAAGACTCGTCGCCTCGCTCAAATCCTGTGAATAATAAGTCCAGCGGTTATCTCCGGGATGGGTGTAGTCGTGCTGAACGTAATACCATTCGCCGGATTCCGATTCGATATAGTCTCTCGTTATCCACGTGTATTCCTGGATATAGTCGCTTTTATACGTTTTCCAGAAATATGTCGAGTTGGTATTATCCTTATGCATTTCGCCCATATTGGTGTCGATCTGTATAAGATACCACTCTTTTTCCCAGCCGCCGTAAATATTCAGATTTGATTTTACTTCGCCGTTCTCGCTGCCCGGTATATACGGCACGGTCGAATATAAGACCTTTCCGCCGTCGTTATATATGTTATAATCGTCTTCATTAAAGAAAACGCGCGTAGTACAGCTCTCATCCGCGTACCAGTTGAAAGCGTAGCCTTCTTTTTTCTGCTCATCCGTGATACCGGGTACGGTTATTGAACCGAGAGATGGTATCGGATCGGACGACGTTACGCCGACCGTAACGACAGAATCCGCAGTCGAAAGCTCCGCGGGGTAAATGAAGGTGACGGTATAGTTTCCTTCGGGATACGCTGCCGCGGCATGACCGCTTTCATGATCGTAATAAACGTTGAAAACGGTGTTTCCCTCATATGCGATATTCTTAGTGCCTTTGTATGTATGGGTATTTATATCATAATCGGTATCCGTCAGCGTTTTATCTGCGTTGTAAACAAATCCCGAATACGGATTAGGATCAGCCCCAAGCTGATGCTCACTGTCGTGTACCGCATTATATGCATCATTATTATTTAAAGCTATATAATTTCCTCCCACAGACGCAGGAGTATTGGTGTACGAGTACGGATAAGCCTTCAAAGTAAAGCTCTCCGCGTAATCATAGCTTTTTTTACCTTCGGCAAGTCCGTATGCGTCCGTCGCCCTCTGCTTCCAGATAACGACCTTATAATCGACCTCGACAGCCTCCCAGCGGGCGTAGACGGTCACGTTTTTTGAAAGAAGCAGATAAGAGTCGCCGTTCACGATCGATTTTATGCCTTTTTCGTCGTCTTCAGCGGCTAAAAGCGTGCCGTCCGCTTCCGTGATCTGCGTTCCGCAGCCGTTCTGCGCGTCGGTCCCTTCGTTTTCAACGCCGAGATACCAACCCTTGAATTCGTAACCGGGTCGCACGGGTATATAATCGCTTACGATAACGCTCTGATCGAGCTTATCGCCCCGTTGGACGGCTTTGGGCGCATAGTACGTAGCGCCGGTGCCGGAGTTGCCGGATACGAAGCTCAGCCAGTTTACCGCCTTGAAAACCGGATAAAGGTCCGTATCTTCGGTCAAGGGAAGCGTCGTTTCGGTTATTATATCCGAACTGCCCTGTCCCGCGGTGGGTATGGCCGTGTGAGACCAGCCGGCAAACTGAAATTCGGCGAAGCTGCCGCTGCCGCTCGTATTATAATAAGGAGCTGTGTGATCGCTTATGTTTATTACGTTATTTTCGGGATCGTCGGTCAATTCCACTCTCTTTACCTCGACCACCGGATACGTGTGCGCGGAGGGATCGTACTGTCCGTGGAAGGTGACGTGAGCGTATTCGGCGAATACGGCGTACAGATATATCTCGGTATCGCTTTCCGCCGTCAGCACCTGAGGCTTGCTGAAATCAAACGGCTCGTCTTTCAAGTGATCCTGATCGTCGCCCTCGAACCAGCCCTTGAATTCCTTATTCGGCGCGGTGGGATCTATCGGCGGATCGTACGGCGCCGTAACGTATTCTCCGTTTTTGACGGTCTGCGAGCTTACCTGATCGCCCTGATCGTCGTAAAACATATATTCCTGATATTCTCCGAAGTTGTTGTATGAGAAAAAGTAATAAGTACGGAAAAGCCGTCGGTCCTGAATTCGACGGAGGCTCCGTTCATTTCGGTGTCCATTATCTCGGTCTTGCCGTCGGGGGCGCCCTCAAAATGCACCACGTTTATACCTGTGTGACAGCTCAGATCGTTATCGAGCAGCTCGATGCTTACAAGCACGTCATTATCCGGCTGATATTCCGTACCGTCGGAGGGGGACGTCAAGGATATATCGAAAACCTTTGCCACGTCAAACGAACCGGACGTTTTGCCCAAAGCGGCCGCGCTTTTATTTATATAATTATCATAGGTCGGATCGCTTTTATCCGCAGACGCGCTTTTTGCGTCCGCATCGTTTCCGCTCTCCTCTTTTATTATTTCGCGCACGGAAAGCACGGCGTCGTCCGGTATGCCCGAGGCGGCGTCGTACGTGACGGTTATACGGTACGTATTGCCGTCCGACGCAGATAAAGTCAATGTGCGCATATCCGCAAACAACGGGTAACTCAGCAGATTGCCGTAACCCGTTACAAGTATGCAGAACGCGCAAATCAATGACAAAATTTTGTTTTTGAATTTCTCCATCAGGATGTCCCTCCGAGATCGCTATTTAAAATTATTATTATTACTTTTTGATATCATATTTATAATATAAAAATATGAAATCTTCAACTCTCAACAGGCTGTATGATACATAATTTACAAATAATTTTCAGTAAGTTCACCGATAATACGGCATTTTGCGCCCGGATTCGGGCTTATAAGTATTTTTTCTGCTGAAAACGCGCGCAGTACAGAGACGCCTGGCGAAACGCTGAACAAGACAGTTAATAAAAACAGACCGGAGCAAGGAAAAAATATCCTTGTTCCGGCCGGTTTTCGGTCGCGTATCGGCTATACTGAAAATTCCGTAAAGCGATATGCCGACTGTTCTTTCGGACAGCCGGCATATAAATATCAGCAACGTTTATTTCAAAGTGAGGTAGGGGTAGGTGTCGTTTACGATTATCTCGACCTTGCGGTGCTCGTCCGCGCTCTTTACGCTGGCGAGGACCATCGCGATACTGTAAATATTGTCCGTGCAGTCGGTGCCGGGCTTGCGTCCCGTTTCAAGCGCGTCGAACAGATCCTCAAGCGCGCCGTCGTGCTGATCGCGCACAACGTCCGGCTTTTTGATAACGCCCTCGTGGAAGCCCTTGCCGCGGTAGATATCGCCGGCTTCATCGAAATACTGATACTTTACGTCGCCCTCGCCGTCCCAGCAGATCGTGCCTTTTTCGCAGACGATACGCCATACGTTGTCCCACGAGGTCCAGCACGCCTCGGCGCCGTTATAGCCTCTGAACGAATATACGAGGTCGTTATCGAACTCGAAAACGGCGTCGCAGGCGGAATCGCCGGTATACATCGAGCCCTTCGGACGGAAGCTGTGATAATGTACGGACTTGGGCTTGCCGTCGACGAGATAACGCGCCAGGTCGAAGCTGTGGATGTTATTGTCCTGCAGCTGCGGATATTTGAAATCGTTTCTGATGCTGCCCATATCGGCGGGGACGAATATTTCGCCCGTCAGATACACGGGAGCGCCGCATATACCGGTCGCAAGAAGCTCTTTGATCTTTTTGACCTGGTCGATGAAGCGGCGGTTCTGCATTACGAAATAATGCTTGCCGGTCTCCTTGACCGCCTGCATTATATCGTTCACCTGATCGACCGTGAAAGCCATGGGCTTTTCGCCGAATACGTCGTAACCGGCGCGAAGAGCTTTTGTGACGACGCTTGAATGGACCGTAACGAACGTGAGGTCGATCAGAAGATCGCCCTTTTCCTTTGCGAGCGCCTCGTCCATATCCTCGTAAACATTGCATTCGATACCGTATTTATCCATGTATCTCTTTGCGTTCGCGGGGTTCTTTTCGACTATCGCCAGGATCTTGCAGTCGTCTCTTTTAGTGATGTGGTCGAGCCAGCGGTACGCTATCGCGCCGCAGCCGACGAAAATAATGTTGTGCTTTATCATTTTAATTCCTCCGGAATTTAATTTATAAACAGATCTATCAGTTTTTTCATTTCCGCGACGGCGGGCGCGTGTTCGCCGTGCCACGCGGCATTTCTGTAAGCCCAGGACTCGAATTCAACGCTGGCGCATCCCTCATATCCGATCTCTTTCAGCGTTGAGAAGAACGTTTTGAAATCGACGCAGCCCTCGCCGATAAGCGGGAAAACGAATTTTCCCGGAGCGGCGACGCCGACGGCGTCCTTTATATGTACGTGGAATATCTTTTCGCCCCAGCTCTTTACGAGAAACGCCATATCGGTGTTGCCGTAAAGCACGTCGTGCGACGGGTCGAGGTTCACGCCGAGATACGGCGAGTCGAACCGGCTCTGCAAATACTTGTTTGTATAAAAATCGTGCGCGAGCATGCCCCAGACGTTTTCGACCGCGATTTTTACCCTGCGCTCCTCCGCGACCTTCAGCACCTTGTCGAACGCGCCGAGAACGAGGCTCCACGCCTTTTCCTGCGATATTCCGCGGCCGACGATAAGCGGGTTTGCGTTCCACGGTACGGGACCGGTAAAGAGGTTTGCGGTATCCACGCCTATATCCGCGCATTTTCTGATCTGCTCGCAGACGGTGTCGACGCTGTTTTTATACTCCGCCTCGTCCGTCACGACGAAATCGTGCTGCGCGAGCACCTCGGAAATTTTAAGACCGTACTTTTCCTCATATTTCGGCAGATCCTTGTATTCTCTTGTGAAAATAACGTCGCCTATAAGCTCGACGCAGTCGTAACCGGCGTTCTTGACAAACGAAAACAGCTTGTCATAATCCCACGAGAGCATCTCTCCGTTGGCGAGAAATCCCAGCTTGAACATAAACTCCTCCTTGTTTTTTTCTTATCATACCATTTATTGTGCGCGTTGTCAATATGAAGATCGAAAATAATTGACGTTTTCCCGTCATTCTATCTCCCATACGACCGTCACGGTGTCGCTGACCTCTATATCGTCAGGCTGTACGTTCATATCGTACGCCGCCTCGGGCGCGGCGCGTTTTGACATCACGGCGTTCACCCTTACCGGTCTTATCTCAAAATCGGTATCGCCGAAGGAATAGTTTATGCTGTGTACTCCCTTCAGCGCGACTCCGGAAGCGGCGGTAAGCGTCCTCGCCTTTTTCTCCGCGTCTTTGACGGCGCTCGCAAGAAGCGCGTTTTTCGCCTCCTCCCTGTCCTTTACCGTGTAGCTTATGTTGAATTCCGGCGCCGCGCCGCAGTTCGACAGCGCGTATAATACAGCGCCGAGCCTTTTGTTGTCGGACGGGAATTCGAATTTAAGCGTATGGCGGTACCTGTAACCCGACAGGCGGTTTTTATACACGCCGTTTTCCTCATAGCCCTCGTATTCCGTATTGACGCTGAAATCGAGCGTTTTTATATCGCCGCGCTCAAAGCCGCAGGCGGATAGCGCGCGGCAGATCTCCTCCGTATCCTCCGCGCCGTGCTTTAAGCTTTCGGCGTATTCCCTGAACAAGCCGCTAACCGTCGCGGTTATCCTCGTCGTGTCGGCGGGCAGCTTTATTTTACCGCTGCCGGTGACTTTGATAAATCTGAAATTCATAAATTCTCCCTTTCCGCTGCGTTTTTATTTGCGGTCATTCCGTTTTATCATCTTTGTCGCTCGCCATTTTTTCCTGTTTGACCTTGTGGTCTATGACGTGGCGCGACGCCAGTTCGGCGATTATGTCGTCGGGCTTTATGCCCGCCTGCACCATAAGCACCATAACGTGATAATAAAGATCGGCTATCTCGTAGACGGTCTCCTTTTTATCCTGATCCTTTGCGGCGATAACGACCTCGGTGGACTCCTCGCCTATTTTTTTCAGTATCTTGTCAAGCCCTTTGTCGAAAAGATACGTCGTGTACGAGCCCTCCTTACGTTCGCTCTTTCTGCTCTTTATAAGCTCATACAGCCCGTCGGCGGTAAAATCGCCCTTTTCGTCCGTGTAAAGCGGATATTCAAAGCACGATTTTGTCCCCTTGTGGCACGCCGGACCGTCGGCTTTCACCACGACCGTCAGAGCGTCTTTGTCGCAGTCCGCGACGACGGATACGATATGCTGATAATTGCCGCTCGTCTCGCCCTTAAGCCACAGGCATTTTCTCGATCTGCTGTAAAAGCAGGTCAGCTTTTTGTTAAGCGATATTTCAAGGCTCTCCCTGTTCATATACGCGAGCGTCAGCACGCGCCGCGAATAGTAATCCACGACTATCGCCGGGATAAGTCCGTTTTCATCGAATTTCAGTTCGTTTATATTTATCATATCCTTACCTTTATACCGTTTTCTTTCATTTTTTGTTTAAGCGCCTTTATATCCACCTCGCCGAAGTGGAAAACAGAGGCGGCGAGCCCCGCGTCGACGGTCGGCACCTCCCTGAAAAGCGTTATGAAATCGTCGTATCCGCCCGCGCCGCCCGAGGCTATGACCGGCACGGACACCGCGCCGCATACCTTTTGCAGAAGCTCCGTGTCGAAGCCTTTTTTAACGCCGTCGGTGTCTATCGAATTTACTACCACCTCGCCCGCGCCGGAGCCGACGCAGCGCTTTATCCACTCTATCGCCTCCATACCGGTGTTTTCGCGCCCGCCCTTTGCGAAAACGGTGAAAACGCCGTCAACGCGCTTTATATCGACGGACAAAACGACGCACTGGTCGCCGTACAGCTTTGCCGCGGCTCCTATAAGCGACGGGTCGCGTATCGCACCGGAATTGACGGAGACCTTGTCCGCGCCGCATTTCAGCACGCGGTCAAAGTCGCCGACCGTGTTTATGCCGCCGCCGACGGTAAGCGGTATGAAAACCTTTTTCGCCGTTTCGGTCAGTATGTCCGTAAACAGCCTTCTGCCCTCGGCTGACGCGGTTATATCGTAAAACACAAGCTCGTCGGCGCCCGCGCCGCTGTAATACTCGGCTAAACTCACGGGAGAATCGACCTCCCGCAATCCCTTGAAATTCACTCCCTTTACAACGCGCCCGTCCTTTACGTCTAGGCACGGAATTATCCTTTTAGTTATCACCTGCCGCCTTCACCGCCTTTTCAAGATCTATTTTCTTTTCGTAATACGCGCGCCCGATTATCGCGCCGTAAACGCCGTATTTTTTAAGCTCCTCGATATCGTCGACGGTCGACACGCCGCCCGAGGCGACTATATCCATGTCGTACCTGCTTTGAAGCTCTTTATAAAGCGGTCTGTTCGTGCCTTTCAGCGCGCCGTCGAAGCCTATATCGGTGCAGATAAGCGTTTTTACGCCGACTCCTTGCATTTTTTCGCAGAAAGAATAAATATCGCAGCCGCCGCTTTCAAGCCAGCCCCTGATCGCGATAACGCCGTTTTTTATATCCGCGCCTACGGCGATCCTTCCGCCGTACTCTTTAACGGCGGCGCGGAGCAGTCCGCCGTCCGTCGCCGCCGCGGTGCCGAGTATAACGCGGTCGATACCGGCGGACAGATATTTTTCGACTGTATCGAGCGTGCGTATGCCGCCTCCGATCTCGCAGAAAAGCCCGCTTTCGCGCTTTATTTCAAGTACGGTATCGAAATTCGGCGTCGTACCGTCGCGCGCGCCCTCGAGATCGACGATATGTATGTTCTCCGCCCCGCACGCTTTGAAATCGAGCGCGACGTTCACGGGGTCGCTTGAATAAACGGTCATTTTGTCGTAGCGGCCGTGAAGCAGCCTTACGGCGCAGCCGTTATACAGATCTATTGCCGGAAAAAGCTTCATATCACAACTCCAGATAAGCTTTAAGTATGTTGAGACCGACCGCGCCGCTTTTTTCCGGGTGGAACTGACAGCCGTAAACGTTTTCCGACTGAACGGACGCGGTAAGATACGCGCCGTATTCCGTGACGGACGTGACGGCTTCATCACAGCCGCAGGCGTGGTAGGAATGGACGAAATAAACGTGATCGCCCTCGTTTATATATCTGAATATCGGCGTGGGCTTTTTGAAAACGAGCGCGTTCCAGCCTATATGCGGTATTTTATACCCCTCCGGTATAACGTCCGCTATCGGCTTTACGGAGCCTTTTATCAGCCCGAGCCCCTCGTGCTCGCCGTATTCATAGCTTTTTTCAAACAAAAGCTGCATACCGAGGCATATGCCGAGCAGAGGCTTGCCGTTTTTCGCCTCGGATATAAGCAGGTCGCAAAGACCCGTGGCACGCAGTTTTTTCGCCGCGTCGGAAAACGCGCCGACGCCGGGCAAAACAAGCTTGTCAGCGTTTTTTATCACGTCCGGATCGCCCGTCGCGACCGCCTCCGCGCCGAGCGCGGCAAACGACGATCTGAGGGAAAACAGATTCCCGACGCCGTAATCTATTATCGCTATCATAACGTCCCCTTTGTCGACGGCACGCGCCCTTTCAGGCTTTCGTCGAATGAAACGGCGGTTTTGAGCGCCCTCGCCGTGCTTTTGAACACCGCCTCGGCTATGTGGTGCGAATTTTCGCCGTCGAACATTTTTATGTGGAGCGTGACGGCGGCGGCTCTTGCGAAGCCGTACCAGAACTCTTTGACGAGCTCCGTATCGAAATCGCCGATCTTCTCCGTCGGGAAAACCGCGTTGAAGCCGAGATAACAGCGCCCCGATATATCGACCGCGGACAAAACGAGCGTTTCGTCCATCGGCAGTATCATGAATCCGTAGCGCGTTATGCCGCGCTTGTCGCCGAGCGCCTTTGAAAACGCCTGACCGAGCGCGATACCGATATCCTCCGTCGTGTGATGATAATCGACGTTCACGTCGCCTCTGCATTCAAGCTCGAGGTCGAATCCGCCGTGCGCGGAAAAAAGCGTCATCATGTGATCGAGAAAGCCGCAGCCGGTGTCGACCGTCGACCTTCCCTCTCCGTCAAGCTCCAGACGAAGCCTTATCTTCGTTTCGTTCGTGTTTCTTTCGATATCGGCGTTCCTCATTTTATCACCCCTTTACGATACCGGCAAGCGCGGCGACGAGCGCCGCCGCCTGTCCGTCGTCTCCGACGGTAATCCTGTTGTAATCCTTTATCCGCGGCAGGCTGAAATGGCGGACGAGCACGCCGCGCTCTTTAAGCGCGTTGTAAATATATTCGCCGCCGAGTTTTTCGTGTTTTGCGAACACGAAATTTGTTTTTGAATCCGTCGTGTAAAATCCGAGCTTATTCAGCTCCGTAATCAGATACTCTCTTGTTTTTATTATCTTTTTACAGTTTTCCTCCGTATACGCGCCGTCCTCGAGCGAGCCTATCCCCGCCGCCTGCGTGACGGAATTCACGTTATACGGATTTGTCGAATAACGCACGGTGTTGAGGTCGGATATAAGCGCCTCGTCTCCTATACCGAAGCCGAGGCGGGCGCCGGCGAGCGAGCGCGATTTTGAAAACGTCATGGTAACGAGCAGGTTTTTATACTTTTTCGTCAAAGGCACCGCGCTTTCCGCGCCGAAATCGACGTAAGCCTCGTCTATCACGACGACGTTTCCGGGGTTTTTTTCAACGATTTTTTCGATTTGAGAAACCGTGAGCGCGAGCGCCGTCGGTGCGTTCGGGTTGGCTATGAACACGGTGCCGCCGCAGCCGTAATAATCCGCCGGATCGAGGCTGAAATCGTCCTTTAACGGTATTATCCTGTACGGTACGCGGTTATATTCCGCAAATACCGGGTAAAAGCCGTACGTTATATCGGCGAAAACCGCGGGCGTTTTGTCGTCGCAGAACGCCGAAAACGCAAAGTTCAGTATATCGTCCGAGCCGTTGCCGCATATCACGTTGTCCGCGCCGACGCCGCAGCGCGCGGCGAGCGCGGAGCGAAGCTCCGAGCAGCGCGGGTCGGAATAAAGCATAACGTTCTTCGCCGCCTCCGCCGCGTATAAAACCGCGTGATATGACGGAGGGTACGGCGATTCGTTCGTGTTCAGTTTTATATATTTCCGTTCCTTCGGCTGTTCGCCCGGAGTGTACGGAGTAAGGTTTTTGAATTTTCCGCTTATGAATCCGCTCATTTTATCTCATCTCTTATCAGGGCGCTTTTCGCGTGCGCCGTAAGTCCCTCTTTGTTTGCAAAATACGCCACGTCGTCCTTATACGCAGTCAGAGCTTCCTTCGTAAAATACGAATACTGCATCGTTTTTACAAAGTCGGAAACGGACAGAGGACTTGAAAATTTTGCCGTTCCGCTCGTGGGCAGGGTGTGGTTCGGTCCCGCCATATAGTCGCCGAGCGGCTCCGGGCAGTATCTGCCCATAAACACCGAGCCGGCGTGACGGATAAGCGGCAGATATTCAAAAGGATCGTTTACGCAAAGCTCCAGATGCTCCGGCGCAAGCTCGTTCGACACGTCTACCGCCGCCTCGATATTCTCCGCAATTATTATCTTTCCGTTGCCGTCGATCGAGGCGCGTGCGATATCCGCTCGGGTGAGCTTCGGTATCTGTATCTCAAGCTCGTCCCGCACCTTTTCCGCAAGCTCATATGACGTGGTTATAAGCACGGCGGACGCCGCGCGGTCGTGCTCCGCCTGCGACAGCATATCGGCGGCGAGCACGCGCGGGTCGGAATCCGCGTCGGAAATTATAAGTATCTCCGACGGTCCGGCTATCATATCTATCGACACGAGCCCGTAGACCTGCCGCTTCGCCTCGGCGACGTAGGCGTTGCCGGGACCGACTATCTTATCGACCTTCGACACGCTTTCCGTCCCGTAGGAGAGCGCCGCTATAGCCTGCGCGCCGCCTACGCGGAAGATCCTGTCCACGCCCGCCAGCTTTGCCGCGGCGAGTATCGCGTCGGGTATGCGCCCGTCCTTTCCGGGCGGCGTTACCATAACTATCTCCGGCACGCCCGCCAGCTTCGCCGGTATCGCGTCCATAAGCACGGTCGACGGATAAGCCGCCGTGCCTCCGGGTACGTATATACCCGCGCGGTCGACCGGAATGACTCTCTGCCCTTCGATTATACCGTCGCCGTTTTGTATCATATAGCCTTTGTTTATCTGCTTTTCGTGGAACTTTTTTATATTGTCCGCCGCTCGGCGAAGTATACGCAAAAACTCCGGCTCGACTCTGCCGTAAGCCTCGTTTATCTCGTCCTCTCCGACGGAAACGGAGGCGAGCCTGACTCTGTCGAATTTTTCGGTCAGCCTTATAAGCGCTTCGTCACCGTTTGCGCGGACGTCGTTTATTATTTCCGTTACGGCGGCGGAAACGTCCTTCAAAGGAACGTTTCTTTTGAATACCTCGCCGCTTTTTATTTCGTTTTGTCCGTATATCTTTATCATTTTTTCTCCCCCGTTATCGCCGATAAGCTGTTTACGAGCGCGTTTATCCGCGCGCCTCGGAATTTATACGACGCCTTGTTGCATATAAGGCGCGCGCTTATGCCCACTATCGTGTCGACGACGGACAGATGATTTTCTTTGAGCGTCGTACCGGTTTCCACTATATCGACTATAACGTCAGACAAGCCGAGTATCGGCGCCAGCTCTATCGAGCCGTTCAGCTTTATGATATCCGTCTGTCTGCCCTTTTTTCTGTAATAGTCCGAGGCTATGTTCACGAATTTCGTGGCGACCTTCAGCGTTTTTCCGCGCTCGTCCTTGTATCCGTCGGGCGCGGCGACCGCCATGCGGCAGACGCCGGTATTGAGGTCGAGAAGCTCGTAAACGTTCAACGTATATCGCCGCGTCGGACGGCTTTACCCAGAAATATCTTACGCCCTTTTCCGGGTTCTCGAAAATCAGCTTTCTGCTGTTGTCAAGCACGGACGGACATTCGAATCCGGCGGCGGCAAGCATACCGTAGACCTTTTCGCCGAGCCTGCCCTTCGGCAGGGCAATATTCAGATAATCATTCTCCATTTCCGCACCTCAGATCGTATATTTCACCGTATTCACAGCCGTCCGGCTCGTGCAGGGCGGTATATGAAAGACCTTTTGCCATACTGTCGCCGATAAGCTCCGTCACACGGCTTATATCGGAATTGCCGTCGTACAGTATCACGCGGTCGTACCGCTTTACGCCGCCGTCGCCGTACAGATCGGACAGTCTGTCAAGGTAAACCGCGAAGCCGACTGCGCCGGACGTTTTGCCCATGCGCTTAAGAAGCGTGTCGTACCGTCCGCCGGAAAGCACCGCCGACGGCACGCCTTTTATATATCCTCTGAATATCACGCCGTTGTAATACCCCGTGTCGTTCAGCACGGAAAGGTCTATCCTCACGTGGGCTTTGTCAAGCGACGATATGACGGCGGCAAGCTCCGCCGTCTCCTCCGCGCAGACCGGCAGAGA
>CACZVC010000057.1 GCA_902784545.1 uncultured Ruminococcus sp. | reverse complement strand
TTTCTTCGTTTCAACGTCATAGCTGTGGAGCGTGAGCCCCTTGAGCTTAACGGGATAAACGGAGCTGTTGGATATCTCTATAAAGCTGTACGCCGCGGGAGTATCGTTATTTAAGCCCGTGCCGAACACCTGACGGAAAAACAGCTCCGACGGCTTGCCGTACGTTACGACCGGCGGATTTGTTTCCGGCGCGGTCGTCTCCGGCTCCTTCGTCGTATCCGGCGCCGTCGTACCGTCGTCTGAGGTCGTTTCCGCATCCGTATCGGTTTCCGTTTCGGTACCGGTCTCTGTCTGCTCCTCGGTTTCGGTCCCGGTATCCTTCTCCGTTTCCGCCGTTTCTTCATCGGTCGACGTTCCGAGAGCTTCCGTTTCCTCATCCGTGTCCGTCGCGGTCCCGGTCGTCTCCCCGTCCGTTTCCGTTTCGGCGCCGGTTTCCGGATCCGTTATCACGTCCGTCGTATCCGGCGTAACTGTAACGGCGCCCGTCTCTTCGCCGCCGGTACACGATACCGCAAGCGGCAGGACCGTAAGTACAGCGATGAGAAGCGATATCAGTCTTACCGTAAGTACAGCGATGAGAAGCGATATCAGTCTTTTGATTTTCATAAATTGCCCTTAACCTTTCAAATCGGGAGTTTTTGCGACGCTGTAAACGGTAAAGCTTTTCGCGCCCTCCGCCTTGCACAGCGCGGCGCACACTACGGACGTCGCGCCCGTAGTTACAACGTCGTCGATGAATATTATATGCCTGCCTTTTATCTCGTCTTTGCGTTTTTGATTTATCGTATAGCTTGCCGCGGCGTTTTCGCCGCGTTCCTTCGCCGAGAGCTTTTTCTGCTCCGCGCCGCTTTTATGCTTTATAAACGGCGCGCACGGGATCCCCGTCAGCTTCGATACGGCGCGGCAGACGGTTTTCGCCTGATCGACCCCGTATTTTTTGACCGAGGCGCGGCTCCTTTCCGGGTACGTCAGGACCGTCTGATCGTCAACCTTGCTGTATTTCATCACCGCGAGCGCAAGCTCGCGCGATATCATTTTATAAAGCGGCGAATTGCCTTTTGTTTTAAGCGTATATATCAGTTTTTTTACGTTTTCCGTCTGATAGAACGTAAGCGCGCGGAAGCCGTCGACCGTCGCCGACCTGTTGTATTTGGGCTCGCAGCCGCAATGCCCGGCGTCGCGCCGGCAGACGGGACAGAGCGCCGCCTTCTCCTGCTCCCACACCACGCGGCATTTGTCGCAGAAGCAGTTATCCTCATCCTCCGCTTTTATAAGCTCGCCGCATAAAACGCAGCGCGGCGGAAAGAAGAGCTGAAGCAGATATACCGGCTTCATGTATCGGAAAAGTCCGTCAGCCGCTCGCACAGCGACGTGTAGCGCAGGGTCTGCCGGTTGTTGTCGACCATATCGTTTATCGCCTGCGCGTCGCCCACGATTATCACCATCTGCTGAGCTCTCGTCACGGCGGTATAAAGCAGGTTGCGCGTCAACAGCCGCTTGCTGAAACGGAAAGCCGGGATAATGACAGTTTTGTATTCGCTTCCCTGGCTTTTATGCACGGTCACGGCGTAGGCGTGCTCCAGCTCGTCAAGCAGCGAATAATCGTATTCGGTTATCCTGCCCTCGAAATCTATAACGAGCTCCTCGTCCTGATTGTCGACCTTTATTATTTTCCCGATATCGCCGTTGAAAACGCCGGTCCCCTCCGCGCCGTCCTTTATCCAGATCATGTCGTAATCGTTTTTGATCTGCATTACCTTGTCTCCCTCGCGGAATATAACGCCCCTGGCTTTTTTTTCGCGCTTGTTTGCGCCGGGGGGATTCAGCGCCTGCTGCAATCTGACGTTCAGCGCCTCGACTCCGCAGCAGCTCATCCGCGTGGGGGTGATTATCTGCAGATTGTCAAGTATCTCCGCGCCGTATTTTTTCGGAAGACGCACCTTGCAAAGCTGCGCTATCGTCTCCGCGGTCTCCTCGTCCGTGGCGCGCGGCAGGAAAAAGAAATCGTTGTTTTTTGTCTGCAGGTCGGGATACCTGCCCTCGTTTATATCGTGAGCGTTCGTAACTATAAGACTTTCGCCCGCCTGACGGAAAATATCCTTCAGATGAACGGTGTTCACCGTGTCCGACGCTATTATGTCGGCGAGCACGTTGCCCGCTCCGACGGACGGAAGCTGATCGGCGTCGCCTATAAGGATAAGCTTTGCGCCGGGCTTTATCGCCTCGAGGAGCGCCGCCATAAGGAGCACGTCGATCATCGACGCCTCGTCTATGATTATTACGTCCTCGGTCAATAAATTCGATTTGTTTCTTATGAAATGCTGTCTGTCGGATTCGGTAAACGTGACTTCAAGCAGGCGGTGTATCGTCTTCGCCTCCTCGGACGTCGCCTCCGACATACGTTTCGCCGCTCTGCCGGTCGGCGCGGCGAGCGCGTACCTCATACCGAGGCGCGAGATTATGCGCACGACGGCGCGTATGACCGTCGTTTTACCTGTACCGGGACCGCCAGTAAGCACCATAACGCCGCTGTTTACCGCCTGCGTTATCGCCTTGCGCTGCATCGGGGCGTACGTTATGTTCTCCTCCGCCTCGCATATGTCGATCGCGCGGTCTACGTTTTTCTGCTCCGATATTATATTCGTATTTTCAAGCATACGCAGCTTACTGCATATATAACGCTCCGCGTCGTGATATTTTTTAAGGAAAACGCATTGTCTGCCGTCGTATTTTTCTCTTACGCAGACGCCTGCGGCGACGAGCCTGTCAAGCGCGTCGTGCGTTTTTTCCGTATCCGCGCAAAGAAGCGTATCCGTGGCTTTTATCAGCTTGTCCTCGGGCAGATATGTGTGACCGTTCTGATTCGCGTTATGCTCAAGAACGTATTTTATTCCGGCGAAAATGCGCTCGTCGCTGTCAGGCGCGTGGCCTATCGCGCGGGCGGCGTTGTCGGCTTTTTCAAAGCTGACGCCGAAGCTCTCGTCGCAGAGCACGTAAGGGTCGCGCCTTATGACCTCCACCGCCGACGCGCCCCATTTTTTGAACGCTCTTACGGATACGGACGGGGAGAAAAAGTCGCGGCAGAAAAGCATTACGTTTCTCAGACCGTGCTGTTCCCTGAACTGTTCGCCTATTTTCTCCGCGCGCGCCGGAGATATGCCGTTTATGTCAGCCAGCCATTCGGGATTGTTTTCTATAACGTCAAAGGTCTCCGCGCCGAAGCGCGAAACGATCTTTTTCGCCATAGCCTGCCCGACGCCCTTGAGCGTGCCGGAGGAGAGATATTTTATGATCATATCCTCCGACTGCGGGAGCTGTTTTTCGTATGATTCGACGCGGAACTGCCTGCCGTATTTAGGGCTGTTGACGAACGAGCCGTAAGCGGCTATGACCTCGCCCTCGGCGACGAACGGCATAGTGCCGAATATCGTTTCAAACTCCGCCTCGCCGGTCTCGACCTCGATGACCGCGTAGCCGTTTTCCTTGTTCTGATAAACTATACGTTCGACGACTCCGGTCAGCTTTTCAAGCTCTTTTTCGCTGTCGTTCATTTTAATCCGGCGAAAAGCGGCACAAGATCGAGCTTTTCCCACGGGGCGTCTATATCCTCACGCCCGAAATGACCGTAGGACGCTGTCTTTTTGTATATCGGACGGCGCAGATCGAAGTGCTTTATTATCGCCGCCGGACGAAGGTCTATCTTCTCCGCCACCGTCTTTCTGATAAGCTCGTAATCTGTCTTTTCCGTGCCGTACGTATTGACGGAAACGGAAACGGGGCGCGCAACGCCTATGGCGTAAGCTATCTGTATCTCGCATTTACTGCAAAGACCCGCGGCGACTATGTTTTTCGCGACCCAGCGCGCGGCGTACGCCGCCGATCTGTCGACCTTTGTCGGGTCCTTGCCGGAAAAAGCGCCTCCGCCGTGACGGGCGTAGCCTCCGTACGTGTCGACGATTATCTTTCTTCCGGTAAGACCGGAGTCGCCGTTCGGTCCGCCTATAACGAAGCGGCCGGTCGGGTTTACGTATATTTTCGTATCACCGTCGAGCAGCTCGCCGGGTATCACGGTCTTTATAACGTGTTCTATAACGTCAGCTCTTATTTTTTCGAGCGCGACGCTCTCGTCGTGCTGAGTTGATACGACGACCGTATCGACTCTTACGGGCTTGTCGCCGTCGTATTCGACGGTTACCTGTGTCTTTCCGTCGGGACGCAGGTATCTGAGCGTGCCGTCCTTTCTCTTTTCCGTCAGTTTTTTGGCTAATTTATGCGCAAGCGATATCGGAAGCGGCATAAGCTCCGGCGTTTCGTCGCACGCAAAACCGAAAACCATGCCCTGATCGCCGGCTCCGGTATCGAGATCGTCCGTCAGCTCGCCGTTTTTCGCCTCGAGCGAACGGTCGACGCCGAGCGCTATATCGGCTGACTGCTCGTGTATGCACGAAATGACGGCGCAGGTATCGCAGTCAAAACCGTATTTTGCCCGGTCGTAGCCTATTTCCCTGACGGTCTCGCGTACTACGTGCTGAATATCGACGTAAGACGAGGTCGTGACCTCGCCCATTACCATAACGAGCCCGGTCGTGCAGCAGCACTCGCAGGCGACGCGCGACATCGGGTCGGCGCGCAGCATTTCGTCAAGTATCGCATCGGATATCTGATCGCAGATCTTGTCGGGATGTCCCTCTGTTACTGATTCTGATGTAAAAAATCTTTTCATAATATTCCTTTCGTAAAAAAATCCGCCCGTTATGCGAGCGAATTTCAGTTTTTTTTCAAAAGAAACTCATCTCGCGGAATTGGCACCTTGTCAAAACAGGTTGCCGCAGGTTCATAAGGCCGGTCCCTCCCCTGCTCTTGATAAGTCTTTAATAGCCTAATAATAATCCGACGGCGCCTCGCGCGAACAGAACGATCGCCGTTACTATCGCGCCGGCGATAAGCACGCCGCCCGTGATCGAGATAATGGAGTTTCTGAACTTCATCCCCGTAAGCGCGGCGACGAGAGCGCCCGTCCACGCGCCGGTCATCGGCAGCGGTATCGCAACGAAAAGCATGAGCCCGAAGACCTCGAACTTCTGCACCTTCGGCGTGTTTTTGGCGGCTTTCTTTTCAAGCCACAAGCCGAGCTTTTTCAGATGCTTCGTCTTTTTCGTCCATTCGATGACCCTTTCAACGAAAAGGAGTATGAACGGGACGGGAAGCATATTGCCCAGAACGCTCAATAAATAACACCAGTACCACGGTATTTTGAAGGCGAGATCTCCTATCGGGATCGCCCCGCGCAGCTCCACGACCGGGAGCATGGAAATGACGAACGTAACGACGTACCTGATCCACTCCGGCGCGTTCTGAAACGTGTTTACGATAAATTCCTTTATCAACTCAAATTCTCCGTTATAACTTTATTGTATCATTTCGCATTATACAACAAATATTTCAATATTTCAACCGTTTTCTTTATTTTTAATAAAAGTTTTACAATCAAGCCTCCGCGCTTTGCCTGTCCGTTCTTATTTGACGACAACGAATTTCAAATTCCTATACCATTTTGCGCGGGACCGCTCTATCCGCTTTTTGCCTCCGGAGGATCACGCAAGACCGTCCCTGCAAGGCATACCCTTGTCGCGCCTGAATCTGAAATACAGCTCCTCCGTGGCGAGAGCCATTTTCGTCACCGAAAAATCCTCTCCGTGCGGATAGACGTACCACGTGTCGTTCAACGTGTTCAGATCGACGCAGTCGCCGTATTTGCCGAGATATTCGTACTCTATATGGCAGGAATAAAGCGAGGGAACGTCCTTTATCATCTCAAATCCGTCGCCGTCGGCGTCTTTGCCGTAAACGTGAAAGCCGTTCATATCGTGTATAAGTTTGCCGTCGCCGAGCCTTATGAATTTTTTCGCGTTCGGCAGACTGTCGACATGGCAGTCGAGAAGCCCGGACGAATAAGCTCCCGCCTCGACCTCGGCTCTTACGTTTTTCCTCTCCCACTCGTACCAGTCGGGGATATGGTAAAACTCCGTTTCGCCGTTCTCCGCCTCGAGCCTGCCGTTTTCAAGGTATTTCCACGTCTTTCCGCAGGCTTTGCATATAAGTCTGTCGTCCTTTGACGTCATCCTGAACTCGGCTTTGCAGGACGGACACTGATAAAGGACCTTGTGCAGTCCCTCCGCGCGTTTTTCGTAGGTCACCTTTATGCCGCGCTCGTACTGCCATTTATAATCGTCGTACTGAAACGCCTTTACGAGCGCGTCGTTTATTTCGTCGACGCTCGTTTTTTCAAGCTGTTCCGGCGTAAAAAGCAGCATCATATCCGCCTCCGTCGGCTTGACGCCCCTGTCGTGCAGGTTCCAGAACGGAGAGTTTATGTGGTGGCCGTGGCATATAAACGTCACGACGGGAACGCGAAGCATTTTGCATAGTCCTCCGAGCGAATCGGGCAGGACAGCCGTCGTTCCGCAGAGAGAATAACGCGCCTCCGGGTATATAACGCAGACGTCGCCGTTTTCAGCGACCTTTTTTATGTTTCTTATAAGCGTTATGTCGCTTGTGAATTTGCGTTTACAGATACAGCCGACGTCACGTAAAAGCTTCTCTCGCCCTATAAAGCCGTCTATCGCAACGATATAATTGGCGCGGTGCGGATAGATCGCCTTCGTCGCCGCCTTGAAATCCATAAAAGCGTTGTGATTGCACAACAAAAGATACGGAGGTTCAAGTCCTTCAACTCCGTTTTTGTGTATTATAAGTCCGTGTTTTTTTACGTCCGGCGCCGACAGAAGATACGTAAGCGGTCTTAAATACCATTTTGTCCTCACAGGAGGAGCTTTTCTGTCGAACCTTATAAAATCATCCTTCATATTTCACCTTTTTACGGCGCCGATCAGATACCTGTGAGCGGTACCCGAGACCCTGCCGTTTTTATTTATTTCCTCCTCGACCGAAAGCAGTCTGTCAAAGCATTTTTCGACCGAAAAGCCGGGGAATTCCCATTCGATTATATGCGCGAACCATACGAGCGCACCGGTATCGTAAAACTCTATCACGGGGTACGCCTCGCCGGTTTTAAGTATCTCAAAGCCCTCGTCCTCGAATCTTTTTTTCTGCACCGCGAGATTAAAGCCGGGAAACGGCTTTTCAAGCCCGGGCAGAACGAGGTCGACAAGCTCTCTGTCGTTATCCTCGCCCACCTGCTGAGTAACGAAAACGCCGCCCGGTTTAAGTATGCGTTTTATTTCCGCGGGGTCAAAATCGCCGTGGCGGTTTATGACGATATCGAAGGCTTCGCCGTCAAACGGGATATACGAGCAGTCGGAGCATTCGCGCAGATCTATGCCGAGCGGCAGAAGCCGCTCTTCGCAAAGTCTGACGTTCGGCGGATATCCCTCCGTCGCCGCGGTGTTTTCATACGGATGACCGAGCGAAAGCAGAAATTCGCCGCCGCCCGTATCGTAATCGAGGAGCTTCATATCGGGCTTCAGATACTCTTTTATAACGCTTTTGTAATCCCACGGCAGGTCTTCCTCCTCCGTGTAACGGCCGACGATATGCGAAAAATCCCAGCCCTTTATATGCGCGAGCTTCTCCTCTTCAAGCCACTTTTTTCTTAATTCTTCTTTATTCACAACAGCTCCGTCAGTTTTTTTGAATATAAAAAGTCGCGCATCAGCTTGTCCGCCTCGATCCAAAGCGGCAGAGTCTTGCACACGTTTGCGCGCGGGCATTTTTCAGCCGTGTCGGCAAGGCACGCGACCGATGCCAAAGATCCCTCGGTGAGCTCGATTATCTCGCCGACGTTATACTCCTCCGCTCCGCGGCAAAGCCTGTAACCGCCGCCCTTGCCGCTCGAGCCCTTTACAAGCCCGCCCTTTACAAGGTCTTTAACTATTATTTCAAGATATTTTTTTGATATTTCCTGTCTTTCCGCTATATCCTTGAGCGGTACTGCTCCGTCCTCCGCGTGCTCGGCAAGGTCGATCATAACGCGCAGTGCGTAGCGTCCTTTCGTCGAAATCATAATATCATCTCCTTAAAAAACGGAATCAGATCATATTTTCCGAAAGCTTTAAAAACTTCGCCTCGTTCATCTGCTCGTTCGTGACGTATGCGCCGTTGTAAAACAGAGCGTACGTCGTCGTCGGAGTCGGGGCGTTTTTCGCTTCCTCTTTTGTCTTTATATGCACCGCCTTGAAAGGAATGCCGTGCTCCTTCGCGGTCTTCTCGAGCAGCGGCACGTATTTTCCGTTGAACGGACACTGGCTCGTGTAATACAAAACGTAACCGTCGCCGTCCGCGCGCGGATGCTTTGCGCAGTCTTTGAAGCGCGGTTTTTCCGCGTCTTTTTCAATCGGCAGATACCAAAGCTGTATGCCGTTATCCGCCTCGTCCGCTGTATCAAAGCCTTTGTATTTCAGATACTTCGGGTCGGCTAAAAACGGCTTTTTCTTTGCGGAAGACAAAATGCAAAGACCTTTTTTCCCGTTCTCTTCCGCGTCCCTGATGCACTCGTTCAAAAGGTCGTTTGAATAGCCGTGACCTTTGAGCGAACCGGAGACCCAAAGGCAGTCGATATAGATATATCCGTCCGCCTCTATCGGGACCCACGCGTTTTCCGCGGGGATATATTCGATAAAGCACTTCCCTCTCTCGACGCTTTTCAAAAACACGAGCCCTTCGTCAAGCCGCTCCGACAGCCACGCCTTTTTTGACGAGACCTGAATGTCTTTGTTGTTCGATATCGCGCAGCATATATGCTCGCTTTCCAGATTTTCCTTTGTCAGTCTGATATAATCCATCGTCTTTTCCCTCTTTGTCGCATCATATTTGCAGATCGTTGAGATACCTGTTGAAAAGATACGTTTTATAGTCTCCCTCGTCAAACGCTTTTCCGGATGAGAAGTCCCCGTACTTCCTCACAAGCTCCGACCAGCTGCATTCCCTCGCCTTATTCAGCGCGTACGTATCTCCGTTTATTATCTTATCCGTAAACCGCTCCGGCTTATCCTCTTTCAGATTTCCGATAATCCAAGGCTTTTTCATATTCGTGAAATTGTAATACACGTCGTATTTATTTGAAACGTAAAGCGTTATTTCGTCGCCAGTCGGAAATTCGGGAGACGTACGGTCGTTTTCAAGGATAAGACAGCATTCCCTTTCCGTTTTCAGCTTGTCGTAATTGAGATAAACCGGCAGAAGCGCGGGCGGGATATGGTCCTTCTCTATCCTTATCGGATACAGCTTTTCGTTTTCGCCCTCGCAGGAGCCCTCGTGAACGAAAAATTCAAGCTCTTTACAGTTGTTCTCTCTTATCCGCGCCGCCATCTTGTATATCGCTGTTATCTCTTCCCTGTTTTCCTCGTTTATAAAACACTGCCAGCGCGGTATGATACCGCCGTTTATCAGCTTTTCCGTTGCGAGCATTATCTCATCGTACGCGCCGTTTCTGCCGACGTATCTGTCCTGCGTTTCTTTCAGACCGAAAAACGAAAGCTGTACCTTTTTGACGCCGACGGATCTGAGAAACGGTATATATCCGTCGTCGCGCACTATACGGTAAAAGCTCGCAAGCTCGAAGCGCTCGGGCTCCGCGTTTTTTGAAAGAGCCTTGTCCTTTTCCCATCTCTGTCTGTAATCGGGACAGAAATCGGGCTCTCTCAGCCAGCTGTAAAACTCTATCTGCTCAAAATACGGGTAAAAATACGAAGCGACAAAATCGTCCGCGCCGTCCTCCGGCTTTACGTTCGGCATATGACCTATCCAGCAGTGCAGACAGCGGTTAGGACATCCGTACATATCGAAGGCAAGTATCAGTTTTTTCCCTTTCATTTCCGGCTGTCTCCTTTTTTACGAATCAACGCGCGATATTTTATCACCTGTCCCGGTGCTTTATTTTTTATTATACCAAATAAAAACCGAAAAGTAAAGGGATTGCGCGTGATTTTTTTAAAAAAGTCTTGAGAAATAAAAAAGAATATGTTATAATTGTCTGCAACCGTAACATTACAAGGAGTTTTGTCATGAAAAAAGTATTACAATCATTCAGGCATATAAATCACAAGCTGTATTTTGCGCTGATCGTTCTCGGACTTTGCCCCACGATATATACGACGGTGCGCGTGTTTTTCCTCGGTCAGCTTCCGGGAGACTGGTCTTTTTCGATCGCGGGACAGTTATCGTGGGTAAATCTGATCTACGAGGTAATAAACGAGGCGATCATACTTCCCTTGTTTTTCTTTATCGCCAAAGTCAAGGATGACAAAAAAGAATTTTCAAACCGCGTAAGAACAGGTATGCTCGTTTCGCTCGGTATTTACGCTTTTCTGTCGATCATTATTTTTGTATTTGCGGAACAGCTGCTTGCTTTAATGGCGACGGATACCGGCATTTTAGCCGCTTCCGCGACGTACATACGGATAGAAAGCGTTGCAAACATTTTTAACGTCCTCGCGCAGTTTATGCTCGTAGCTCTCGTTTCGATCAACAAGAGCAGATATATTTATATCCTTACGACCGCGCGGCTTCTTTTATCATTGATATCGGACACGTTTCTCGTTTCCTCTCTGCCCGTATCCGCCGATCTCGGCGTGAACGGTATAGGATATTCAAATATCATCGTGAACGCGCTTTTACTTACCGTATCGATCGTTCTTCTTCACAAAGAAGGAGTTAAAACATTTTCAAACGAAAAGCTTGATTTCAGGTGGATGAAGGATTTTTTGAAGATCGGCGGTATATCGGGGCTTGAATCTCTTGTGCGAAACGTCGCTTATATGGTAATGGTCGCAAGAATGGTAAACGTCGTGGGAGAACAGGGGACTTATTGGGTCGCAAACAATTTTATATGGGGCTGGCTGCTTTTACCCGTTCTTCAGCTTGCGGAGCTTATAAAGAAAGAAACCGCCGAGAATAAGGACAACGTGCGGAAAAACACGCTCGGTTACTTCTTTATCACTTTCATAATCTCTGTTATATGGTGCGTGAGCATACCTGTATGGAAGCCTTTTATGACGCACGTTCTGCAATTCTCCGATGTTGATAAGCTGTTTGAGCTTGTTTTGATATTGCTCGGGTTTTACGTTTTGTACGCGTTTCAAAACGTTTTCGACGCCACTTTCTACGGACTCGGAAAAACGAATTATATGCTTTTTGAAAGCGTGGTAACCAATACGGTCTATTACGGCGCCGCTTTTGTATTATACGTGACCGGTGTCTGGACACCGACTTTGACGGGGATCGCGCTTCTGTTCGGTATAGGAAACGCGTTTGATTCAATCGTTTCGCTCTGCGCTTACGTTTATTTGCTGAAAAAGCAAAAGATCAATATTCTGAAAACAGAATAATAAGCGAGCATAATAAAACACCAACCGGAACAGGTTTCCGATCGGTGTTTTTGTTTACGGTCACTTAACTTTGTTTTTACTGCTGCAGCAGGCGCCGCAGGACGCGCAGTTTCCCGTGCAGACGCCTTTTTTGCTCTTTTTCTCTCTTATCAGCGAAAACACGGCGAGACCCGTTATTATGATAAGAACGGATACGGTAATGACAGTTACCGCGTTTTCCGCGAGCCAGGCAAACATAAGATCACGCTCCTCACACTTTTTTGGTAAGCTTTGTAGCTTCCTTATACTTTTTGAAGAACAGCATATAGATCATAAATCCGAGCAGCACGACAGCGACGACGAGGCCGATGATATTGACGACAAGTCCGGCGCCCGATACAAGGTTGCCCGTAAAGAGGTTTCCGAACTGATTGATCATAAGCGCTATCACGTAAGCGAAGCCGCACTGATAACCGACGGCGAACCACGTCCATTTCGCGCTGTTCATCTCGCGTCTTATCGCGCCGATCGCCGCAAAGCACGGAGCGCAGAGCAGGTTGAATACGAGGAAGGAGAAGCCCGCGATATGCGGAACGTCAAACGACGCTCTGATACCCGCCCAGTCGCCGTAGAGGATGCCCATCGTACCGACGATGTTTTCCTTCGCGACAAGTCCGGTGACGGAGGCGACAGCCGCTTTCCAGTTGCCCCAGCCGAGAGGCGCGAACAGCCATGCGAACGCTCTGCCGATATACGCGAGTATCGAAAATTCCATTTCCTCCTCGGCGAGCATACGGAACGAGCCTTCGACCCAGCCGAAATATGAGGTAAACCAAACAATGATTGTCGACAAAAGGATTATTGTGCCGGCTTTTTTGATAAACGACCAGCCGCGCTCCCAGGTGGAACGGAGGACGTTTTTGAGCGTGGGCAGATGATACGCGGGCAGCTCCATTACGAACGGAGCGGGATCACCCGAAAAGCTCTTTGTCTTCTTGAGCATAACGCCCGATACGATTATAGCCGCCATACCGATAAAGTAAGCGGATACCGCGACCAACGGCGATTTGCCGAACAGAGCGCCGGCTACCATCGCGATGAACGGAAGCTTTGCGCCGCACGGGATAAACGTCGTAGTCATTATCGTCATGCGGCGGTCGCGCTCGTTTTCTATCGTTCTCGTCGCCATTATTCCGGGAACTCCGCAGCCGGTACCGACGAGCATCGGTATGAACGATTTGCCGGAAAGCCCGAATTTTCTGAAAATACGGTCGAGAACGAACGCTATACGCGCCATATATCCGCAGCCCTCAAGCAGAGCGAGCAGGAAGAACAGGACGAGCATCTGCGGCACGAATCCGAGCACCGCGCCGACGCCGGCGACTATACCGTCCTGAATCAAACCGTAGAGCCATTCGGGAACGCGCGCGTTTCCGTCCGCGTCGAGAAGCGCTTTATCAAGCAGCGCGGGGATACCGGGGACCCATACGCCGTCGTC
>CACZVC010000056.1 GCA_902784545.1 uncultured Ruminococcus sp. | reverse complement strand
GTATGTGCTATAATGCTTTCCACAACCGACAAGGAGACATAGCTCAGCTGGTTAGAGCATCCGCTTGACGTGCGGAAGGTCTAGAGTTCGAATCTCTCTGTCTCCATGAAAACCCGATGCGAAAGCATCGGGTTTTCAACTAAGTGTTCCGCTCTCGCGGAACGTGAAGTGTCCTTCGGACGTGAAGAGCGCTGACGCGCGTGAAGTGCGGCTTCGCCGCGATAACAGCGGAACACTTAACTTCACTTTGCGGCAAAGCCGCAAAACTTCACTGCGCCGCAAGGAGCAGCTTCACTTGCCCGCAGGGCAAACTTCACTGAAAGGAAACGATCATGTCAGAATCAAAACTCCGCGATCAGTCCCTCGACTTCGCCGTCCGAATCATCAACCTCGTCAAAAGACGAGGGTTTTCAACTAAGTGTTCCGCTCTCGCGGAACGTGAAGCGTCCTTCGGACGTGAAGTGCGCTTCGCGCGTGAAGTGTGCCTTCGGCACGATATGCGGAACACTTAACTTCACTTGCCGCAAAGCGGCATACTTCACTTTGCTTCACTTGCCCGCAGGGCAAACTTCACTGAAAGGCAACAATCCTTTTTACAATACTGATAAGAAAACGAAGCAGGTGAACTAAATGATTCTTTTTAGACCCGTTGGTACGACCGAACTGAATTTTATAAAGCAGAGCAATTATACGGAGTTTCCTCCACGCCTCCCTGAGCAGCCCATATTTTATCCTGTATTGAATGAAGAATACGCATGCGAGATAGCGGAAAAATGGAACACCAAAACCAGCGATGGAAAAGGATATGTGACACGTTTCACCATAGATGACAGTTACATCGGGCAATTTGATGTTCATATTGTCGGCAACCATGTGCATCAGGAACTGTGGATTCCTGCTGAAGAACTTTCGACATTCAACAGTCATATAATTGGATTGATTGAAGTCATAAGGGAGTTTGGATGAGACGTTACGAAATCTAACGATTCCCTTTGATTTGTTATGATAGCAATCTTTAGTCAGAAAATGAAGAAAAAGGGCATTGAGATTAAGCGCTCAATACCCTTTTTCTTCAGTCTGACAGACTGACAGCATACGTCAGTCTGTTTGCCTTTTTATCAAACTATCCGGATCACGCGAATTTCTTGCAGATGACAAGCTCGATAACGCCTTTGCTTATCGTTATCTTCACATCGTCGGCAAGCTTGGAAACGACGGACTTTTCAAGCTCGTCCCACGCTTCCTTCTCTTTTTCGGTCTTTTTTGCGGAAAGCTCGGATTTATACTGATTGAGCGACCAGACCTCCGCCTGTATCTCACCCATGGCGGGCATATATCCGGAAGCCGCGCCTGCGGTGATCCAGCCCGCCGCGAAGCCGGAGGGCACGGTATCGTCAAGCGGCTCCGCCGCGGTCTCGAACAGCTGCCTTATCTTTCCCATAAAGCCTTTCGCCGCCTCGTTTTTGCCCGACGTGGAGACGGACAAAAGCTCCTTGCGCATTTTGCTGTTCATTTCTGTTCTCGCTTTAAGGTGCAGCTCAAAATCGCGGTTTTTGTCCTCTATCCAGAATTCAGCCTCGACGTTGCCCGCCATCGCGCGGAGCATACCCGCGGTCTCCTCCGTCAGAAGGCGCAGATGAAGCGCGTCCTTTTTATCAAGTCCCTTGTAAAGCGCGGTCGCCTCCGCCTGTTTCAACGCTTCCTCAACGCCGCTGCCGCCGCTTTTTATGATAACAGTATCACTTCTCATTCTTCCGTCCTCCCATTATATAACGTTGAATATATCGGAAAATCCGGTGATGTCCAATATCTCTTTAACAGTCTCGTTTGCGCCGCAAACGGTAAATTCTCCGTTTCCGATCATTTTCTTCTGCGCGATAAGAAGCACGCGCAGTCCGGCTGACGATATGTATTCAAGCTCCGACAGATCGAACACAAGCTCCGACACGCCGTCAAGCTCCGTTTTTTTCAGCTCCGCTTCAAGCGCGGGAGCCGTCACCGTGTCGAGTATTCCGGCGACCTTGAAGATCTGTTTGCCGCCGGTTTTTATGGTCGTAACGTTCATTTCTTTTACTCCTTTTATCATCGTTATTTCCATTATAACCAAAAAACGCGAAAAAGTCAATAGCAAATTTCACGTTTCGGCGATATTTCGCGTATTTATATGCGCGTTTATTCGTAACTTGTCAACATATAGCGTTGAAAAATTCACAAAATAATTATAAAATAATAGCATAACAGTTTTGGAGGCAAAGACAATGCTGTTCAAAAAACTCGACAAGCTGAAAAGGGACGCCATAATGATGGCGATAATCCTTATGCTTGCCGGCGTGTTTTTAATAATAATACCCGAGTCGTATATAAATTACACCGGCGGTTTTATCGGCTTTTTCCTGCTCGTCATATCAGCCGCGGCGGTGTTCGATTTTATCGGCAGCAAAAAGGCACTCATACACTATATAGAGCTCGCCGCGGGGCTTTTTATCGGTCTTTTCGGCGCGGCGCTTTTCATATTCGAGAGTCTTTTTATTGATATGCTTTCGTTTTTCTCCGGCATAATCCCGACCGCGCTCGGCGTGGCGGGCATAGCGCAGGCGCTCATACTCGCGCGGCGCTCGAAGCGGCGCGGCTGGTGGATACTTATAATTCTGTCCTCGCTTCTTTTGATATTCGGCATACTCGTTTTCATAAATCCTCTGCTCGTCACTCCGAAGGCTATAATGGAGATAATAGGCGCGACGCTTATATATTCCGCCGCGGTCAGTCTTCTGAGCCTTATATGGATATGGCCGATACATAAGAATTGAGGGGGCGCGGAAATGAAAAACAAAGAAAAGCAAAAAAAGCCCGAAAAGAAAAAGAAGGGCGGCAGACGCTCGGCGGAGATATTGAGCGTCTTTGCAAAGCATAATTTCTACGTAAACGGCTTTACGCCCGAGGAGCTGAAAACGACGCTTGAGGACCTCGGTCCGACGTACGTCAAAATAGGTCAGATATTATCGACGAGAAGCGATATATTCCCCGAGAATTACTGCGCCGAGCTTGCGAAGCTGCGCGCAGAGGTAAAGCCGCTCGACGCCGCCGCGGTCAAAGCCGTCATCGAGGCGGAAACGGGAAAAAAGATAGACGAGATATACCGCGAATTCAAAGACGAACCGATAGGCTCCGCCTCGATAGCGCAGGCGCATTACGGCGTTTTGAAGGACGGTACGCGCGTCGTGACGAAGGTACAGCGTCCGGGTATCGAGGAGATGATGAAAAACGACTTTATACTGCTCAAACGTTTTTCGTCCCTCGTAAACATTGCGAGCGACAGCGACGGCGAGGATTACGTCGTCGATCTGAGATCCGTTATCGAGGAGCTTGAGCGCGTCACCGAAAACGAGCTGGATTTCAACACCGAGGCTGAAAACACGCGGAAATTCCGCGAAAGCTGCATCGAGGACGACGAGGTGATCTCCTGCCCCGTTATAATCGACGGTCTGACGACGAAGCGCATACTTACGATGACGTTTGTCGACGGATATTCGATAGCGAAAAAGGACCGCGTCGAAAAGGACGGTTACGACAGGCTCGACATAGGCAAGCGCATAGTTGAGAATTATCTTCATCAAGTGCTCGACGCGGGGCTTTTCCACGCCGATCCGCACCCGGGCAATATCCTTATCTGCCGCGGCGTTCCGTACTGGATAGATTTCGGTATGATAGGCACGATAAGCGAGCAGAATATCGCGGTGATACAGGATATGGTGTTCGCGCTTCTGCAAAAGGACACGGAGGCGCTGACGAACACGGTTTTATCGCTCGGCAAGATCAAAGGCAAGCTGAACAAGGCGAAGTTGATGGACGATATCGAAAACATAATAAACAGATATATGTCCGCGAAAACGCTTCAGGGTATCGACGTCGGTGCGCTTATGACCGATATAAAAGAGCTTCTGACGGAGCACGGCATAAGAGTGCCGAAGGAATACACAATGCTCGTCCGCAGTATCGTGACTATCGAGGGAGTTTTGAACGACTTTTGCCCGGAGCTCGATATATTCGAGTATCTGACAAAAAAAATGTTTCAGCGGGCAAAAGAGAACTTTGATATACGCGAAAAAATAACGTCCCTGCTCGAATCTCTCGCGCTCACGGGCATGAGCACGGCGAAGCTGCCGCGCCTTACCTTTGACGTGCTGAAAAATCTCGCAATGGGACGTACTAAAATAAATTTTGAAATAACGGGCTACGAGGAGCCGCTCAAACAGGTGCGCGATATGCTCAAAAACCTGCTTCTGGCGGCGTTTGCGTGCGTGCTTTTCGGCGGCTCTTGCGTGCTCTGCACCACGGATATACAGCCGCAGTCGAACGGCATACCGTTCATAGCCGTGATGGGCTTCGTTTTATCCGTTGCGCTCGGCATTTACACCGTTGTAAGAACGGTGAGGAAGAAATAATTATCTCCCCTCGGGGTACGAGGTCAGAGAGAAATTTTTGACGTACATCGTATGGTCGAAGGTGCCTATCGTTTCCCAGCCCATATTCATACCGTTTATGCAGAGCTGATCGAGGCTTTTCACTTTGAAATATCCGTCGGCAAGACCTTTTTCAAGCATATCGTCGAGGAACGGGCGTATGTCGATCTCTATATGCACCCAGTCTCCGTTCGGCTTCGGCTTTGCGTATTCCCACAGGCTTTTATCTCTGTAAATATATCTTGAACCTATCGAGTAGATCATTGCGCCGGACGCGTCGGCTTTTCCGCCGTCGTAGCCGATATAGTTATCGTTCATATCCGAGCGGTTGTCGAAAAGCTGAACGCCGAACCAGCAGAAATCGTTGCTGCTGACGCCCTTGACGTAGAAATAAAGCAGAAACTGCGCCGCCCTTACCCAGTCGCCGTCTATCGGCGTTATCGAGTAATCGCCGAGCCTTATATCCATTGACAGGATAATGCTTTTACTGCCGCAGCTGTAAAACGCTTTCTGCTTTTTCGTCATATCCCTGACGCCGAAATCGTCCTGTTCTATCAAAAGATGAGGCCAGTAATCGCCGTACTTTGCCGGGGCTCCGTTATAATACGCGGACGTATCGAGGCGGAAGGTCATCATATTCTCCTCCGCGTTATACGAAAACGTTCTCCATTTGCCGTCGGTTATCGTATCGTCGTTTGATTCGATTATGCACTCCGACAGATCGGGACCGGAATCCCATTGCGCCAGACGCCACTTCGCGTTTTTCGCCGTCGTGCCGTAAAAGCTGTGTTTTTTGAACGTTTTGAAGCTGTCGCCGGCTTTGTGATCCTTCTGCGTCAGAAGCCTCATCCCGGTTTCAAATTTCAGGTCGGGTATAAGCTGCATATTCGGCGCCTCCTTTATCTGCGGTTCCGTTTCGGTCGTCCGTTCCGTATCCGTTTCCGTCACGGTCTCCGTTATCGCCGCGGTAGTATCGTTTTTTGCGGTCTCCGCCGGCTGTCCCGCGCACGACACGGCGGCGGACAGAAGCAGAGTCAGTATCAAAAATAATGCAAGTTTTTTCAATTTCTCACCCCGGAAATCAAATTACGAGTATATTATACAATATCATCCGAACAAAGTCAAGATAAAAAGAAAGGAAAAGCGAATGAAAAGGAAGAAACTTTTTAAAACCGCCGTTTCGTTATGCCTTATCATAACAGCGCTGACAGCCCTGCTGTTCTCCGCGGGCACGACGCAAGCGCTGAAAAAGCCCGGGCGTATCGACGGCGTGGACTACACGAGGATACGCGAGAACAAGGACCTCAAGGTCGAGGTCGAATTCACGCTCGGAACGTCGAAGTTCAAAGGCGAGCTCGTCAACGGCAACGTTCTTAATCAGGACGAGATCGACAAGATAGTAAAAAGCGTTATGAACCAGATGAACATAACGAGCGGCGTCCTTGAGTTTTCAAATATGATAATCGAGAAGGCGAAGCACCTCAAGGGCTTCGATCCCGCCGCCGCGCTGCGCATAGGTCTGAACGTCGCCGGATTCGGTACCGTCGCCGATATATACGATATGTATACAGGCAAAAAGCAGGTGGAGGACGTGTGCGCGAGCTTCGTCATAGGACAGCTTTCCGGCGAGGCGGTAAAGCTCATTACCGGCGCAAAATGGGCTGATATAGCCCTGAACGCTTTCCTTGCGACAAAGGATATCGCCGAGGAGTGGACGCGTATGGAAAAGGAAAAGGAAACGGCGGAGCTGGCGCTGCAGCGCGAGCTTTTGCTCGATATGTTCTACAAGGCGTGCAATGAAAAGCTGAAAAAAGCCGAGGAGGAGCGCGGGACGAACAACTGGAAGCTTAAGGTAAACGACATAAGATATAAAACGAAGCAGTTTTTCGGTATCGACGTCGAGCAGATAAAATGGCTTAAGGTCGATATGGAGCGCGTCGACAGCTTCGGCGACAAGTCGACCACAAACTGGAGCGGCATCTACGAGGGCTCGATAGTGCTTGAAATCTGGCACCACCTTGAAAACTTCGACGCGAACTTCCCGATGATTTTCAACAACAACAGCGGTATTTTCAAAAAGGTACAGACTATATATACTCTGCGCCCGGAATCCGCAAAGGAAAAATCGACCCTGACGAAGGTTATAACGATAAACGACGCGCAGATACATATTGACAAGCGCAACGCCGTCGGCACGACGCTGACTAAATCCGTGCCGCTCAAGGACGCGGAGGACGTGTCGAAATTCAATCTGTCCCACGTCGTCACGTACGCTCTTGCGTACGGTCCGTTCGACGACGGTCATTTCCACGTTTCGGAACCGGGCGTTTCATACGACGCTGATATAACGATGAACGAGCGCTGCTCGGGCACGATGCTCGAGGGCAACAGATATCCTGCGATAGTATGGGATACGCACGAGATAGTCGCGTTCGACACGCTCGTCGCGCCGCGCGCGGGCTGGTCTCACAGAACGCTCGCCGGCAACGGCACGAAAAACATAGGCAGACCGGCGATAGTCGATTATCAGATCTTCAGCGACCTGCGCGACAATATGATGACGCTCTGGATAAAAAATATAGATAAGGTGGTGGAAGTAAAATGAAAAAGCTTACAGCTGCCGTTTCAATAATACTGCTCTCCGCCGTGCTTTTATGCGGATGCGCTCTTTTCAACAAGCCCGGAGATACCGCGGATACGGACGATTACGTGACCGACGCCGATAAAGAAAAAATAATCGCCTCTCTTGTAAACGAAGTCGATCTTGACGGTATGTCGCTTGACGAGCTGCTTTCGTATTACGACAATTTTCTCAAAAGCGGAAACGAAGCGCTTAAAAGCGGCGCGGAATACGACCTGTTCTATGAGGATAAGGAGCTGAAAAACGATCCTTCGGCGGAGCTTGATTTCGCATATCCCGAGGACGCGCAGACAGCCTTGTTCTCCGACGGGCCGTGGGAGTCAAAGGAGGTCGAAGAGCTCGATATCACGGCCGGTATGTCGCCTCAGGAAAAGGCGGAATATGACGCAATGATAAAGGAACTGGACGAATTCGACCCCGCGGAATTCAAATCGTCGATGGACGAAATGCTTCAGGGCATTGAGGGCTTCGAGGACTACGACCCCGATACCGCGGAGATCACCGGCGAGCCTTCGTTCACGAACGAGTGGAAAAACGAGGGCGTAACGAAAAACGTGCCGAAACCGCCGTTTGAAAATCTGAACGCGGTGTATTACGACGGCGGCGTCAACGCTGTCGTTAACGGCGTAAGAAAGGAAGAAGCGGCGGCGTATGCGGGTCAGCTCAAAAACGCGGGCTTCAACAACGACGTGAGCGAAAACGATTCGAGCACCGCCGGCGTGGCGATCTACTCCTTCTCAGGCGAAAACGCCGAGGGGATAAGGGTATCGCTCAGTTTCGTCGCGGGAACGCTTACAATAACGGTGAATGAATAACTGATATTATGATCTTTAACCGCCGCGATCCCGTTTGCGGCGGCAGGAATACCGTCAAAAACGACCGGAGCAAGGATATGATGTCCTTATTCCGGTCGTTTTTTCGTCTGACGGCCGTCAGCCGTCGGTTTTATCCGTTCTTATCCCTTCCATTACGTATATCTTATCCGTGTCAGTTATCGCTTCAAGCGCGCCTTTTTCGTTTATCGCGTATGTTTTTGCCTGCGCGGCAAGACATACGGTGTTGTAATCCTCATTTTCGTCGAGTGAGTACACCGCCGATATTTCACAGGCGTCATATAAAAGCTTGTTTTTCTCGGCTCTTATCAATCCGCCGCAGCTTCCGTTTTGCGTAAAAGCCTTGACGGGCGTAAGATCTGCGCCGCAGACCATAAGAACGGCTTTTGTTTCGTCTTTGTATCTTTTCGACGCATAGTCGTTTACCAGAACGGAGTTGGACGCGCTGTTCAACAAGAGTTTACTATAAGACGTCGCGGTATGATAGTAATGCGGGAACAGGTTGTAACCGTCCGGCGTATATTTGCCGCTCAGATATATCTGTCCGTTCATACTGCCGGCGGAGCAGAATTCAAATTCTCTGTCAAATCTGCATACGGCGGATATGCCTCCGTTACAGTCAAGCAGGATATAATAAGGATCGTATAACTGATCTTTAAGCCGTATGTTTATTATGAAGCCGTACTCCGTTTTTCCTATGCAGTAAATGTCGAAAAGAGTCGTTCTCAATTCCGCTTTTGTGAAATTGCGGCTTATGATATCGCCCGTCTGTACGTCGTATACCGTGATGAAAAAGCCCTTACACATATCGTCCAAAATATAAGACGGATACTCTTCCGTGTACTCTTCGGATTTTGTGAACAGGTCCTCGACCACGGCGGTGACGGCGTAAATTTTTCCGTCTTCAAGATAAGCCTGCAAAAACCTCTCCGGCGCGGTGCCGACCGGGTTGAGATGCGTTTTTACCCAGCGCACGGAGCCGTCGCCGTTCCACATGACCGAATAAGATGAAAAATCCGTTTCCTCTGTTACGGAGCCGTATCTTATACCGCCGTACAGAAACAGTCCGCCGTCAAGCTTTTTAAAGTCGCTTATGATCTGCGTCGTTATATCAATATCCGGCTTTTGATAAGTAATTTTAAGTTTACCGTTTTCTTTCTCTTCAAAACCGTTTTCAGTCCACCGGATTTCTTCGACGTCAAGTATGCACTTGCTGCCGAACATGAAATAATCCGCTTCGTTTATCTTCAGAACGGTCCCGTCCGTACCGGACGGCGTTATATCGCATACGGGTATCGTTATTTTTTCGGCGCTTGTTTCTTTGATATCCTCCGTATAAGAGGTTTTCCCGACCTCGAGCTTTGAAAACTGATGCGGTATTTCCGCAAAAGGCGCAAGCATCGACGCGGAGATGTTATCCTGCTTTTTCATAATTCCCGCGAATATCGCAAACGCGCAAAGCCCGAGTAAAGCGGCGCCGGATAAAACAAATTTGAACACACGCAGGCCCGCGCCGTTTTTCCTGCTTTTTTTAAAGATCCTGTCCGCGTTTTCTTCAGCGGCTTCCTCTTTGTATCTGCCGTCAACGCCTTCAAGCGCAATTAAAATATCCTTCGGCTTCATATTCTGTACCCCTTTTCCGTAAGTATTTCCGCAAGTCTTTTACGCGCACGCATAAGACGAGCGGATATTGTGTTTTTGCCCAGTCCCGTTAACTCTGATATGGCGGTGATATCGTCCGCGTAATAGTAACGCCGCATGAATATATAACGCGTATCCTCGGACAGCTCCGATAAGAATCCGTTCAGGATATCTGAAAGATCTCCCGTATCGTCGCGCGTATCGGCTATGACCTCCGACAGCTCGTCGTCCAAAGATACCGTGCGGCCGTTTCTTTTTTCTCTGTTGTTGTAACGGTACCTTGAAAGAGACGTGCGTCTCACGGTCTCGCACAGGTATGCGAACAGATTCTGCGGACGCAAGGGCGGTATTTTGTTCCATACAGCAAGATAAGCGTCGTTAACGCATTCTTCGGCGTCACGCCGGTCGCCAGTGATACCGTACGATATGCGTTTGAGCTTTTCGCCGTACGACGAATCCGTTTCACGCAGGGCGTCTTCACTGCGCTCGAAAAACAAGCTGATGATTTTTTCGTCGTTCATATCATTTCTCCTTTCATAAAGTGAGTGGACAAACGGGGCGGAAAAATGACGCAAGGGGAGAAAATATTTTAAAAAGCAAGGATTTTTTGCTTTTTTTCAAAAGTGCGGTATGCATTACCGCCTGTTCTTTCATTTTCGGACTGAACTTAACTTTTCCCGTTTCCGTGATATTTTATATCCAACGCATATTATACCACGTTTTACCCTCTTATGCAATACCGTACCGGTCCATTCCGTCCATCTGAACCCCTCGTCACAGAAATGTTAAAAAGAATATCGTCAATTACTATTGACATTATCACGGTTAACCGTTATAATATCATCAAGGCAGGTGAACACTATGAACATCAATGAAATCATAAATGAAAAGCATTTATCAAAATATCGTGTTGCTAAAAAAAGCGGTATTCCCTATATGACGCTTAATGATATCTGTAACGGCAAAGCAAGACTCGACAAATGCAGCGCCGATACGGTGTATAAACTGGCAAAGGAGCTTGACGTAACAATGGAAGAATTACTTGAACCGATAATGACGCCGCGCCCGGTGTTTGAACTGTTCAAGAGCAATGTCTGTCACAAGCTGAAGGAACTCGGCGATATCGACTTTTTGATCGATACCATTGAAAGCGACGAGATTATGACCTATTACAAAAGAGCGTGGTATCCGGAAAGCCTGTATCTGCTCGCTATGGTTGATTATATCAGCCGGATCAATGACGTTCCCCTTTGCGGTGCCTACAATGATATTCGTAAAGCGAAACTCAAAAGTGTTATATACCCTTCAAGTATCATCACGGCGGCGGCAGTATCCGGCGACAGTAAAATCAAGGAACGAGCGATGGAAGAATCAATACCTGAGTTTATGCGATTCAATATCGTAGAAAGTGAGGTCAGAAATGTCAACTGAAAACACAAACGTCTTCAAAAAAGACAATCTTGATCTGTATCTGAAAGAACTGGTAAAAGAGTATAAAAAGCTGGCAGGTAAAAACATGCCGGCGGAAATTATTCTTATAGGCGGCGCGGCGGTCATTGAAAAATACGGTTTCCGCGATATGACGGCTGACGTTGACGCCATAATCAGCGCCGCGTCCGCCATGAAGGATGCGATCAATAACATCGGAGACAGGTTAAACCTTCCGAACGGCTGGCTGAACGCTGACTTTCAAAAGACCGGATCTTACAGCAGTAAACTCTTACAGTATTCGTCATTTTACAGAACTTTTAATCAGGTGCTTAACGTTCGCGTCGTGACAGGTGAATATCTGATCGCCATGAAGCTGCGCGCGTTTCGACAGTACAAAAATGATCTATCGGATATCATCGGTATTTTGGCGGAGCACGAAAAACGCGGTGATCCGATAACGCTTGAGCGTACAGAGAAAGCGGTAAACGACCTTTACGGATCGTGGAGCGATTTTCCGAACGGAGCGAAAGACTTTATCGTGAAAACTCTCGCAGCAGGTAATTACGAAAAAATCTATGAACTTGTACGGCAAAACGAAAAGGACGCGAAAGCTGATCTGATCGACTTTGAAGAGAAATACCCTAAAGCGTTGAAAAAGGATAACGTGGGCGACGTCCTTCAAAACCTTCGCGCAAGAAAACGTCGGGATGAACCCGAAAGATAACAAACCGAATAACGCTGCTTCGAGTCCCGTATTTGAAGTTTAGCATAACGAAAAGAGACACCGTGAAGACCGGTTCTCATAAGGATAATATGTAAATATTTTGTTAAAATGTCATCATATGCTTGCATTTGATGACATTTATGCATATAATAATAGTGAAATTAGAAAGGAGAGTATGATTATGGCAAACACATTGGTACAGTTTCGTACTGACGAAGCAACCAGAATAAAAGCAATTCAGATCTGCGAGCAGCTCGGTATCGATCTTCAAACGTATATGCGTATGTGCATTTCGCGTCTCATATCCGAGAACGGTATCCCGTTTAGTATGAAATTAAACGACGTGCAGAAGAACAAAGGCATACTCGCACTACGGCAAATGGGGAAAATCTCAGAGGAAAAAGGCAATTCCGAAATGACGCTTGACGAGATAAATGATGAGATCGCGAAAGCAAGAAAAGACGGCAGCGCGGGGGCATTATGAAGTATTACGCTGTTATTGACACGAACGTGCTCGTATCCGCCGCCATGAAACCTGAATCCGTTCCCGGTCAGGTTGTGGAATTGGTATTGGACGGTGTTATCGTTCCGCTCCTGAACA
>CACZVC010000055.1 GCA_902784545.1 uncultured Ruminococcus sp. | reverse complement strand
ACGGAGATAAAATGAAAAAAGCGCTTATTATCTTTCTTATAATATCCGTTCTCCTGTCGGCTCTTTTTTCCTGCGTGAAAGAACAGGATATAACGGAGACGGAAAGCGGTACAGCGACCGTAACAAAAGAGGAGACGACCGTTATGGAAACAGAAGCGGAAACAGATAAATATGATCTGAGCGACGGCGGAAAGCGTTATTATTTTTCAAACGGCGGCTCGGACGATAATACGGGCACCAGCGAGGAAAGTCCGTGGAAAAGCTTTTCAAAGCTCGATAAAGTAAAGCTCGAGCCGGGTGACAGAGTGCTTTTGCGGCGCGGTGACGTTTTTTGCGAAAGACTTACCGTGCGCGGCTCCGGCACCCCGGATGAATGGATATACATAGGCGGCTACGGCGGCAATACAGAAATGCCCGTTATAAAACTGAACGGCACGCGCGACGATATAGCGATACTGTGCGACGACAAAAGCGACGGCTTGAATTATATATGGATCGACGGCTTGCAGATATGCGACAGTATGCTCGGCGTATATTTCCGCTTCGATCAGTCGAAGGACAACCGAGGTTTAAGAGTCACGAACTGCAAATTCAAAAATATAAACTGTAATGAGCTTATGACGGAGGCGCTTACCGATCTGTCGTACCTCGGCGCGAAAAAAGCCGGACTTGACGGCTCCGGCGGCGCGTACGAGTTTATATGGCCGACGGCGGTAAATATCGGAGGCAGACCTAAGCTGCCGCTCGCCTCGGTTGAGATAAGCGGCGTTTGCGCACCGTCCACCGTCGTTTCGAATATCGTCGTAGAGGACTGCGATTTCGATTCCTGCGTTATAGCCCTCGGCGCAAACTGTTATAATTATCACTACGGAGTCGGTGAAAATCAGTTCCGCGCGTATACGAAAAACTGGCGCGTGTCAAACGTGAGAGCGGAAAACACGATGACGATGTTCAATTTCGACGCCTGCACGTTCGGCTACGACGGATATGAGGACAGCGAATACGGAATTTTCGATAACGTGATATGCGACGGCGGTATGAAAGATCATACCATGTCCTTCGGCACGACGCTCGCGCTGTTTTCATCCTGCTGTGATCTTTATATCAAAAACAGCCGTTTCGGCGGATGCAGAAACAACGGTCAGCCCGACGGCTGCGGCTTCGACTTTGAGCGCGACGACCACAATATAACGCTCGAACACTGCGTTATCGACAATAACGAGGGGCAGGGAGTCCTCGTTATGGACACGGTGATGAACGATCAGGTATCAAAAAAAGACGTTCACACTCCGAACACGGACTGTAAGATCATAAACTGCCTGTTCTACAACAATATGACAAACGTTTATAACGAAAATTACAGATACGACGTTTTGGTATTCAACAGCGAAAACGAAAATTTCACTGTTTCGGGCAACACTTTTTATTACAGAGAATACACAAAGGGCGGCGCGGAGGTAAAGATAAACAGATCCGGCTCTAAGCAAAGCCCGGTCGGCGCCGTAAGGCGCGGCGTGACGGTCGAGAACAACACGCTTTATAAATATGAAAAATCGGAGGATATGCCTCAATTAAGCGATCTTTTACTTGATTTTTTCACAAATTAAAAGTATAATGATTATAATACGCATCATAAACGGGTTATAAATGAGAAAATACAGATTACGCATAGGGCTCGACGTTGACGATATTCTATATGAATGCAATTCGTACGCGCTGAAGCTTTTAAGGGAAAAATACGGAAACATTCCCGCGCTCGATATAAACAATATACGCGTGTGGGGAATGCAGGGCGATATTTTGGACGAGAGGATCTCATACTTTTCCTCGCCCGATTTTGTCGCGTCTCAGCCTTTATATCCCGGCGCGCAGAAATTCGTGCGCGAGCTTTGTAAAATCGCGGACGTCTTTTTCGTCACCGCGGTACCGATAAACTGTATGAGTACGCGCGCAAGACGGCTGAGCGAGGATTTTCCCGCCGTGCCGAGCGGAAATATAATAATCGGGACGCGCAAGGACGTCGTCAATTTCGATATACTGCTTGACGACGGAGCGCATAATATATCGTCGTCTCTGGCGTCGTACCCGGTTCTTATGCGCAGACCGTGGAACAGCGATCTGTCGGGCGTTCTGTCCGTAAATTCATATAACGATTTTATCCACCTTGCGAAGATGATAGGCAATTCTTTTGTCGGCAAAAAGCCGGATCTTAAAAACGGCGGCGTTTTGTGCATCGTCGGTCCGTCCGGCACGGGAAAAACTGAAATAGCGGAGGCGCTTACCGCCGATCCGAAATTTGAAAAGCCTTTGACGACGACAACGCGCCCGCGGCTTGAGGGAGAGGATAAAAACGCTTACCGTTTTGTAACGGAGCGGCAGTTTATCAAGGAGCGCGACAACGGAGAGTTTATAGAAACGACCGTTTACGGCAAATACTTTTTCGGCACTACCGTATCAAATATAGCGCCGATAATCGACTCCGGCAGGATAGCCGTTATACCGATAGATATATGCGGCGCGGTAACGCTGAAAAACCTGTACGGTCAGCGCGCGCTTCTCGTGTTTACGGAGCGCAATAAAAAGGATATTTATTTGAATATAATAAACCGCAAGATCTCAAACGACGACAAGGTAAGCCGCCTTATGTCGCTTGATTTTGAACTTCGCAACATCGAGCTTTGCGATTTTGCCGTGAATTTCGATCTCGGAACCGAAAAATGCGTTGAAAAAATATATGAAGAACTGAATATGAAAAGAGAAGAAGATAATGTTTGAAAAAGTAATAGAGCTTATAAAAAAATACGACACGGTAATAATACACCGCCATTCGTTTCCCGACGGCGACGCACTCGGCTCGCAGATAGGCCTGTCTGAGATCGTTAAGGCGAATTTCGAGAATAAAAAGGTATATAACGTCGGCGACGCGACGAAGCGTTACGCTTTTATGGACGGCGCGGTAATGGAAGAGATACCTGACGAATACTATAACGGCGCGCTCGCCTTCGTGCTCGACAGCGCGGAGGAACAGCTCGTCTGCGACAAGCGTTTCAAAAACGCCGCGATGACCGTGCGTATAGATCATCATATATACTGCGAGACATTTACGGACGTTGAAATAGTGGACACTACGTTTGAAAGCTGCTGCGGTATGATAACAGAGCTGTCGCGCGAAAACGGCTTGAAGCTGACAAACAAGGCGGCGACCGCGCTTTATACCGGCATGGTCACGGATTCGGGACGCTTCCGCTACGACGGGACGAGCTCGCGCACGTTCGCTCTCGCCTCGTATCTTATGGAAAACGAAATCGACACGACAAAGCTATATACCGATCTTTATTCCTCCGATCTATCCTCGGTTCTGCTCCGCGCCTCGTTTTTGAGCAAGATAAAGCTTTACGAAAACAGCGCGGTCGCGTATATCTACAACACGAAGGAGGAGCTTGAGGCGCTCGGTATCGACGATATTTTCTACGTATCGCGCGGTATGGTAAACGTGATGTCCGATATAAAGGGCATAGATATATGGGTCAACTTCACCGAAAGCGGCGACAAGGTCATATGCGAGCTTCGCTCGAGCAAATACAACATAAACCCGATAGCGGTAAAATACGGCGGCGGCGGTCATCAGAAGGCTTCGGGAGCCGACGTCCGCGACTTTGACGAGGCGATGAAAATGCTGTCAGATCTCAAAGCTTTAACGGAGAATACATAAATGAGCAAAAGCGTAAAAAGAAAGATTTTCGACCGTATCAAAAAATACGATACCATAATTATTTCCCGCCATACAAGACCGGACGGTGACGCCGTCGGCTCAACTATGGGCTTGTGCGAGATAATAAAAGCGACGTATCCGCAAAAGCGCGTGTTCCTCGATAACGACGACCGCTCGGAATATATGTCGTTTTTAGGCGGAGAGGGCGAACGTCCGACGGACGGGGATTATAAAAACGCGCTTGTAATAGTGCTCGATACGGGTACCGTAAAGCGCATAGCGAACAACAAATACGACAAGGGAAAAGAGCTTATAAAAATAGACCACCATATAATTGAGACCGATTACGGCGATATTTCCTGGGTGGAGGAGGAGCGCTCGTCAGTCTGCGAGATGGTCGCCGACTTTTATCTGACGTTTAAGGACAAGCTTATACTGCCCGTACACGCCGCGGAATGTATTTACACGGGAATAGTAACCGATTCGGGGCGTTTCCGCTTCAAAGGCACATCGGGCGAAACGATGAGGATTGCCGCTGAGCTTATAGATTCGGGAATAGACCTTGAAACGATCTACGCAAACCTCGGCGCGGAGGACTTTATAAATCTTAAATTCCGCGCCTCGCTCATATCGAAGATAAAGATAACGGAAAACGGCGTTGCTTATCTTCATATATCGAACGCGCTCCGCCGCAGAAACGGAATATCGCAGGAGCAGGCGAGCGCGTCCATATCGCTTATGGAGCATATAAAGGGCGGTCTTATCTGGCTTGCGTTTATCGAAAACGACGATAAAAGCGTTCGCGTTCGTCTGCGTTCGCGTTTTCTCGGCGTGCAGGAGCTGGCGACGCATTATCACGGCGGCGGCCACGAATGCGCGAGCGGCGCGACCGTTTACAGCGCGGAGGAGGAAGCGGCTCTTATAGAAGAAGCGGATAAACTGCTCGGCGAATATAAAAAGGAAAACCCGGGGCTTATATGAAAATACTTCTTACAAACGACGACGGCATAAGCGCGATCGGACTCCGCGCGCTCGCGGAATGGAGCCGCAAGCTTGGCGACGTCATCGTCGCCGCGCCGAAGCACGAGCAGAGCGGACGTTCCCACGGCATAGTTCTGCATCAGTCTTATGAAATAAAAGAAATACCGGCTTTTTCCGATCTCGGGATCGTATCCGTTGCCGTCGACGCGACGCCGGCGGACTGTGTAAGATACATGGTCGACAAATACGGCGCGAGCTTTGATATCGTGTTTTCCGGAATTAACGACGGCTTCAATATAGGATATGATATTTCATATTCCGCGACCTGCGGCGCGGCGTTCGAGGCGAACTGCGCCGGGATAAAAGCCGTATCGTTTTCAGCGAGCCGCGGAACGATACCGCAGATAACAAAGCATCTCGACGAAGTATGGGAGCATATAAACAATAACGGATATCTTGACGCGGCGGATCTGCTTAACGTCAATATCCCCGTCGATCACAAGGGGATACTCGTTACGGAGCAGGCGGGCATTTTTTACAGGGATCATTTTGTAAACGTCGGCGGTGATATGTATAAGGCGCAGGTGTATCTTACGCGCGATCTGCGCGGAAAATTCGATCTGAGATACGACGCGGACGCGGTTTTATCCGGCTATTGCTCCATCACGCCTTTGACGGTAAAAAAGACCGACAAAGAAGCGCTTGAAAAGATGAAAAGATAAAAAAACAAGTCGAAAAACGCGGAAAACCCGCGTTTTTTTGCGTTTTGCGGAAACACGCATAATCGTTTAACGATAACGCGCTATTGACAATACGTGGGTTGATATATATAATATAATTGAATAAATATTTATAAGGATCGGTTATTATGAAAAAAATCGTATGCTTACTGCTCGTTCTTATCATGACCGCCGCATTGTTTGCAGCCTGCTCGAAAACACCCGGGGAAGCTGTAACGGACAGCGGGACAAATCAGAATGAAACAAAAAAACAGGATGATCCGGGAACAATAACGGATCCACCTTCCGGCGCGGCGGAAAATTTCGCAAACGCGAAGAACGGCGATATCCTTACGTTCGGCAGCTGGGATCAGGACGGCAAAAACGGAGGAGAGCCCGTATCGTGGATAGTTTTGTATCAGGGCGTCGGCAAGGCTCTCGTTTTGTCTGAAAAAATACTTGAATATCAGTGCTTCAAAAACGGTACGGATGAGGACAAATATCCGAGAGCTTTATACAAGGATTCCGACGTGCGCGCGTTTTTGAACGGAGAATTCTATAACAACGCGTTTTCAGACGAAGAAAAAGCGGCTATCCTTGAAGCAAAGATCACGTCCGAGTATAAGGACGAAAAGTTTAACGAGCTGACGTACGAAACGCAGGATAAAGTGTTTTTGCTGTCGCGCGACGAGACGGCGAGATACGTTTGCGGCGTCGGCACGTACGTTTTCGGATATCCGACGCAGAGAGTGCTTGACGAAAACAAGTATATGCTGTCGGATATATCAAACGTGCCGGGAGTTGAGGAAGCCGCTTCGTGGTGGCTTCGCGATATGGGCACCGAAACGCCGAAGACCGCCGCTTACGTTTACGCGGCGAGCAGTCAGCGCCGTAACTACGACGAGGCCGTATACAATAAAGCCGGCGTACGCCCCGCTATGTGGGTAGTCTACAACGCAAAAGAGCTTGAAGCGTATGAAAAGGGCGAGGCGCAGCCGAAGGAGGACGAGGCGCTGAACAAAGCGATAGCCGCGCTTAAAGCCGGCGACAAGCTGAAATTCGGCAAGTGCGACAAAAACGCCTATAATATGGACGGCTACGAGGATATAATATGGACCGTTTTGAGCGAGGATAACGGCGTGCTTCTGCTCATATCCGACGATCAGACGGGAAGCCGCCAGTTCACGGCCAAAAACGCGGACGGTACTTCGCCTGATGAGGCGAGCTGGGCTGAATCCGATCTGAGAAAATACCTGAACGACCCCAAACAGCTCGATACGTTTTTCAGCCCGCAGGAAAAGGCGAAGCTCGTATTGTCGCACGTCGTATCGACGGGCGAGGACGACCGTAACGGCGGCGCCGAGACAGACGATTATCTGTTCATACCCGATCAGAAGGATATCGAACAGTATTTCAGTTCATCAAGCGCGGGCATCGGCTTCAAATACTGGCTGCGATCTCAGCTTATGTGGAGTCCGAGGGTCGGATGCGTTTATAACGACGGAACCGTATCGTCGATAGATCCGTATGAGGTATGCGGCGTAAGACTTATGGCGCGTATAAAAAAGTAACAGAGAAAAGACAAGAATAAAAGGAGACGAAAATGAAGTTTTTAAAGATCACGACCGTAATTCTCGCCGCGTTGCTTGCGGTATCATTATGCGCCTGCTCGGGCGGAAACAGTACGGCAACGGAGACGACGGCCGCTGAGCAAAACGAAACAGTAAAACCTGTCGATACCGAAGCCGGCGCGCAGACTCAACCGGAAACCGGCTCATCGACGTCGGCTGATATTGACACAACGCCGGTAAAGGGAAGCGATAAATTAGCTATTTCCGAATACGACGACGGATATATGATAACGGGTCCGGGCGAATGTACAGACACCGAGCTTATAATCCCGTCGCATATAGACGGAAAACCGGTGACGAGAATAGACGAATCCGCTTTCCGCGATAATCTGAATTTAAAAAGCGTTATAATTCCGTGGACCGTGAAGGTTATTGACGAGGACGCTTTCGCCGGATGTGAAAATATTGAAAGCGTTACGTTTTCCGAAGGGCTCGAGAGCTTTGACGAATCGGCGTTTTACGGCTGTAAAGCGATCAAAAGTCTGACTCTGCCTTCAACTCTTTTATCCGTAGACTCATATACGTTTTACGGCTGTTCCTCGCTTGAAGAGGTGACGATGCTCGGCTGTTACGATATAAGAACGAATTCCTTCGCAGAATGCGCGTCGTTGAGATCCGTCGTAATAAAGTCTGATAAGGTCCCGGAATACGGATACAGTATAAAAAGCAGCGCTTTCAGCGGATGTAACGCCGTTGAAAAGATAATATTCGCGCCCGGCTTATCTGAAATAGGAAGCTGGAACTTCGCCGATACGGCGAATCTTAAAGAGGTATTTTTACCTGATACGATCAAAAAGATCGACGCCTGCGTATTTTTGCGCTCGGGGCTTGAAAAGATAAACTACGGCGGCACCGAGGACGAATGGAAAAACGTAGAGATCAAGGAACCTCTGTTCAACTATGAAATAGTTTATAATTCGGAATACGTTAAATGAGGCGGAAAATGAAAAAGATCATCGCTGTTATAATTTCATTATTTACGCTTTTTACGGTATCAGCCTGCAAGCCCGCAAACGTCGCTCAGACGGAAACGGATAAAACCGCTGAGACCGCCGCCGAAACAAAACAGGGAACCGTCACAAACGCGGAAACGGAAACGGATACCGAAACCGCCGAAACGACAAAACCGGAGACAAAGCCTGAAACCGTGACGGACGCGCAAACGCAGACAAAGGCGCCGGAATACACCGTCAGAGCCGCGGAATGGGCGGCGGTGGAATGGGAGCAGTATACGTCCCCGTATTTCACGCTGACGATACCGCGCGGCTGGCAAGTACAATGGCAGGGCGATGCGAATCAGCTCCGCTGGATGGTGACGAACGATAAAAGTCAGGTAGGAATGTTCAACCTCGATCACGCTTACGCCGCAAAGGACCCGAATATGGCGGCGGCGCTCGGCTTCGGTATGTCAATGACGGGCGGCACGGTCAGGGAGTTTTTCGAGAATTTCTTTGCGCAGTCGACTGAGTATTTTACGGTCAAAAACTCTTGCGTGCCCGATAACAAAGATATTTTGCAGTCTGCGAGACCTTATACGCCGATACGCGACTATCAGTCGCTTTACGCCACTTTCAAGGACGCGAATCTCGAGGGCGAGGGCGTTTACACCGCCGTCGTTATGGAATCTCAGGACGTTATTTACGGCGGCAGAAATTACGGCGCGTGGGAGGTAAACTGCGTATTTTACAACTGGGCGCCTGTGGGCGAGCTTGTAAACTGGTCGCCCGTGCTGTCCGTAATTGCAAAATCGTTCAATTATACCGAGTATTATCTGAGAGAATGGCAGGCGATAGCGCAATCGGCAGTAACGCCGTCATCAAGCGTGAACGATCCCGATCCCGTTATGGAGGCGTTTGAGGAGAGAAGCAAGTCCGATACCGTGATACAGGAAAAACGCTCTGATATGATAGGCGAATACGAGCGCGTTATGGATAACGAGACCGGAAATATTTACCGCGCGTATAACGGCTTTCTTGACGATATGGGCGATCAGAGCAGATATACGCCGATAACCGACAGTCAGTACGCCGACGGATTTGTCGGATGGATCGACAAGGATTAAAAATAACATGAATAAAGCATTGAAAGGAATAAACAAATGAAAAAAATCACGGCTTTGATTTTATCGGTAATTTTTATACTTACGTTAGCGTCCTGCGCGGGAAACACCCGACCCGGCGATACCGGCAGTACGACGACGGCGTCCGGCAATAACAGCGGCAAAAATGACGGCGTATCCGTTCAGTTCAACGGTGATACGATAAAACTGAATTATGAAAGAGACTTTTTCGATATACGCTATTTAGAAAACATAGGCGGAGATATGCGCTCCGATACCGTTTATAACCTGCGAGATATAACGTACACTCAAAACGGCGACGTAACGCTCGTAATAACCATGTACCGTTTCGAGAACAAAACGATGGAAGAGGTAATGGAAGGTACGACCGGTTTCGTCGATAAGACCGTGAACGGTATCACGTACAAGTATATGGAGGACGAGATCGAATTTGAGGACGGCAAAAAGCCGGGTCACTCTTACGCTTACTATTTTAACGGCTCAACGTATGTTGTAAGATTTGCTTCGTCTTACGATTTTTCAGCGCTTGAAGAGGCGTTTATGAACAACGTCAGATTTGAAAAGTCCGAGGCGTGAAAAGATAACAATAAAAAAAGCGGTCGGTTCATGCCGACTGTTCTTAAGGACAGTCGGCAACGAAATCCACCCCTGCGGGGTGGGTGAAATCGCCTTCGGCGGTGAAATTGCCCTGCGGGCAGTGAAATCCGCCTCGACGGCGGGTGGGTGGATTTCATTTCACCGAACGCGTCAGCGTTCGATTTCATCTGAGGGCGAAGCCCGAAGATTTCACCTTTTGCCGCAAGGCAAAAGATTTCACTTTTTTCGACGTTTGGCACACAAACGTCCTGCTTGCGCCGAACTGCGACAAAAACCGACTGAAATAAGGATAAGCTTTCCTTACTTCAGTCGGTTATTTTATTGACTGTCCTTTAGAGCACCACGCTCATGCCGACCGCTTTTATCAAGCGTTTATTTGGAGACGGTTATTCTTTTGCCTATAACGCAAGCCGCGCAGGATACCGCCAAGACAGCCGCGAATACGGCTATCGCAACGGGAGCCTCGGAGGTTGAGGGGTTGGACGCGGAGCCTTTTTCGACCTTGTCAAGCGTGCAGCCCTCAACGAATTCAAACGTGCCCTTGTAGTTCTTGAAATGACCTGTTACCGTTATGGTATCGCCTGTTTCAAGTCTGTCCGCGCCTTCGCCTTTAAGACGGTAGCACATTACGGGTTTGTCATCAAAGCCTTTTACCTTTATCGTGACCGTTATGTTTTCATACTGCGAGTTGTATTCGGTGTCGATATTGGATATCACGCCTTTGAGCGTGAACGGACCGTTCAGCGTTTCGCCGTCCTTCAAGGCGTAGAGAGCCTCGATTATTTCGGCGTCCGTCTTCGGGAGATCGTCGCCGCCCTGTTCGCCGCTGTGTTCGCCTACCGTGTAGGAATCAAGCGTTGTGTTCTGGTCGAATTCAACGATTCCGTTTTCGCTGCTTCCGTCGTCGTAATTCTTTATCTTGCCCGTTACGGTTATCGTATCGCCTACGGCTAATTTGTCGACGTAATCGACGTCTTTGCCGTTTACTAAACGGTAGCAGTACATCGGCTTGTCTTCAAGACCTTCCGCGACTATCGTTACGGAAATGTTGCCGAACTGCGAGCTGTAAGGAGTATCTATCCTTATGATCTTGCCGGTGAGCGTATGCGTTCCGCGCATTACCTCGCCTTTTTTAAGCGCGTAAGCGGCATCAACAAGCTCTTTCGCGGTGTTGTATACGGGATCCGGCTCGACGACCTCTGCCTTTTTGTAGGAAAGCAGAGTACAGCCCTGATCGAATTCATAAGTGTTTGTGTTTCTGTTGCTGTTGTAGTAGTTTTTAAGCTCGCCCCGGACCTTTATGGTGTCGCCTACGTCGAGTTTATCGGCGCCTTCGCCGCCGAGTCTGTAACACTGAACGGGTTTATCGGTCATATCGCCGACTATCATCGTTACGGTGATGTTGGAGAACTGAGTGTTGTACGCGGTATCTACCTGCTTTATAACGCCCTCGAGCGTATAGGGACCGCCGGCGAGCTTTTCACCGTTTCCGAGATTGTAAAGCGCGTTTACGATCTTTTCGGGCGTGTCGAGATCACTCTGCTGGGACTGTCCGGAGGATGAGCTGCCGAAGCTGAATACCATTTCGGGAACTCTCGTGGCGTGATCGGGGTTTTCAAACTTTATCGACTTGGAGTTTCCGGTCCATGTCGCGGTCAGACCTTCGAGCTTTACCGTGCCGTTGTCGGGCTTGTATTCCGCAGCGTAATCGGATATGAACGTGAATTTAATTGAGGTTATCGCCTTTTCGCTTTTTACGGTAAAGGTATTGTTTTTGTATATACGGATCGCCGCGCCTTTATCGTAGTAAGCCGGGTAGTTGTTTTTATCGTTCGTTCCGAGCGAAAGCTCTATCGTTATACCGTCTTTTTCGATCTTTTCGACCTTCTGCTCGTTGCTGTATCCCATTTCGGAAAACTTGAACGTAACGGAGTCGTCAGCCGCGAATACGCCGACGCATAAAACGGTAAGGAGCATTGCCGCGGTAAGCGCGGCGGAAATAATCTTTTTCATAATCATACCAATCCTTTACTTCTCAAAAGTGCATCCGGAGTCGAATTCATATTCGAAATTGTCCGCACTCTTGTAGTAGAATTTTAACTGACCTGTAACGGTTATAACGTCGCCGACTGCGAGCGTATCCGCACCTTCGCCTTTGAGACGGTAGCACATAACGGGATATTCCTCAAGTCCTTCGACGGCGATAACCACCGTTATGTTTTTATGGACGGAATCGTAAGGCGTCGTTATCTTTGTTATCTTGCCGGTAAGCGTATAGGGACCGCCGTCAAGCGAAACGGTCTTTTCGCCTTTGAGAGCGTAAAGCGCCTTGACTATCTTTTCGGGCGTGTCGAGCTTGGGAGAAGTGTCCTCGGATACGAAGTCGATCTTATCGAGCTTACAGCCCTTATCGAATTCCACCTTGCCTTTATCCGTTCCGTTGTCGAAATTCTTGATCTTGCCCGTAACGGTGATCTTATCGTTTTTCTTAATCGTATCTGCGCCGGTGCCTGCAAGACGGAAGCATTCGACCGGATACTGGCTGAAACCGTCGACTGCAATAGTTACAGTCACGTTTTTGTAATCCGCGCTGTACGCCGTATTTACTTCGGTTATGGTGCCGGTGAGCGTATATTCGCCTTCGAGCGCCTCGCCCTT
>CACZVC010000054.1 GCA_902784545.1 uncultured Ruminococcus sp. | reverse complement strand
TACGCCGTTCGCCGCGACAGTCCGCTTATAGCGGCAAAGGGCGAGGGCGAGTGCTTTATCGCCTCCGACATTCCCGCCGTTCTGTCCTATACGAGAAAGTATTATCTTATGGACGCGGGCGAGATAGCCGAATTGAAGGGCGGCGAAATAAGATTCTATGACCTTGACGGACGCGACATAACGGACAAAAAGTCGCTTCTCACCGCCGACTTCGACCTTGAAGCGGCAGAAAAGGGCGGTTACCCGCACTTTATGCTCAAAGAGATATACGAGCAGCCGAAGACTCTCCGTCAGCTCGTCTCGATGCACGCCGCTGACGGCGCGGAAAAGATATTCAGCTCGGAAATACCCGACACGTCCGATATAAAGCGCATTTTCGTCGTCGGCTGCGGCTCGGCGATGCACGCGGGTCTGCTCGGCAAATTCATGATCGAGCATCTTGCGAGGATACCCGTCGTCGTTACGATAGCGTCGGAATTCAGATACGACGATCCGATGGTGGGACCGGGCGATACCGTTTTCATCATCTCCCAGTCGGGCGAAACGGCTGACTCTCTCGCGGCTCTGCGCCTGTCGCACGAAAAGGGCGCGAAGGTCTGCGCGATAGTGAACGTCGTCGGCAGCTCCATAGCGAGAGAAGCGGACGAGGTGATATACACCCGCTGCGGACCGGAGATAGCGGTCGCAACGACAAAGGCTTTCACCGCGCAGGTGCTTATAATGTATCTTCTGGCTCTGCGCCTCGCGTTTGACAGAAACACGGCTGATAAACAGCTTATAAGCGAAATACTGTCCGATATGAAACGCCTGCCCGAGACCGTGTCGCACGTTATATCCGACAAATACGTTGAGCTTTGCAAACGCTATGCGGAATACAACAAGCCGTTCGGCGATTATTATATAATCGGGCGCGGACAGGACTACGCGACGGGCTGTGAAGGCGCGATGAAGATAAAGGAAGTTTCGTATATGCACTGCGAATCGTACGCCGCGGGCGAGCTTAAACACGGCACCATTTCGCTTATCACCCCCGGCGTGCCTTGCATGGCAATTATCACAAACCCCGATATCGCCGAAAAAACGGTGTCGAACGTCAAGGAGATACGCGCTCGCGGAGGTCACGTTATACTCGTCACGTCCTGCGTTGAGGAAAACCGCGATATATGCGACGAATATATCAGACTGCCCGAGCTCAACAAGTATCTTATGCCGATCGTTGCCATAGTGCCGGTACAGCTTTACGCCTATTTCACCGCCGTGCTTCGCGGCTGTGACGTGGATAAGCCGAGAAACCTTGCAAAGAGCGTTACGGTAGAATAAAATCAAAAAAAAGATCCGGTATGGTGATCATCAAACCGGATCTTTTTGTTTACATATTCGGCGGCGGAAACGGTGCTTTTTTTATTTTTTCGGCGCTTTCGCCGTGTATTCCGTGACGTTTTTCACGGTCTCGCCGTCTATCTGAACGGTCCTCGGCGAATCGAATTCGACCTTTATTTCGCTGCCTTTGAGTATCGTGACTACCTTGTCGTGCTTTACGTGCTCGCCCTTGAAGATCGAGGGGAAGACAAGAAGCGCTCTTATCCTGCCGACGTTATGGAAAAGCATTACGGACAGAGTGTCGTTTTTGAGTCTGTCCTGCTCCGGCGCGGCGTTCATTCCGCCGCCGTAGAATCTGCCGTTCATCGTCGGGGCGAGCCACGCTTTTTCAAAAACGTGCTTTACGCCGTCGACCGTGACGGTCGCCTTGGTGGGCTTGTAGTGGAACAAAAGGCCGTTTATAGCAATGCTCGTGTAGTTTACGGGCTTGTCGGACTGTTTTCTCTTCTCGTCTCCGACCTCGGAGCAGTAGCCGTCGATGCCGAAGCCGACGTTGTTTAAGAATTTCGACGTTTTGCCGTTAACCGTGACAGTCGGCAGATGAGCGCAGTATTCGGTTATATCGAACGGATCGGCGTCCGCGTCCTTGCCGAGATCGCGCGCGAAATCGTTTCCGCTGCCGCCCGGGAAGTGGTAGATCCTGCATTTGACCGGAACGTCCTCAGACAGGTTGAGAAAACGGTTGAGCGTTCCGTCGCCGCCGCAGATCACAAGCGTATCGTCCTCTTTGATCTTACCGACGACCTCTCCGTACGTTTCCTTCGCGGTCATATCGCAGAAAATACATTCCTTGTCCTTGAAAAAGTTTTTGACGCGCTCTCTGTCGAGCGGATCTTTGCCGTGACCGGCGAGAGGGTTGTAAAAGACGTAAACTACTGACATGAGATATTCTCCCTTTTATTTATTTTCAGCGCTTTCCTTTTTCGCGCCCTTGATCAGCCTTATGTTCCGCGCCGTGTAGAGTATGAACGACAAAAGTATTACCGCCGTCGTTACTGCGACGGAGATCACGGATACGGTAAACGGTATTTCGACCCTGAAAAATATCTTCCACACAAGATGCAGTATCATAGTGACGTATATGCAGAACGTCGCGGCTTTGCCGTGCCATTCCGCGCTTCTCACCACGTTTGTGACCTTTATGACCTCAAGCCCCGTGACCGCGGCGATAATTTCCTTTACCGCGAGCAGAACGAAAGGTATTATCATATACGGATAGCGGAAAATGAGGCAGAATATCATCGCGAGCTGAGTAAGCTTGTCGGCGACGGGATCGAGCGCCTTGCCGAGATCCGACACCATATTGAATTTACGCGCTATAAAACCGTCAAGCACGTCGCTTACGCCGGACACGGTAAGCAGTATTACCGTAAGAAGATCGTTTTTCATCACCACGTAGGAAATAATGAAAACGGGTATGAGCAAAAGTCGGAACATCGAAATGACGTTCGGCACGGTAAATATCTTTTTGCTGTAATCCTTTTCGCTCATGATGATACTCCCATAAAATCTCCTATCTATTTTACAATAATATTTCCGCTTATATTTCAATTTAATATCAATATTTGTTGAATTTTTGTGACTGTAAGTATGAATTTTCGACGCATATTTACAAAAACCGTGCGGAATGTCAAAAAGAAAGAAAAAACATATAATGAGAGTAAAGGGATGCCGATACGCGCGGCGCGGGATCGCGATGCGCCCGCGGATCTGTTCTTTTCTTTATTATTCAATTCCGGTCAAGGGTATAAACCATGAACAACAAATATAACGATATACGTCTCGCCGTGATATGCGGCGATATGCGGATGCTTTACTGCGCGCGGGAGCTTGCCGGGCGCGGATTCGAGGTCGGCTTTTACGGTTTTGAAAACACGGGGGCGGACTGCGGGGACGCGGTGAGGTGCCGCACGGTCGAGGACGCTGTCAAAGGCGCCTCCGCGGTTATACTGCCGGTGCCGCTTTCACGCGACGGCGTGCGCGTAAACGCGCCGTTCTGCCGCGAAGAGCTGAGGCTCGACAGACTTATGGATCTGATACAGCCGACGCAGCTTGTGCTCGCCGGCGTTTGCCGCCCGTCGTTTTTATCCGCCGCGGAGGAATCGTCGCTCACCGTAGTGGATTATATGAAGGACGAGGAGCTGACGGTAAAAAACGCCGTTACGACGGCTGAGGGTACGCTCGAGCTCGCCATGCGCGAGCTTCCGGTGACGGTGAACGGGCTGCAAACGCTCGTTCTGGGCTACGGCAGAGTGGGAAAGACTGTCGCCGCCGCGTTTTCCGCGCTGAACGCGAAGGTCACGGTCTGCGCCCGGCGCACGGACGCGCTCGCGTGGGCTTTTGCCGCGGGTCACGAAACGGCGAAAATGAAGGATATATGCCGCGCCGTTCAGGGCAAAGCGCTTATAATAAACACCGTCCCCGCGCAGGTGCTCGACAACAACGTGCTTTCGTTCGCCAGCAACGACGCGCTTGTGATAGACCTCGCCTCCGCGCCGGGCGGCGTGGATATCGAGGCGGCGTTCCGTCTCGGGATAAAAACGGTGCACGCGCTGTCGCTGCCCGGCAAGACCGCGCCTCTTACGGCGGGGACCGACATAGCCGACGCGGCGGCGGCTATAATGGAAAGGCGCGGCGTGATATGAAGCTCGGTTACTGTATCTGCGGTTCCTTCTGCACGCACAAAAAAGCGCTTTCCGCGCTGTCGGAGCTTGCGGAAAAGTACGAGGTCGTACCGGTTTTGTCCGAGCGCGCGGCGAATACGGACACGCGCTTCGGCACACACGGCGAGCTTATCTCCGCCGTTACGGAAATATGCGGCAGGGAGCCCGTGACGACGGTAGACGGCGCGGAGCCTCTCGGTCCGTTCGAGCCGCTCGACCTTCTCATAATCTGCCCCTGCACGGGAAACACCCTGTCAAAGCTCGCCTCCGGCGTATCGGACACGTCGGTGACGCTCGCCGCGAAGGCGACGGTGCGGGCTGACAGACCCGTTCTTATAGGGCTTTGCTCGAACGACGCGCTCGGCGCGAATCTGTCAAACATAGGAGCGCTTTTGAACAGAAAGAATTATTATTTCATGCCGATGTATATGGACGACAAAGAAAAAAAGCCCCACTCGCTCGTCTGCGACTTCGGCGCGGTAGATAAATGCGCGCAGGCGGCTTTGAGGGGCTGTCAGCTCAATCCTGTTTTTCTTTGACTATACCGAGCGTAAAGCAGACGGAAAAGTATTTGCCGTATTCGCTTTCCGCCCAGATCCTGCCGCCGTGCGAGCCGATTATCTCGCGGCAGATCGACAGGCCGAGACCGGCGACGGAACGGCTCGTATCGGTCGTATATAACGGCTCGAATATCTTTTCGAGCTGATCGGGCTTTACGCCTACACCGTTGTCCGTTATCCTTATAACGACGTCGTCTCCTTCTTTTTTCGCGGTAAGGGAGATCTCAAGCTCTTTTTTCCCGGAGTGGCGTACGGAATTGCCCGCCGCGTTCATGAACACGCGGCGTAGACGCGCCTTGTCGACGTATATCTGCCCGTCGCCGCAGTCTCCGCAGTCGAAGGTAACGGCCACGCCTCTGTCGACGACGTCTGTATTTATATCCTCGGCGGCGGACGACAAAAGCTCCTTTACCGTCATGAATTCGCGTTTGAGATTCAGGTCGATATTATGGCTCAGATAATCGTCGAAGCCGAGCACCGTATCCTGAATATCGCGCGCCTTCGCGTAGATCGTGTTTATATATTTAACGCGCCGCGCCTCCGGCAGATTCGGGTTTTTAAGAAATTCCGTATAGCCCATAACGGAGGTCAGCGGCGTTTTTATATCGTGCGAAATGCTCGCTATTATCCTGTTCTGCGCCGATTTCTCCTCGTCGAGCTGATCCGTCATCGAGGCGAAGCTGTTGTAAAGCTCTCCTATCTCGTCGTTTCTCTGCACCGTGGGCAGCTTTTTTCCCGAGCGGTAGCTTTTTATGTTCTCTATCAGCTTTTTGAGCGGCTTCGTGATCACGAGCCGCACGGCGATAACGGCGGCAAGAAACGTTGCGGCGTGCGTCGATACTATGACAATCAGCGATACCGCGGGATTCACGTCCGGCATCGTGAAGATAACCGTCACGACCGTGTTTATGAGAAACGCGGAGACGATCATGATAATGAGCTTTGTGCCTAATTTCATTGCTCCACCGTCGTGAATTTATATCCCACGCCCCAGACCGTCTTTATATACTTGCCCTCGACGTCTATTTTGTCGCGCAGGTTTTTTATATTGACCGCGACCGTGCCGGGGTCGCCGTATTCCGTACCCCAGACCGCCTCGAAAATACGGTCGCGCGACAATACCTTGCCCTCGTTTTCCATCATATACTGCAAAAGCTGGAATTCCCTCGCGGAAACCGGTATTTTTTCCCCGGCTTTAAAAGCGGAATAAGTGTCCCTGTGTATCTCTATGTCGCCGCATCTCACCACGTTCGCCTCGTTTACCGGAAGCGTCCGCTGTTCGCGGCGCAGATGCGCCTTCACGCGCGCAACGAGCTCGTCGAGAACGAACGGCTTGGCGATGTAATCGTCCGCCCCCATACCGAGACCGAGCAGCGTGTCTATCGTGCGGTTTTTAGCCGACACGAAAATAATGGGACACGACACCTCGTCCCTTATCCGGCGGCAGACCTCGAGTCCGTCCACGCCGGGCATCATTATATCGAGCATTATAAGGGAATATCCGGCGGAATTATAGATTTTGCGGAGCGCCTGCTCGCCGTCCCCCACTATCTCCGTCTCGTAGCCCTCGTCGGTCAGAGCGTCGGAGATAAGCTCGGCTATCGACCTGTCGTCGTCGGCTATAAGTATTTTTGACATATCGTTTTTCCTTTCACAGCCTTATGCTGAATTCCCTGCCGCATTTCGGGCATTTTACGCCGTGCGTACCTTTTTTATACGGAAAGCGCAGATGGTTTTTACAGCCCGGGCATTTTCTGTAACGGTATTTTTTTATATAGCGCACGCGGTTGAACTGACGGATAAAAAACGACTTTACCGCGAATAATATCTTCTGGAAAACCGCGTTCTCCCTTCTTCTTTTGTCGACGTTCTTCGACATTATGCGGAATATGCAGTAACCCATTACAAGCACGGACAGACCGCGCAGTATATACGACGGCACGACCGGCAGAAACATCGCGACGGTCAATATAATTATGCAGACTATGAGCAGAAACGTGTTTAATTTGTCGGAGCCGTATCTGCCGTAAAAGAATCTTGCAAGTTTTTCTCTGAAGCTCATTATATGTCCTCTTTTTTATGATTTCTTCGGTTATTATAACCCATATCGCGCAAAAAGTCAACATAAAATGTATTAACTGAAATAAACTTTCTTTATTATTGCATTTATACTTGACATTTTAAGAAAAATAGAGTAAAATATAAGTGATAAGAAACGAAAGGATATGATACGATGTCAGAAGAAATATTCGGCGAGGACGAAATAATCGTTTTAACGGACGAGGACGGCAAAGAGGAAAAATTCATAATACTCTGCATAATAGAATACAACGGAGCGCAGTACTACGCTCTTCTGCCCGAAAAGCAGGACGACGAGGACGACGGCTACGTTATCCTCCGCGCCGAGGAGGAAGAGGGCGAGACGATGCTCGTCACCGTCGACGACGAGGACGAATTCAACGAAGTCGCCGCGGAGATAGACGACTATCTCAATTCCGAAATAGATTACGACGAGGGTAATGACGAATGATAAAAAGGGCGATACCCTTTATCGCGCTGCTTCTCCTGTTTTCCCTGCTCTGCGGCTGTACGCCGGGCGCGACAAAGAATATTACCGGTTCTGCGGTACGGAGGGCGCGGTATATTTCAGACTCGACGGTACGACGGGAGATTTCTTAAAAAGCTATAAAACGGTATATCCCTTCGCCGACGGCGCCGCGCTCGTCTTCGACGGTGAGGAATACTTTTACGTCAACAGATCGGGCGGAAAAATGTTCAGCTGAAAACTATCCTGCTTGGTTAGTGATGGTACGGGTGTTAAGACCCACGAGAGAATAACGGAGTCCGGGCTTCCCGTGTCGGGATGCAGACCTCCTTTCTATCCCCTGTTCAAGCGGCAACGCGCACGGGATAAAAAGACGTTGGGAGCACAAAGTACGGGAGAGGACACCAACCTGCACAGCAGGGTTTCTCAATGCCTGACCACACGGCCCGGCGGGGTTTTTGTTCATCAAAGATGAACAAAAATGAAGACGCCGCAAAAGAGTTGATGAAGAATGAAGACGCTGTGCAGACAAACACGCTTCGCCGATAAAATAAAAGACGGCGGCGTCTTCATTAACGAGCGCAGCGAGTGACTTCATTTGCTCGGGGCTTTATCGCAGAAACGTCCAACGTACTTTTGATTTAATTATAATACAACCACGATTGAATAAGCATGGTCAAAATCGGAGGATTTATGAAAATATCCATAAACAGCAATACGCCGTTGACAACGTATGATGGGATTATTACATCTGAGTGTTTTATAACTTTTGATACGTTTTATCATTTTCCGTGTTATCATTGGGTTGATTCTACATCTATTGTACTCGGTATGTGGTTTAGTGATTATTTCACATACATCGAAAAAAAAGAACCATGCGAATGGTATTTTTTTGAAGGTGATTATCATTTGCTTATCCAACCGGTTGAAAATGATAAATATTGTATAAAATGCGTCAAAGACAGTAAAGAAAAGTATATAACATACTTGAGAAAAGAAGATATTATTATATCTTTGGATAATGCTATAACAGATTTTATTAATGTGTTGATTAAATCAAATATAAATGCTGAAAAGACAATACAAAATTTGAATGTTATGCATAAAATAATAGTTTTTTATTTGAAGCTTCCAAAAAACGAATATATGAGTGATGCTTATCAAAAGCACCGCAATCAATGGAAATAAAACGATAAGGAGATAATATGAAACGATTCAACTTCAAAAAAGCGTCGCCCGTATGGATTTCGGGCGAGGAAAAAGAGATGAACGTATCGCTTTTGCTGTCGGCAAAAGCGGGAAAGCGGGCGAGGCTCGATTTGGCGGGGCATTCGCTTTATCAGGTATTCGTAAACGGAAAGCTCGCCGCGGAGGGACCGGCGCGCGCCGGCCACGGCTTTTACCGTGCGGACTCGCTTGATCTGAGCCCGTTATGCGACAGGGAGGAAAACGAAATTTCCGTTATCGTCGCCGGGTACAACGTGAACAGCTTTTATCTTCTCGACGAGCCGTCGTTCATCTGCGCCGAGCTTTACGACGGAGACGAGATCACCGCTTTCACCGACGGTCCCGGCTTTACTTACGAAAGATATACGGACAGGGTGCGTAAGGTCCAGCGCTATTCTTTCCAGCGTCCGTTCACGGAGGCTTATTCCCTGCCCGCAAAGCGGGAACCGGTGACTGTCGCGCCGACGGAGAAAAAGAACTTTATCGAGCGCGGAGTTTTATATCCGGAGTACGATTTTTCGGCGTTCACGCGCGTCGTATCGCGCGGCAAATTCCGCGTAAAGGAGAGCGAGCATCATTATAACGACAGGGCTTTGACCGCCATTGGTGAAAAGCTGAAGGGCTTTAAAGAGGACGAGCTTTCGCTCGTTATAAGCCGCGAGGTCGAAAACCTTGACTGCTCGCTCGAAGAATACGATCTGCCCGCGGACAGCGTCACGCTTTCAAAAAACGGATACGCGATATTCGACCTTTCGGCGGAATACACAGGATTCATCGGATTTGAGATAGAGACGAGCGGCGGCAGGCTTTACATAAGCTTTGACGAGATACTCTGCGGCGGCGACGTCAATTTCACGCGGTTCGGCGCGTGCAGTGCGGTCATATACGATCTTAAACCCGGCAAATACAAGCTGACCGGTTTTGAGCCGTATTCGCTCCGCTATGCAAAATTCTGTTCGACGGCGGACAGCGTGAAAATAACGAACGCGGGACTCATCCGCTTCGAGTATCCGTCGGCGGAGCTTATAAAAGCGCCGGAATTCGGCGACGAGGCGCTCGACCGCGTATATAAAGCCGCCGTTTCCACGTTCAGGCAGAACACGATAGACATTTATATGGACTGCCCCTCGCGCGAGCGCGCGGGCTGGCTCTGCGACAGCTATTTCACCTCCCGCACCGAATATGCGCTGACCGGCGGAAGCAGGGTCGAAAAGAACTTCTTGGAAAACTTCATAATGCCGAAAAAATTCGAATTCATACCCGACGGTATGCTTCCGATGTGCTATCCGTCCGACCACAACGACCACACGTATATACCGAACTGGGCTATGTGGTACGTCGTTGAGCTTGAAGAATATTTACGCAGATCGGGCGATACGGAGCTTATAAACAGCGCGAAGGAGCGCGTGTACGCTCTGCTTTCGTTCTTCCGCGGCTTCGAGAACAAAGACGGACTGCTTGAAAAACTGCAAAGCTGGGTGTTTATCGAATGGTCGAAGTCGAACGAACTTACGCAGGATATAAACTATCCGACGAATATGCTCTACTGCAAATTCAAAAAAGCGATCGCGAACATCTACTGTGACAAAGCTCTGTCGGACGAGGCGGACAGGCTCGCCGAAAAGATAAGGGAGCAGTCGTTTACCGGCAAATGGTTCTGCGACAACGCCGTTTACGTCGGAAGCGAGGCGAAGATAACGAATCTCTGCACCGAATCGTGCCAGTATTACGCGTTTTTCACCGGCGTTGCGACAAAAGAGCTTTACCCGGAGCTTTGGAACACGCTTGTGACCGAATTCGGACCGGACAGAAAAAACAACAACAAACACCCCGACATTTTCTTTGCAAACGCCTTTATCGGAAACTATCTCAGACTCGAACTGCTTTTCAGAGAAGGGCTTTACAGCGAGCTTCTCGACAACGTGCGCGGCTATTTCGACTACATGGCGCAGAAGACCGGCACGCTCTGGGAAAACGACGGCGATTACGCCTCCTGCAACCACGGCTTCGCCTCGCACACGGCGGTATGGCTTTTATCCATCTTCGGAAAGAAGGCGTGACGTATGCTTCTTGACAGGGACGGCAGCAAATGGTACAAGGGAAACCTGCACACGCACACGACGGAAAGCGACGGAGCGAAAACGCCCGACGAAGTTAAGCGGATATATAAATCGCTCGGCTTTGATTTTCTTGCTCTTACCGATCACTGGCGTGTATCGGAGGCGGGCGTATACGACGGTATGCTCGTTTTGTCGGGCGTTGAATACGACTGCATAACGGACGGATGTTATCACGTCGTCGGCTACGGTATGAAGGAAAAGCCCGAAGTAAAAAGAGGCGACGGACCGCAGGAATTCATAGACGGTATAAAACGCGCGGGCGGTATCGCAACGCTCGCTCATCCGGCGTGGTCGCTTCAGCGCCCCGACAAAATGGCGGAGTTGAAAGGCGTGGACTGCACGGAAATATATAATTCCGTATCGGGCTATCCGTATTCCGCAAGACCTTATTCCGGCACGATAATCGACACGGCGGCGCTTCTCGGCTTCCGCGCGGTGCTGACCGCGGCGGACGATACGCATTTTTACGGCGACGAGGTCGGTCGGGGCTTCGTATACGTAAAGGCGGCGGAGCTGACGGAGGACGCGATATGCGCCGCGATAAAAAAAGGCGACGTTATCGCCTCAAACGGTTTGTTTATAACCGCGCGCGTCGAGGGGAATTGTTTCAGGGTTTACTGTCCCGAAGGCTGTAAATACGTTCAGTTTTTCTCAAATCTGTATTACAGTCCGTACACGACCGTGACCGGCGGCACGGTTTACGAGGCGTCCTTCCCTCTGTCGGACAAGGTGAGCTTCGTAAGGGCGGAGGCGGTCGGCTTCGACGGCAAAACCGCGTACACGCAGTATTTTTATCCGCACGCTTGACAAGCGGCGCGGAGAGTGATATAATATTCCGTAAGAAATAAAAGAAAGGGTAAAAAATGAAAAGTATAAGAATAACAGCGGCGGCGCTCGCAATTATGCTCGCGCTTCTCGCTTTCGCCTCCTGCACGCCCGGCAAGCCGGAAACAACGACGGTCGCCGTAACGACCGAAGCGGAAACGACCGAAGCCGTGACGACGGAGGCTGTCACGACCGAAGCGGAAACGACGGCAGCGGATACTGCGGAGGAAACGGCGCAGGACGGACGGCTCGTATTCGAGGGGATATCCATAGAGCTTCCCGCGGGATTTACAACGACCGAAAGCGTCACGAGCGGTCAGAAAGTCATAACGGCGGTACCGCCGGAATATCCCGCAAAATCCGACAACATAACCCTGACCTCCGGCGTTGATAAGGTCGATAACTACACGAAGGAAAGCCTTCAGCTCATGTACGATCAGATATTCGGCGCCGGCGCGGTAACGGATCTTACAGTAACGCGCGACAAGTTCGGCGACCTGGACCGCGTTATCATAACGTACAACGTGACGGTAAACGGCAGCGCGATGAAGCAGAAGAGCTGCAACTATTTCTCGGGCGACAAGGTCGTCGTGATAACCTTCACCGACGTGACGGGATCATACGTATCGGAATTTGACGCCGCGTATGAATCCATACAAAAAGCGTAATAAACATCCGGCTGACGTCGTCAGCCGGATCATTTTATTTAAGACTTCTGATATACGCTTTCCGCTCGTCGGACACCCTGTAGCTTTCGAGCGCTTTTCTCACGGTCATTTTATGCACCGCGGGCGTAAGAAGGCGTTTTTCAAGATACGGCACCGTATATTCGTACTGCTTTGCGAGCGCCGTGGCGAAGTACCACGCGCACATCATATTTATGTAATATTCATCCGATACGATACCGGCGGCAAGGTCGTTGTATTCAGGCGAAAAATCCTCGTCAAGATAATATTTCATGAGCATACAGACGCCGAGCCTTACCGTATATACCCTGTCCGACCTTATCCATTCCCGTATTTTCGGCGTAAGGATATCCTTATGCTTTTTGAACACCGCGGGCGATATCGTGTCGCAGGTCGACCAGTTGTCTATATACGGCGCAAAGCTTTCCATCGCTTT
>CACZVC010000053.1 GCA_902784545.1 uncultured Ruminococcus sp. | reverse complement strand
TCTATTCCGTCGACGTCGAGCATCGCTTCGGCGGCGGGGGCGCAGTTGTCTATCGTTATCGTGGCTATCTCGTACAGCTTTTTGCCGGACGGATGCACCGGGTCGACCTTTACGGCGTATTCCATCGAGGTGAACGCTATGACCTTTATGCCGAGCTTAACAGCCTCGTACGCCAGATCGACGACTTTTTTCGTCCTGCCCGATACGGAGCTTAAAAACAGCACGTCGCCGGGGCGGAAATTCGACTGCGTGAGCGCGTATCTCGCCTCCGCGCCCTGAGAGTCTATGCCGAGGTCGGAACGGTCGCGCTCTCTCGCGCCGTTTTCGATATTCAGATTATAGCTGAAATGCTTATAGAATATCGGACCGCCGCCGCGGTATATGGAATCCATTTCCATACTGTGGCATATGCTCGACAGGAATATACAGCCGCCGTTCGCTATGCTTTCCGCAACCGTTTCTCCCGCTTTTATTATGTTTTCCGTCTGTGTGTCGCGCACCTTTTTGAAAAGGCCGTCTATCGCCTCTCTGTATCTTTCAAGCAGCATTTTTTTGCCTCCGTTCCGTATTCAAATTCCGGGAACTCCGTTAAAAGCTCCGATATATCGCCGTCGTCAAGCGACCCTTTTTCGTCGTATATCCGCTTTGCTAAAACGCCGAGGACAGGCTCGATGCGGGGTATCACGATTTTTCTCTTTCCGCATTTTTCGGTAAGTACTTTTTTAAACTCGTTGAAGAGCACGGGATTGCCGCGCCACATACTGCCGGAAAGCGCCGCGGGCAGTCCGTCCGGCAGACCGTTTTCCCTTATGAGATAACACATCTGCTCCGCAAGAAGCCTGCCGGCTTCTTTGAGTATGCTGACCGCCGTTTCGTCGCCCTCCTCCGCCGCTTTTACGGCGACGGGCGCACAGCGCGCCACGCAGGTAACGGGGGACACGTCCTCGTTCGCGTAAAACGAGAATATCGCGTCGCGAAGCTCCTCCCTGCCGGAAAAGCCGAGGTGCCGCGGGATCAGGTCGGTGAGCGACGTGCGCTCTCCCCTGCCCTCTCTGTCGCGTATCGCCGCAAGTATCGCCTGCCTTCCGACGTAATAGCCCGAGCCCTCGTCGGACACGGCGAAGCCGTAGCCGCCCGCCGCGAGCTTTTTTCCGCCGACGCGCGAGAACACCGTCGCTCCGGTTCCGCACAAAGCCAGAAGTCCGTCGCCGAATATGCCCGCCGCGGACAATCCCATATCGAGCTCGCCGAAAATTCCCCTGCCCTTTACCGTGCAGACGCTTTTTATCGCGTCGATAACGCTTTGCTCGCAGGTGCCGCCGTATTCCTCTATCGTCTTTCCTTTAAGCTCAAGTCTGTTTATTATATCTTCGGTATGCTTTTTTACGAGCGCCGCGCCCGTTGAATTGGGGCGCACGCTTCCGGTAACGCATACGGCGACGCGCTTGAAGTCTTCGTTATACAAAATCGCCGCGGCTTTGGTGCCGCCGCTGTCTATCGCAAGATAATATTTCATACTTACATATAAAAGATATTGTCTTTGTATTCTTTGAAGATGCGCGCGTTATGCTCGTCACCGCCGTCGAGGTTTGCGCTCATAAGCACCGGCGGTATCATGCCGTCCTTTATCATCATATCGACCGCGTCGATGACTACCGCGTTTATAAGCGCCGTTCCCACGGAGGTGGAGGTGGGACCGATCTTTTCCGGCAGACCGTCTATTTTAACCGCCGCGTCGCCGACCTCGCCCATATTATCTATGACGATATCGCACACCTCGAAAAGGCGTTTGCCCGACGGGTGGCGCGAGGTCACCGCGCGTGAATATTTAAGGTTTGTTATGCAGACCGTTTTTACGTTTTTCTCCGCCGCCTTCAACGCCATTTCCACCGGCACCGTGTTCCTGCCGGAAACGGAATGGAGGATAAGAAGATCGCCTTCGTTCACGTTGTTCTGCCCGAGTATGACCGAGCCGATGCCCGGCACGCGCTCGAGCGCGCTCGTCATCGTTATCGGGCGCGTGCTGAGCATCATCGCCGGGAAAAATATCGGATTTATGACCGCGAGACCGCCGGTGCGGTAAAAGACCTCCTCGGCTATTATACCCGCGTGCGAACAGCCGAAAACGAAAACGTTTTTCTTTTTTCCGACCGTCCCGGCTATCAGAGCCGACGCCGCGTGAAGCGCGTCCCTCTGGGTTTCATACGCCGCCTTTATAGTGTCCGATACGATGTTTATATAATCTCCGCCGTTCATTATTACCTCTGTTCAATAATATCGGGTATCATACAGTTTATGTTTCCCGCGCCCATTATGACCGCGGCGTCGTCCTTTTCAAGCACCGAGCGCAGATAAGCGGCGACAGCTTTGAAATCGCCCTTGTAAACGCCGTTTTTCGTGTCGGCGGCGAGCTTTTCGGCTGACATGCCGAGTGTGTCCGTTTCGCGGGCGGGGTATATATCGCAGTATATCACCTCGTCGCAAAGACCGAAAGCGTTTATGAATCCGTCGTAAAATTCCTTCGTGCGGGAATACGTATGCGGCTGGAACGCCGCGTAAAGTCTGCCCTTCGTGCAGGCGCGCGCCGTTTTCAGCGTCGCCTCTATCTCGTCCGGGTGGTGGGCGTAATCGTCGTAGATCTTCGCGCCGTTGTATTCGCCTTTCAGCTCGAACCGCCGCGCCGCGCCCTTGAATTTTCCGATCCCCTCAGCCGCGGCTTTGCCGTCAATGCCGAGCAGGACGCAGGCTCCGATACAGCACAGGGCGTTCGATACGTTGTGCATACCCGGCACGCCGAGCTTTATACGCGCGTATTTTTTTCCTTTATAATACGCGTCAAACGAGAAATATCCGCCGTTATCGCATAAGTTTTCCGGGTAAACGTCGCATTTGTCCGACATACCGCATTTAACGAGCGTGCCGGTATATCCCTCCGCCGCTTTGAGACAGCCGGGCGAATCGGCGTTTATGACCGCCTCGGGCGACTGTTCGATGTATTTTTTGAAAGAGGCCGTATAATCTTCGACGGTTTTGAAATAGTCCGCGTGGTCGTATCCGACGTTCAGCACAAGCGCCGTTTTCGGGAAAAACGACAAAAACGAATCCGTATATTCGCACGCCTCGAAGCAGAGGCAGTCCGTTTTGCCGCGCCGGTAAGACGAGTTTATATCGCGCATCACCGCGCCGTTCAGCACGGTCGGGTCGAGCCCCGCCGCCTCCATCGCCGAGCCGAGCATCGCGGTCGTCGTGGATTTGCCGTGAGTTCCGGCGACGCCGACGGAGCGCTTGTAAAACGATACGACGTAGCCGAGATAATCGGCGCGGCGTATAAGCGGATAACCGTTTTCCCCGGCGTATTTATATTCTGGGTTGTCGCCGTGTATCGCGGCGTTGTAAACGAATATGGTGCTTCCCTTACAGTTTTGCGCGTCGTGACCGTAAAAAACCTTTATCCCGCGCTTTTCAAGCGCCTCGGTGACGGGCGACTCCGATCTGTCGGAGCCTTTGACGCCGTAACCGTTCGCCGCGGTTATCTCGGCGAGGGACGACATGGAAACGCCGCCTATGCCTATGAAATAAACGTTACGCTCCCTATTCAAAATATTTCTTATTTCTGACGGCGAATAATAGATAAACTTCGACATATTTAATACAAGCCCTCTTAAAAATGAATTAAAATAAAACTCGTTAAAAAAGTTAACAAACACGCTCAAACTGTTAAATAAACGTCTATTAAAACATATATCATTCTGTCGTTTATAGTATTATAATGAGACACACATAAATGGAATTTTCACTTTTTACAGAAGGGAGACCAAAATGGAAATAACCGGGGTAAAAGTTAGAAAAGCTTTTGATGACGGAACAATGAGAGCCATAGTGTCGGTAACTTTTGATGATCAGATAGCCGTACACGATATAAAGGTAATTTACGCGGGAGAAAGATATTTTATCGTTATGCCTTCACGCAAGGTAGCCGAGAACTCTTTCCGTGATATTGTTCATCCCATCAACTCCGATTTCCGTGCGAAGCTGGAAAAGGCTGTAATAAGCGCTTACTTCGAGCAGAAGGACGCGCTTCTTGAAGAGGCACGCGCCGCAGCCGCAGCCGCCGAAGCGGAAAACGCAGCGGAATGACTGAAATTCATTCATAAGCCGCCTTTTTGCAGGGCGGCTTTTTACTTTTTCACGGTTTTCCGCACGCGGCGCCTGATCCTCACGACGTCGGCGAGCATTTTGAAGGAATCGGAAAAAACGTGTACGCTCGATTTGCGGTGATTTATTATTTTTACCGGCAGCTCGCCGGTTTTATATCCTAACGCCGAGGCGGTCATTATGACCTCAAGGTCGAAGGCGAAGCCGTCCGTCTCGCAGCGGCTGAAAATATCCTTTATAGCCGCGCCGCGGAAGCCCTTTACGCCGCACTGCGAATCGGAAAGCCTGAAGCCGCCCAGAACGCCGAGGAGCTTTATATAGATCTTCGACGCGATGACGCGCAGCTTCGTATAACCGGCGTAGCCGTCCTTTGAAAGATTGCGGCTCCCTACGACGACGTCGACGTCCCCGTTATCTTCAAAGTATTTTACGACGCGCCCGATAACGTCGACTCCGAACGCTATATCGCAGTCCGTGAACACGGCGATATCTCCCGTCGACGCCGTCATCCCCGTGCGCACGGCGCAGCCCTTGCCGCGGTTTTTTTCATATCTTATGAGCTTTACGCAGGGATCGTTTTTCGCGTAATCAAGAACAACGTCCCCGCAGCCGTCGACCGAGCCGTCGTCCGCGAAAATAAGCTCGTAGTCGTCAAAATTCTCTTTTAAATACTCCGCGAAACAGGCGACGGAATTTTCGATGATCGACGCCTCGTTATACATCGGTATTATTACTGATAATTTCATTTCAGTCTCCGTTTACTGGGATATGCCGACAAGCACTCCGTGGAACGCCCAGCGCATCCCGTCCGTTCTGACCGTACAGGTGGAAAGCGTTATGAGCTTCGAATCCTTCGTAAGCTCAACGTCCTTTTTATAAATGGATTTCTTTTTGCACGCTTCGCAGAACTCGAGAAATTGCTCGTCCGAGGTAAAGCTCGTCTGTATATAGTTGTACGACGCCGAGGTGTCGTAAACAGAGAAAAGCTCGTAGGTGTAAAGCCCGTCGGGCGTTATGATGTTGACGAGCTGCGACCTGAACTTCTCCTCGTCGGTAACGAGGTCGAGCAGCGGGGCGAACATTTCGCGCGCGGTGTTCATGTTATGACCGTATATAACGAGATTGCGGTTGTTCAACACCTTCCTCGAATCGCGGTAGTCGGCGAATATGGAGCCGTAGCGCGTGTATTTTCCGTTGTATTTGTGGTATAGGTATTTTTCGTTATCCTTTGACTGCATTATGATATCGTCGATATCGAGCCCGGGCAGATCTATCCAGCCCCATACCTCGGGGTAGCTTCTCTGCACGCCTAAAAACTGGGCGCGCTTCGTTTCGAGATACTCGTTATACTCTTTATTCTTTTCTATGGTTATATCTGTCGGATCGACCGTCTCGACGGTCTGACCGAGGGCGGAGTTCGCCGCGGCGGCGCGGGCTTTTTTCGCCGTGTTGAGATAGAGCAGTTCTATTTCGCCCTGCCCCATTTTTTTGAAATAATCGTCCTGCTGTTTCTGTTCGACGTACTGTATGGCGTACGACGCGACGTAGCCCGCGGCGCCGAGAAATACGATTATGCAAAGCAGCATCGCGGCAAACCTTACGGCTCCGCCCGCCGCCGTCCTTATAGCCTTTTTCCGCGTGAGGTTGACCCTGCCGGAAATTTCGCCGGGCTTCGCCGCGGATAACGCCTTCGTAAATTCCGTACTGTTGTCGCTGTAAACGGCGCCGTACGCGTTTACCGTGGTGTTTTCGGTGTTTTTCTTCATTACTGCCGTCCTTTTTCGGGATTATCACTTTTTTTATTATATTCCCGAAATTTTAATTATACAAGGGATTTTGATGTATTTTCATTAAAATATGAAAAAACGCGCATACAAAAACATCGGGACGTATATGTAATAGGGAAAGGCGGGTCGTTATGAGATACATTTATTTCGGAAAAAACGTGCGGTGCAGCGTGCTTCTGCCGTCGCTTATCTGCCTGTGGCTGACGTATCAGGACCGGGGGACCGCATTATCCGCGCTTTTCGCGGTAATAATACATGAGACGGCGCATCTCGTATCCGGCGCTCTGCTCCGCAAAAAGCCGGCTCTGATAACGCTTTCGCCCGCGGGGGCGGATATACGGTACAAAGGCGTTTTGTCATACCGGGACGATATGATAACGGCGCTGGCGGGACCCGCCGCAAACGTCGTCACCGCGTTTCTGTTTTTGCCGCTGTCCTCCGCTTTTTTTACGGCGTCCTTATGCTGCGGGCTTCTGAATCTGATACCGCTTCCGTGCCTTGACGGCGGCAGGGCGCTTTTGTCGGCTCTCCGTACAACGGTCGAAATAACGCGCGCCGACCGTATAAACGGCGTTATAAACGCGGTTTTTCTCGTGCTTTTATACCTTTTCTCCGTTTATCTGTTTTTTTACACCTCGACGAACGCTTCGCTTCTCATACTGTGCGGCTCCGTTTTCATAAATTCGTATTTCAGGATGACGTAAGCCAACCCGCCGCGATGTGAAAAATAAATGTTATAATAATAAAGTTGAAATTTTTGTAAAAAGGTATTGCATTTTGAGGAATATAGTGGTATAATAAGGCGCAAAATAAGGAATCGGTCTTCACATGACCGATCGTCGGTTCTCCGATGGGACGGGGGCGTCTGCCCTGAACGTCTGTGTGTTATATTTGGATCTTTAATCCTTTGCGGTTTTTTATCTGTATATGACGCCTTATAAAAGAATGGTAACATCTCTACCCTAAGGCAAAATAACGTTCGCTTTAGCGGTCAGGGGTGTTTTTTACATATACGGAACAAGGAAAAGGGTCAAAGAAGCCGTATCAGAAAGGGAGCGCACAAATGGAACAGACAAAAATAATCGACTTAAAAAATATCAGCAAGTCGTACGGCGGCGAAACGGTCCTGAACGATATAAACCTTTATATAAGGGACAAGGAATTCGTTACGCTGCTCGGCCCCTCCGGCTGCGGAAAGACGACGACGCTTCGCATAATAGGCGGTTTTGAAACGCCGGACACCGGCGAGGTCTGCTTCGACGGCGTTAAGATAAACGACGTGCCGCCGTATAAACGCCACGTAAACACGGTCTTTCAGCGTTACGCGCTTTTCCCCCATCTGAACGTTTTTGAAAACGTCGCGTTCGGTCTGCGCGTCGCAAAGGTAAAGGAAGCGGAGATAGTAAAAAGAGTTAAGGAAACGCTTGAGCTCGTCAATTTAAAGGGCTTCGAGCGCCGCTCCGTGACGACCCTGTCGGGCGGTCAGCAGCAGAGAGTCGCGATAGCGCGTGCGCTCGTGAACAATCCGAAGGTGCTTCTGCTCGACGAGCCGCTCGCCGCGCTCGACTTAAAGCTCCGCAAGGATATGCAGAACGAGCTTAAAGCGCTTCACGAGAGGACGGGCATCACGTTCATATACGTGACGCACGACCAGGAGGAAGCCCTCTCGATGTCCGACACCATAGTCGTCATGGCTAACGGCAGGATACAGCAGATCGGCACGCCGACGGATATATACAACGAGCCGAAAAACGCCTTCGTCGCGGATTTCATAGGCGAATCGAACATTCTCGACGGCGTTATGCTCGACGATTTCCGCGCGAAATTCGCCGGACACGAATTCAAGTGCCTTGACAGCGGCTTTGAAAAGAACGAGCCGGTCGACATCGTCGTCCGTCCCGAGGACGTGGATATAGTCGACGCGGACAAAGGAATGCTCAAAGGCACCGTAACGTCGATAACCTTCAAGGGCGTACACTGGGAGATAATCGTAGACATACAGGGCTTCAAGTGGATGATACAGACGACCGACTACTGCGCGCCCGATTCCGAAATCGGACTTTTTATAGAGCCCGACGCAATACACGTTATGAAAAAATCAGAATACTCCGATATGTTCGGCGACTATTCGTCGTACAGCGAGGAGTTTGACGAGCTGTCCGTCGCTGAGCCGGCGGAGGAGGAAAAGACGGAATGAAAAAGAAGTCTTTTCTTGAAAAAGCGGCGGCGGTGCCGCACTTCGTGTGGATGATACTGTTTATCGTCGCGCCGCTCCTCTTCGTCATATACTTTGCTTTTACCGATTCAAACGGCGCTTTTACGTTTGACAATATACTGAACCTGTCAAGCTACGGCGATATATTCCTCATGTCCGTGCTTTTCGCGTTCATAGCCACCGTAGTTTGCCTGCTTATCGGCTATCCGCTCGCGTTCTTCATGTCGCGGCTGAAGCCGTCGGCGCAGAAGGTCTTCGTTCTGCTTCTGATGCTCCCGATGTGGATAAGCCTTCTTATAAGGACGTATTCCCTGCTCGCCATGCTCGACAACGGCGGACTTCTCAATTCGCTTCTTAACGCGATAGGCCTTCCGACGGTAAAGATAGTCGGCACGCGCGGCGCGGTCATCCTCGGTATGGTCTACGACTTTCTGCCGTATATGGTGCTTCCGATATACACGACGTTATCAAAGCTCGACGTCAGATATTTCGAGGCGGCGGAGGATCTCGGCTGCAGCAGCGTTATGACGGTGTTCAAGGTAGCTTTGCCGCTTTCAAAATCGGGCATAATCTCCGGCATAACGATGGTCTTCGTCCCGTCTATCAGCACGTTCTACATTTCGCAGAAGCTGGGCGGCGGCAGATTCGACCTCATAGGCGACACGATAGAACGCCAGTTCCTTATGAACAACAACAAAAACGTGGGCGCCGCGATATCGCTCGTTATGATGATACTCATTCTTATATCCGTCGCGGTGATGAACCGCTTCGGCGACGACGACGGAGGTGAGCTGATAGTATGAAAGTCCTGTCTAAGATCTATATGGCGCTCATATTCGCGCTGTTATACGCGCCTATCATCGTACTCGTGCTGTTCTCGTTCAACAGAGCCGGGTCGTTCACTAATTATTCGGGCTTTTCGTTTTACTGGTACAGGGAGCTTTTCCGCGACAGCACGGCGATAGACGCGCTGAAAAACTCGCTCATCCTCGCGGTATCGTCCGCGGCGGCGGCGACGCTCATCGGCACTCTCGCCGCTTACGGCATAAGCCGTATGAAAAACAAATACGTCAAAGCCGCGGTAAAATCGGTGACTAACATACCGATGATGAATCCGGATATTGTTACCGGCGTTTCAATGATGCTTCTGTTCGCCGCGGCGTCGTCGATACCCTTCCTTGTCGTTGAAATGGGCTTCTGGACGATGCTGATAGCACACATCACGTTCAATTTGCCTTACGTTATCTTATCCGTTCTGCCGAAATTCAGCCAGATGGATAAGCACCTGACCGAGGCGGCGCTCGATCTGGGCTGTACGCCGTCGCAGACGTTCCTCAAAGTGGAGCTGCCGTTCATCATGCCGGGCGTTATTTCCGGCTTTATGCTCGGCTTTACGCTGTCGCTCGACGACTTTGTAATATCGCACTTTGTGTCGAGCTCCGATTTCAAGACCCTGCCGTTATACGTTTACAACCAGACGGCGCACGAGGTAAAATTCAGTATGTACGCGCTGTGCGCCCTAATGGTATTCGCGATACTGATACTGATGATAGTCGTCAATTTCGTAGGCGGCGGCAAAACCGACGGAAAAGTTAAAAAGAAAAAGAAAAAAACCGCTTAAGCGGCAGTCAAACATATATCAAAGGAGATAAACAGATGATGAAGAAAATTGTCAGCCTTGCGCTTGCAGCGATAGTCGTTTTATGCGTGCTCGTATCCTGCACCCCGTCGACCGGCGGCACCGTTACGCTGTACGTCTACAACTGGGGCGAATATATTTCGGACGGCAGCGAGGATTCGCTCGATTCCAACGCCGAATTCGAAAAATACTGCAACGGGAACGAGCGCATACAGCAGCTCACCGGCGGCAAAAAGGTAAAGGTAAGCTATTCAACGTACGCCAGCAACGAGGACTTATACGCAAAGCTCGAATCGAAGGCTGTCAGCTACGACGTCGTCGTACCGTCCGATTATATGGTTTCGAGACTTGCGAAAGAGGGACTTATACAGAAGATAGACGTATCGAAGATAGCGAACTACGAAAACATAGACGAGAAATTCAAAAATCTGTACTATGACGAAAACAACGAATATTCCGTTCCCTACACCTACGGCACGGTCGGTATAATCTACAACACCAAAAAGGTCGAGCCGAAGGACGTTATAGACAAGAGCTGGTCGCTTATGTGGAACGAAAATTACAGCGGCAACATCCTGCAGTTCAACAACCCGCGCGACGCGTTCGGAACAGCGCACTTCTATCAGGGAACGAGCTCCAACTCGACGAACCCCGACGACTGGAAAAACGCGCAGGAGCTTCTGAAAAAGCAGAAGGCGATAGTCCAGGGCTACGTTATGGACGAGATCTTCAACAAAATGAAGAGCGGCTCCGCGGCTGTCGGCGTCTACTACGCGGGCGACTTCTTTACGATGTACGAGGATAACGAGGATCTTGATTTCTATTATCCGAAGGAGGGTACGAACGTATTCGTCGACGCGCTCTGCGTTCCGTCCAACTCCAAAAACCCCGAGCTTGCGCTCGAATATATCAATTTCATGCTCTCCGAGGATATAGCGATAGCCAACGCCGAGGCGATATGCTACGCCTCTCCCAACAAGCTCGTTTACGAAAACGAGGATTATAAGGAGGCCATGGCGGAGCTTCACGAAAACGCGATAGACATACTCTACGGCTACGACGACACAAAGATGGAATACTTCCACGATCTGCCCGACGACACGAGAGACCTGATGAACACGCTTTGGGAAGAGCTTAAAATAGAAAACGAAAAAGGCTACGCGATATATATCATCTGCGCGGTGATACTCGCCGCCGCCATCGTCATCGTCGTCATAACTGTCGTGAAGAAAAAGAAAAAAGCCCGGTCGTACTGAGCTTAAAAGGCGGTCTTTATGAAAAAGGAATTACTTTTCGTCGTAATAGCTGCCGTCTGCATATTCGCCGTCGCGTTGTTTATGATCGGCGGTATAGTGCAGGATATCGACTATCACGATCTGTCAAAGCTTCCGGTCCTGGAACAGAAGCAGGCGTACGATAAAATGCAGGTAAGAGTCGCCGTCGGCGAGACTCTGCAGCTTGTCGGTGCGATACTGTCGCTCGCCGGCTTCGTCACCCTGACCGTCTTCTCTCTCACCGTGAGCCATATGAATCACAAAGAGAGAGAAAAAATGATGAAAAAAGAAGCGGAATAAAATTACCGGGAAAAGCGAAAAGCTTTTCCCGGACAGAGTGCAGACAAACTCCCTCAGTCAGCAAAGCTGACAGCTCCCTCGAAGAGGGAGCCTTGATCTGCCTCCCTCTTTGAGGGAGGTGGCACGCCGTTTTACGGCGTGACGAAGGGAGTAAATACTTTGTCTTCAAGTTGACCGGGAAAAGCGAAAAGCTTTTCCCGGATTTTTTTATTTTTATAAATCATGACTCTTTTGCGCCGAGACAGCAGAGTATCAGCTTCGCCGCGAGCTCCGCGGTCAGACCGTCCCTGTCGAGCAGGGGGTTCGTTTCCACGACGTCGACGGATACGAGACGGCTCTTTTCGCGGACGGTATTGCAGATATACTCCGCCTCGCCCACGCTCAGCCCGTCGGGGACGGGCGTGCCTACGCCGGGCGCCTGCTCCGGGTCTAAAGCGTCCATGTCGAAGCTAAGATGTATGCCGTACGTGTTTTTCGCCGCCGTGCTTATCGCCTTGTCCACCACCTTTTCGATGCCGAGAGACAGGATATCGTCGACGGAAAACACGGTCACTCCGTTTTCGGTGAGCTTTATCCGTTCAAGCGGATCGATGGACCTTGCGCCGATTATAACGACGTTTTTCGGGTCGGCTCTTTTGTGCGAGAAGGAAACGAGCGAGTCGGGTCCGCAGCCGCACACCGCGGAAAGCGGCATACCGTGTATGTTGCCGGTCGGCGTTATTTTGTCGTCGTTGAAATCCGCGTGCGCGTCGACCCATATTATTCCTATTTTTTTATAAACGTCGAGCGAAGCCGAGACCGATCCGGCTGAAACGCTGTGGTCGCCGCCCACGACGACGGGTATGCGCCCCTCTCCGTGCGCCGCCATTGTTTCTATATACAGCCTTGCGTTCGCCTCGTTTATCTCCTTCTCATACCGCATGCGCGTGTCGCCGGCGGTGCGCGGTTTGTGCGGCGCGACGTCGCCCTTGTCGGTTATATCGAAGCCGCAGTTTCTCAATTTTTCAATAAATCCCGTTTTTCTTACGGCAAACGGTCCTTTGTCGACGCCCTTGCATATAGCGCCGAGATCCATCAGCGCGCCTATAACGGCGACGCGTTTATCCTTAATCATAAAATCATCCTTTTAACGATAAAGTCATTTTTACCGGGTTGTGATCGGAATAGGCGAAGCCCGTGTCGATCACTTCCGAGCTTAC
>CACZVC010000052.1 GCA_902784545.1 uncultured Ruminococcus sp. | reverse complement strand
AGCTCGTTGTACTTGCCTCTGGCGGTGTAATGAGTGTGGAGAAGCTCGTGAGACTTGTGTCCGCACGGCTCGCCCAAAAACTCTTTATACAGCTTGATTATGTTGGGGTTCTCGTGAGACTTGCGCAGTTTCTTGCCCTCGTCTATCGAGTAGATACCGGCTTTTCTCGCCGCCCACTTCTCGCTTCTTACGCCTCTGGGCTGACCGCCGCCGACTATGCAGCCGCCGGGGCATCCCATGACCTCGATGAACTGGAAGTTTTCGCCCGCTTTGACCATTTCCATTACCTGAGCCGCGCCGTCAAAGCCGCTCGTTACGGCGACTCTCGCGGTAAAGCCTTCAAGGAACTTGTACTCGGGCAGAACGTTATCAAACGTGAGCTCGGCGACCTTGATCTGGTCGGACGTTCCGAGAGGAGCAACGTGCAGGTTTTCAAACGGAAGCTCGCGTCCGGTCACTATCTCGTAAACCGTTCTCAGAGCCGCTTCCATAACGCCGCCCGTTACGCCGAAGATGTCCGCCGCGCCGGTGGAAAGACCCATAACGGGGTCGAAATCCTCGTCGGGAAGATTTACGAAATCTATGCCCGCCTGCTTGATCATGTTGGCAAGCTCTCTCGTGGTGAGAACAGCGTCAACATCGCGCACGCCGTTTTCGTTCATTTCGGGACGTACTATCTCAAACTTCTTCGCGGTGCACGGCATGATGGATACGAGGTATATATCCTTAGGATCCTTGCCGAGCTTTTCCGCGTAGTAGGTCTTCGTTACGGCGCCCTGCATCATATGCGGGGACTTGCAGGAGGACAGATTGTCGAGAAGCTCCGGATATCTGTGCTCAATGAACTTGATCCAGCCGGGGCTGCAGGAGGTCATCATCGGAAGGACGGCCTCGCCGCCGGTAAGAGCGGCTTTCGCTCTCTGTAAAAATTCCGTGCCTTCTTCCATTATCGTGAGGTCGGCGCCGAAGTTGACGTCGAATACCTCGTCGCAGCCGAGCTGACGGAGAGCCGCGACCATCTTGCCGGTGGCAACGGTGCCGGACGGCATACCGAACGGCTCGCCTATGGCGACTCTGACAGCGGGAGCTATCTGAGCTATAACGTACTTGTTCGGATCCTCGATAGCCTTGATAACGGGAGCTATCGCGTCGGTCTCACGCAGAGCGCCGACAGGGCATACGGAGATGCACTGACCGCAGTTTGTGCAGTCCGTATCTGCGATGTGCTTGCCGAAGGACGGCTGGATTATCGTCTTGAAGCCGCGCATCTGAGCGTTTAAAACGCCTATCTTCTGGATGTTGTTGCACATCGAAACACAGCGGCGGCAGTTTACGCACTTGGACATATCGCGCGTCATAACGGCGGAGATATCAAGCGGTATTTCTTTTCTTTCGCCGACAAAGCGTTTTTCGGTGATGTTCATTCTCTTTGCAAGGGTCTGAAGCTCGCAGTCAAGAGATCTCTGGCAGTTCAGGCAGTCCTGCGGATGGCAGGAGAGCAAAAGCTCAAGGTTGACCTTTCTCGCCTTGCGTACGCGCTCGGTATTCGTCTTTATGTTCATACCGTCGCTTATCTTTATCATACACGCCGCCTGCAGGTTTCTCATCGGACGGCCGTTCGTTTCCACCTCTACCATGCAGAGACGGCAGCCGCCGTACTGGTTTACGCCCTCGAGGTAGCACAGCGTGGGGATGTATATGTTGTTTTCTCTTGCAACTTCAAGTATGGTCTTGCCGGCTTCAGCTTCGTAAGGCTTGCCGTTAATGGTTATATTAACTTTGCTCATTGTTTTGACCCTCCTTACTTCTTGATTATAGCGCCGAACTTGCAGTTCGCCATACATGAGCCGCACTTTATGCACTTATCCTGATCGATCACGTGCGGTTCTTTGACCTTGCCGCTTATGCACTGTGCCGGGCAGTTGCGGGCGCAGAGCGTACAGCCTTTGCACTTTTCGGGGACTATGTAGTAGTGAGCCAGAGCGGAGCAGACGTGCGCCGGGCAGGTCTTGTCAACGATGTGAGCGACGTACTCGTCGCGGAAGTTTGCAAGCGTGGACAGTACGGGGTTCGGAGCAGTCTGTCCGAGGCCGCACATCGCGGTGTCCTTTATAACGTGGGACAGCTCTTCGAGGGTATCGAGATCCTCAAGCGTTCCCTTGCCGCGCGTGATCCTTTCAAGGATCTCGAGCATACGCTTCGTACCGATACGGCACGGAGTGCATTTGCCGCAGGACTCGTCCTGGATGAACTGCATGAAGAACCTTGCGGTATCGACCATACAGGTGTTTTCGCCCATGACTATAAGTCCGCCGGAGCCCATTATCGCGCCGAGAGCCGTAAGAGACTCGTAATCGACGGAGGTGTCGAGATTCTTTTCGGTTATGCATCCGCCGGAAGGACCGCCCATCTGAGCCGCCTTGAATTTCATACCGTTGGTGATGCCGCCGCCTATCTCGAATATCAGCTTGCGGAGCGACATGCCCATCGGCACCTCAACGATACCGGTGTTGACGACGTCGCCGGCGAGCGCGAATACCTTGGTACCCTTGCTCTTGCCTACGCCGTACTGTGCGAACCAGTCGGCGCCGCGGTTGATTATCTCGGCTATGTTGTAGTACGTTTCGACGTTGTTGATTATCGTCGGGCAGCCGAACAGACCGCTTTCAAACGGGAACGGCGGTTTCTGACGCGGCTCGCCGCGTTCGCCCTGGATGGAGTTCATAAGAGCCGTTTCCTCGCCGCAGACGAAAGCGCCCGCGCCTATACGAAGCTCTATGTCGAAATCAAAGCCGGAGCCTAATATATTCTTGCCTAAAAGTCCCCATTCTCTCGCTATGTCAAGAGCCTTGTTGAATCTCTCGACCGCTACGGGGTACTCGGCACGGCAGTATACGTAGCCGTTGTGCGCGCCTATCGCGTAACCGCCTATCATCATACCTTCGATCAGGCAGAACGGGTCGCCTTCGATAGCGGATCTGTCCATGAACGCGCCGGGGTCGCCCTCGTCGGCGTTGCAGACGATGCACTTGCGGTCGCCCTGCGCCTTCATACCGGCGCTCCACTTGATGCCCGTCGGGAAGCCCGCGCCGCCTCTGCCGCGCAGACCGGAAGCCGTGATCTCGTCGATTATCTGCTGCTGCGTCATGCCGAACGCCTTCGCCGCCGCGGTGAAGCCGCCCTTGCTGATGTAAGCCTCTATCGAATCGAACGGGATCTTACCGCATTTGTTGAGGACGATCTGTACCTGCTCGGCAAAGAACGGGATATCGTCGATGTGCGGTATGTGTTTGCCTAAATTCTTGTCGAAGAACGTGTATTCCTCGATTATTTCGCCGTTGACGATTTGACGGTCGATTATCTCCTTCGCGCGTTCGGGAGTTACGTGTACATAGTAAACTCTCTCCGGCTCAACGAGGACCACGGGACCCATAGCGCAGGTGCCCATGCATCCGGTGAACACAACGTTCACCTTGTCGGTAAGACCGAGCTCTTTGATGTAGGAATTTACAAAATCCTTTGTGTCCTGGCATTTGCTGGATATGCATCCGCCGCCGCCGCAGACGTAAATGGTGTGCTCGTATTTGCCCTGCTCGGCAATATAGCCGTCGGCAATCGCTTTAAGATCTTTAACATCGTTTACTCTCATATCATTTACCTCTGTACTGTTCAAGGATACCGGCTATATCGCCGGGTTTGACCTGCTTGAAGACCTCGTCGTCAACAACAACGACGGGAGCAAGTCCGCAGGCGCCTACGCAGCGCGTTACATGAATGGAGAAAACGTTGTCCGCAGTTGCTTCGCCAACGCCGATGCCTAAAAGCTCCTGAAGCTTTTCGATAAGCAGCTTGCCGCCTTTTACGTAGCACGCCGTGCCGAGGCATACTCTGACTTCGTGCTTTGTTCTGGGCGTCGTGGAGAAGAACGAATAAAAGCTCGATACGCTGGAAACGTATGAAACCGAGAAGCCCATGTTGTCAGCAACATATTTCTGGACTTCGTAAGGGAGATAACCGAATATCTCCTGTGCCGCGTGCAGCACCTGAATGAGACAGCCTTCCTTGCCGCTGTAAAGATCGATTACGTTGGCTAACTTTTCGTAGTTCGCCTGTTCCTCGATTCCGGCAGCAGAAGGCTTTTTTGCAAGTTCGCTCATTACTATACCACCTTACTTAAATTTTTATTCCGCGTCCCCAGAAATTGAGCTTTATTTCCGGGGGCGCACAAATAGACAAATATAATAATATCAAAAAAATATAAAATTGTCAAGACCTTTGTCGAATTTCCATAAATATTTAAGAATTGAACGCAATTATAAGCATTTTTACGCCGCACACGTTCATCTGTTATCATTTATGGTTTATTGTGTTAACGTATTGTACAGGCAAAAAGCAGGGGAGGGCATCGCCCTCCCGCAAGTTTTCGCCGCACAATGAACGAAGCCGCTTGTAGGGGAGGGGTCTGCCCTCCCGTAAAGCTCCGCCGCATAATAAACGAAGCCGCTTGTAGGGGAGGGGTCCGCCCTCCCGCAAATCACCGCCGCACAATAAACGAAGCCGCTTGTAGGGGAGGGGTCTGCCCTCCCGTAAAGTTCCGCCGCATAATAAACGAAGCCGTTTGTAGGGGAGGGGTCTGCCCTCCCGAGATGAAAATAAAAGAATAAAGAATAAATAAGAAAGAAAAAAGAATAAAAATCGGAACGTTAACGCGCCGCAATGCACATATCACGTGCGAAACGAATCAATGAATTATATATAATAAGCGCGCGGCGCGGTGGGGGGACGCCCGCGCGCGCAGCTTACGCTGCAAAGCCCCCGGATTCCACTCCGTCAAAAAGCCCCGACTTACGTTGGGGGGAGGCGGGGGTTTGGGGGTGGATTTGGGGGGTGGGGAACCACCAACGCGGCGAAGCCGCACGATCCGTCGGCTCCGCCGACTCCTTAACGTGCCGCAAGGCACATATCACGCGCGAAGCGCATATCATAACAGGCTTGCCTGTTATATCACATTTGCGTAAGCAAATATATCGCACCGCGCAAAGCGCGGCAGGGGGGCACCCCGCGCGCGCAGCTTACGCTGCAACGCCCCGGATTCCATACCGTCAAAAAGCCCCGACTTAAGTTGGGGGGAGGCGGGGGTTTGGGGGTGGATTTGGGGGTGACCGGGGTTCCCCGCCGCGAACAGCGGTGGGGGTTCACGGGTGGGGAACCACCAATGCGGCGAAGCCGCACAAATCGTCGCGTAAGGGGTTCCCCGCGTGACATTGTCGCGCGGGGGTTCACGCAGGCGACACCATATTTATTCTTTTTTCTTTCTTATTTATTCTTTATTCTTTAAAATCCCCGATATTTCGGGGCGACAAAGGTGTTCACGCACGCGCCTCCTGATCCCGTCAAAAAACCGGCTGACAAAGTTTTACACTTGTCAGCCGGTATATACGCTTATTACGCTGTCGGGATCCCGTTCTCAAGCACCCACAGCGGGCTTACGAACGTTCTGCCGACGGAGACGCCGAAGTGCACGCGGGACGCGTCGCCGAAGCCGCTGTCGTTTGACTTCGCTATGAGATCGCCCTGCGCGACGGACTGTCCGACCGTCACTTTCGAGGCGTCGACCCTGCTGTACCACGTTCTCACGCCGTTTCCGTGGTCTATGACTACGGTGCCGCCGTGTATAGGCATGTTGCCGGCGTATACGACGACGCCGGACAGGACTGCCTTGACGTCGGAGCCTTTCGCAACGTCGTAATCCACGCCGTCGTGTCTCGCTTTGCCGTCCGTGCTCTTGAACGTCACGTAGTTGCCGTAGCCCGTCTTATGGTCCGTGCGCTTCGTCGGGAATTTCGGCCTTTCCGTTCCGCTGAGCAGGCCGGAGGACGAGGTGGACGAGAACACGGATTCGCGTATCGTTTCCTCAGCCGCGGCGTTTTCCGCGGAGAAGAACGATTTTATGACAGCTTCGGAATCTGTGTAGGTCTTGCTGTTGAACTTGAATTCGCGCACGGTTATCATCTGGTCGTATTCAACGCCGTCGTACGTGAGGCTGAGCCTGTATTCGCCCGGATTCGTCTCGTACGACGTGGGCAGATACGCCACGGCTCCGCCGTCGACGTTATAGAACATCGGCTGTGCGCCGAAGTCCGGCGTACATTCGGCTTTTATGCCCTCCGCCGAGGCGTTGTTGATCCTGATCGCTATCATACCGCCCTGCTGTATGTCGGTCGCCGAGAAGGAGAACTCCGCGTCGGGCAGGACGTAGGCGTTGAAAACGTACGTCGCCGCGCCGTAGGAATTCTGACCGGATTCCTCGTTCCACGTCGCGTGGATCTGCACCTGATAGTATTTCGCCGTCTTCGTCGTTATGCCGGTGAAATCGTCGAGCAGCTTCGAGAACATCTGCTCCCCGTTGTCGCTTACCGATACGACGGCGTTCGACGGCTTGCGCGAGAACGATATGCCGAGTGTTTTTTTCGATATTTTATCTATGTTTTTGACTTCGCTTGAGGACGGCGCCGAGATCGGTATGTAATTGCCGTCCACCGTGCTGTAATTCCACGAGATCTGCGACGGCGATATGACAGTCGAGGAATCGCCGACGGTCAGCACAGGCACGGCGGTGTCGTAAAGGCTTACCGCGTAGGGCTTTTCCATAAAGCTGCGGCTTTTAAGGCTGTCCGCCTTGAAGCATTTGTCCTCTCCGTCCTTGTAATAAACCTGATCGGGCATTTCCGCCGACATATAGAAGCGGTAGCTTGCGACGGTGTCGCCCCTCGTGAATTTCAGAACGAACGTTTTGAAGCCGTAGACCGCGTCGGGTATGGACTGCGCGGACGTGCCGTTTGCGAGATCGGTGAGAAACTTTATCTCATCCTTGTCGTCGATCGTGAACGTGTTGGTGAGCGAGTCCGTTATCGTGACAAGGCTGACGCTCTCCGGATCCTTGACTATCTCCGGCGGCTTCGGCTTGTAAAGGATTATCGCAAGCACGGCGGGTACGAGCATCACCGCTATGCATATAACAAGCACGACTTTGTTTTTCATTGTTTATATCTCCTCCCCGTCACTCTATTATGAATTCCGCCTCGGCGTTTATCTGTCCGCTGCTTTTGACCGTGCGGAAGCATCTTATGCCGTCGACCTCGGCGGTGTAAATTTTCAGATTTTCGCCGAGAGGCGCCTCCGAAAGATACGATATGTTGAAGGACACGGCGCGGCAGTTATCTCCGCGGCGCACCTCCGGCGCGTACGAAAAAAGCATGTCCGCGTAAACGGTGTTGTTCATATGTCCGTTCATATCGCAGTCGGCGTACGTCACCTCGCGCTCGCCGCACAGCGCGAAATCCGCGTCGCGGCGCACCGTACGGCGCGGCACGTCGATATCGACCGTGTCGTCGTCGGTATGCTGAGATATATCGACCTCGGTCACGCGGTGTATTTTTTTATCCTTAACGCCGATAAGTCCCCAGACCGAAGCCGCCTCGGCTATGAGATCGTCGCCGCGGAACAGCTTGTAAAACCGGTTGAAAACAACGCCGTGACAGTCGTAAAGCCACGATTCGGCGCGTATTTTCTCGTGAGGATGAAGGTCGGCGTAAATGCTCGCGTTTATGCGGCTGAGGATATATGCCTTGCCGCTGTCGTACATATCCTTGTATGAAAAGCCCGTGGTGTAAAGCTGCAGATTGGCGCATTCCTGCATATAACGGAGGACCGCGGTCGGGCGGAGCCCGCCGAAAACGTCCTCGTCGTGCGAGTTCACGTCAAAGTAGCATACGTATTTCATCAGGCTTTGTTGTCTGAACCCAGAACGTTCAGTATTTTATGCTTTACGGTCGCCTTTATGTCGGCGCGCGCGGCTCCGAGGTATTTTCTCGGGTCGAAAACGTCGGGTTTTTCGGCGAATATCTTTCTTATCGCCGCCGTCATCGCAAGACGTATGTCGGTATCCATGTTTATTTTGCATACCGCGAGAGAGGCCGCCTCACGGAGGATGCTTTCGGGCACGCCCGCCGCGGATTTCATGCAGCCGCCGAATTCGTTAATCGTCTCGATGACCTTCGGGTCGACGGACGAGGCGCCGTGGAGCACTATCGGATATTCGGGCATAAGTTTCTGTATCTCGCGGAGGATGTCCATGCGCAGCTCCGCTTTTCCCGAGAATTTGTACGCGCCGTGGCTCGTGCCTATCGCTATCGCAAGGCTGTCGCAGCCGGAAAGCTCAACGAACTTTACCGCGTCCGCGGGATCGGTGTAAAAAGCGTGCTCGGACGAAACGTTGACGTCGTCCTCGATGCCGGCGAGTCTGCCGAGCTCAGCCTCGACCGTGACGTCGTACCTGTGCGCGTATTCGACGACCTTCGCGGTCTCCTCCGCGTTCTGCTCGAAGGGCAGGGAGGAGGCGTCTATCATAACGGACGAGAAGCCGCAGTCGACGCATTTTTTGCACGTCTCGAAATCGGGACCGTGGTCGAGGTGGAGCGCAAGATCCACGCCGGTCTCCTTGACGGCGGCGTTGACCATGCCGAGAAGGTAGTCGGGTCTCGCGTAGGCGAGCGCGCTCGACGATACCTGTAATATCACCGGCGATTTAAGCTCCGCCGCCGCGTCGACGACCGCCTGGACTATCTCCATGTTGTTGATGTTGAAGGCTCCTACAGCGTAGCCTCCCCTGTAAGCGTTTTTGAACATTTCTCTGGTGTTTACGATTGCCATATCATTTATCTCCGTTAACGTAACATTTTTTTGCATTATACCATATCGGTTGAAAAAAATCAACACAATATTGTGACTTTTTCGGTAGCAAACAGAGGTTTACGCACATAAAATATAGTAAAACGTAAAGGAGGCGGTTATGAAAAGGTGTAAAAACGTATCCGGCATGGCGACCGGCGCGGCGATCTGCTTCAGTCTCGGAGTGCTGCTCTCCTTCTTTTTGCCGTATTACGTGATGATCATCGCGCTGTCCGTGATCATTCTGCTTATCTGTATTCTGAATATTTTGTAAAGGAGCGTTATGAAAATAATAATCTACAAGCCGCACGGGATGCTTGCGGGACTGTTCCGGCTGATGATGAAAAATAAAAAATGACCGACGCGAAAAAAGATCCCCGTGCCGTGACACGGGGATCTGCGCCGTTTATTTATATTATTTCTTATAATATGCCACGAGCAGATCGACGACGAGACCGTAGGATTTCGTCCCCTCCTTCTGCCCCTGAGATTGAAGATAACCGTTGTTTATCGCGCCGGAGACCTCGGCGACCTTGTTTTCGCGGTATTTTTCAAAAAACTCGTTGTACGCGCTCATTTCGTTTTTGAGCGATCGCGGCACGTCGTCGACGTAGAGCTTTTTGTAAAGCTCCTTGTCGGCGCTGTAAAGCGACGAGGCGACGTACTCGAAAACGCTGGCGCAGGCGGAATATCTTATATAGCTGTCGTCGCTTTCAAGGCAGACGAGGAAAGCCATGAAGTTCGCCTCGTCCTCGCGGCTGATGCCTCTCTGATGCGCCATTTCGTGCGCCGTCGTGTATGGCAGGGTATAGTCCGGGAAATTCACGTTTATGTTCGCTTCTCCGGTGAAAAACGTGTAAACGCCCGCGATGTGCGTGTAAGTCCACGGCTCTGATATCATGACCTGCTTCGGATTCGATGTGAAACCCGACAGAAACGGATATTTGAGCCGCGCTTTTTTATACGCCTCGTTCAGCTTTTTCACCATTTCGTTATGGCTGTACGGCATGACAGAGCTGTCGCCGTATATGAAATCCACGTCGTCTATACAGCCGCTCATATCCTTCAGGATGCTTTCCGCGGTATCGTACAGCTCCTCTGCCGAGACCTTGCTCCGCTCCGCGCCGATGCGTTTGTCGAGCGGCGTCGTGCAGTACCCGGCGGAAAAGTTCACCAGAAGCATTGCGAAAACGAGCGCGCAGACGCCTATGAGGTTGAAGGTATAGCGGAACGTCTCCGCCCACGTCGACGAACGGCGCGAGCCTATGCGCAAAAGGATCGCAAGCGTAAGCGGCAGCGTCAGAAACAGAAATTCCGCGACCGAGAACGGAAAAAGATTCGTCAGATACGCAAGCGCGCCGCGGGGGACGGAGGCGATACTGCTCTGCCAGAAATCCGCGAAAGCGGCGCTTTTCCCCGCGATAAATCTTATAACGAGTCCGAATATCAGAACGCACGCCGACGTGATGAAAAACGGCGAAAAAACGCTTTTTAATTTAGTTTTGATTTTTGAAGAGTTCATAAAATTCCTTTGGTACGGGCGCTTCCAGTAATATATTCTTTCCGTCGGATAAACGTTTAATCACAAGCGACGAGGCGTGCAGCGCAAGGCGGCCGAGCCCGGCGTCAAAGCTGTCGCCGTACAATCCGTCGCCGAGTATCGGAGCGCCGACGTATGATAAATGCAGGCGCAGCTGATGAGTCCTGCCCGTGCGCGGGACGAGCCGCAAAAGGCTGACCGTCTCGCCGCGGTAAAGGCTCTTTTCCACGCACTCGTATTCCGTTACGCATTCCCTGCCTTCGCCGTCGGGACAGACGGAACGGATTATAACGCTCTCCGCCTCGCGGCGGATGTTTTTTCTGATAACGCCTTTTTCCGGCTCGGGCGCGCCGTGACATACGGCGTAATACGTTTTTTCCGTGCTTTTTTTGTAAAACTGATCGGCGATATAAAACGCCGCGGCTCTGTTTTTTGCGACGACCACGACTCCGGACGTCGGGTTGTCGAGCCGGTTCACGGCGCGGAAAACGAAATTCCTGCCCCTGAAATAATACGCGAGCGCGTTTGAAAGCGTGTCGTAATGGTGGTTGTGAGAGGTGTGCGTCGGCATTCCGGACGGCTTGTTGACGGCGATCATATCGTCGTCCTCGTATATCACGTTGAGCGGTATGTTCACCGGCTCGGCGTCTGTTTTCCCGGTCTCGCTGTAATTGAGCCGCACGACGTCGCCGGCGGACAAAACGTATCTGACCGTTTTACGCTCGCCGTTTACGGTTATGCCGTCGTCCGTCTTTTTCAATTCAGTCAAAATTCCGCCCGAAAGACCGGGGACGGTGCGCAGAAATTCGCGCAGGAGCCGCCCCCCGAATTCGGGCGGGATAATGAATTCCATCAGCCTATTACTCTCGTCCAGCCGAACTCGTCGGGCAGGTTGCCCCACTGTATACCGGTAAGAGTATCGTAAAGCATCTGAGATATCGGGCCTATTTCGCCGTTGTTTATAAGCGCCTTTTTATTCTCGTCGTCAAGCGAGCCTATCGGCGAGATAACGGCGGCGGTGCCGGTGCCGAACGCCTCTTTCAGCTCGCCTTTGTCGTACGCTTCGTAAAGCTCCTCAACGGAGATCCTGCGCTCCGAAACTTTATAGCCCTTGTGTCTGAGAAGCTCTATGCAGGAGGCTCTCGTTACGCCGGGGAGTATGCTTCCGTCCGCGAGAGAGGGCGTTACGACCTCGTCGCCGATGACGAAGAACACGTTCATCGCGCCGACCTCGTCAATGTATTTTCTGTAAATACCGTCAAGCCACAAAACCTGCGAATAGCCGAGCTTCGCCGCTTTTTCCTGACCCTTGAGGGAGGAGGCGTAGTTGCCGCCGACCTTCGCAAAGCCCGTGCCGCCCTTGACCGCGCGGACGTAATCGTGCTCTATGAATATCTTGACCGGGTTTATACCCTCGGCGTAGTACGCCGCGACGGGCGACAGGATTATGCAGAAGATGTAGCTGTGAGACGGATGGACGCCGAGCTGCGGATCGGTCGCTATTATGAACGGACGGATGTAGAGCGAGGTGCCGACCTTCGTCGGTATCCAGTCGCGGTCAAAAAGGACCGTCTCCTCGATAGCCTGCAAAACGTCCTCGTTCGGGATCTGCGGAATGCAGAGACGCTCGTTCGTGTTGTGCATACGCTCGATGTTTTTGTCGGGACGGAAAAGCTGGATCTTGCCCTCTTTCGTCATATACGCTTTCAAGCCCTCGAACATTTCCTGTGCGTAATGGAACACCATGCAGGACGGGTCGAGCTCGAACGGAGCGTAGGGGACTATCCTCGCGTCGTGCCAGCCCTTTCCCTCGTCGTAGTTCATTAAAAACATATGGTCGGTAAAGTATCTGCCGAAGCCGAGATGATCGTAATCCGGCTTTGTTTTCGGCGTCGCCGTTCTGATTTTCTTTATTTCAAGCATTGTGATTCTCCTCTCATATAAATGATCGCCCCTTATTATATCACAAAAAAACGAAAAATGCAAGTACTAATTTGAATACTTGCAAAATTTCTTTGCGGAAAGAAAATTATAAAATAAAGAAGAAAGAATAAATAAAAAAGAATAAAGAAAAAATAAGGTGTCGGCGGAGCCGACGAATTGTTCGCGCCGTTCCGGCGCAGTTGGGGCTCCCCGCCCCCCAATCCACCCCCAAACCCCCGCCTCCCCCCGAAGTATCGGGGCTTTTTTGACGGTATGGAATCCGGGGATTTGCAGCGTAAGCTGCGCGCGCGGGCGTCCCCCTGCCGCGCTTTGCGCGGGATGATATATTTGCTTATGCAAATGCGATATAGCCGGCTTTCGCCGCCTGCGATATGCGCTTCGCGCCTGATATGTGCCTTGCGGCACATTAAGGAGTCGGCTTCGTGAACCCCCACCGCTATTCGCGGCGGGG
>CACZVC010000051.1 GCA_902784545.1 uncultured Ruminococcus sp. | reverse complement strand
CGGGCTTGTCCGTCTCCGGCACCACGGGATTCTTGACCGCGGTTATAACGTCGTCGGGCGGCGTGTCGTCCTTTTCGGGCGGCTTTTCCTCCGTCTGCTCCGGCTTGACCTTCTCCGCGCCCGGACGGTCGACAAGAACGCCGTCCTCAAAAAAGATCTCCGCGGGCTTCCTTACGAATTCCTCAACGCCCTCGTCCTCCGTTTCAAGCAGCTCGTCGAACGCGTTTTTCTTCTTTTCCGGTATTATATCGGGCTCCTCATTGTCAAAGTCGTAAGCCTTTTTGCGCTTTCTTTTGATTATCGGCTCCGTCGCGTCGCCCGGGATTATGTTTATATTCGGCTGTTCGTTTCTGCGCCTCAATTCCTCCTCGGCCTGCCTTTCGGCTTCCTCGGCACGCCTTTCGGCGACCTTTTTCTTATGCTCCTCGTATAATTCCGCCTGCTTCTGCGCGCCGCTTTTTACCTTTTTCTCGATAAAAGCCGTAAGAGCCGACGGCGTTATGCCGATAGTAAGACAGATGAACACGATAAACAGCAAAGCGGAAATAATTGCCGTGAAAACCGAGCCGAGACCGCCGCGGAGCAGCTGCGCTATGCCGCCGCCCACAACTCCGCCGCCGCGGAAGTTCACACTTTTTTCAAACAGGTCGGAGGCGCTCAGCGTAACGGAGCGTTCAAGCGAGAACACGCCGCAGAAAACGGCGAGGAAAAGCTGCGAAAGACTGCCCCATATAAGCGACAGAACGAGCCTGCCCTTATCGTACACGCGTTTAAGGAACACGGCGAGCAGTATCATAAGAGACGGTATCAGCATCGCGGAAACGCCGAACGAGCCGAAAAGCCCCGTTCTTATGCCCTTGCCGACAATGCCGGAAGCGCCGGGGAATATATAACAGAAAAGCAGAAACAACGCGGTAAGACCTATGCAGAACTGGATTATGCGTATAACGCCGGTGTTTTCGCCGCGCGCGTTATCCGGAGCCGCTTTTTTCGTATTCGTCTTTTTTGCGCCGTTGTTTTTCACGCTGTTCTTTTTTACGTCTGACGATTTTTTATTATGTGCCATTTATTTTCCTTTCAGCAGTTAAAGCCGCGGATGAGAGAAAACAAGCCGACGGCGAAGCAGTAGAATGAAAAGTATTTGAATCTGCGGCGTCCCGATATGAAAACTATCAGCTTTACCGCCGAAAATCCGCATAACGCGGCGGTCAGAGCGCCGACGCCGTAGACGGATAACGTTTTTATATCGAAAGGGACGCTCAGAAGTCCGGGAAGCTTGAGCACGCACGCGCCGATCACCGCGGGTATTGAGCAGAGAAACGAGAGCTTTACCGCATCCTCCCGCTTGACGCCCGCAAGCGCCGCTCCGGTGACTGTCGCGCCGGAGCGCGATATCCCCGGTATCACGGCGAGCGCCTGAAACAGACCGGCGCCGAAGGCGTGACCGTATCTTACGTCAGGTATCGTGACCTTCCCGTTCGCCCTGTCCGGCAAAAGCAGTAAAAATCCGTTTATTATAAGCGCCGCGCCGGTGAGCGCGGGATACGCCGCCACCGTGTCCGCAAGACCGTCCACGCCGCACAGGGCGGCGATAACGACAGGTATCACGGCAAAAACGGTAAACGCCGCCGTCCGCTCGGAAACGTCCAAATTTTCCAATCTGAAACGCGCTTTTATCAGCTTATAAGGCAGTTTGATATAGCCCTTGAAAAGCCGCGGAACGTCGCTTCTGTAAGCGAAGCAGACCGATATGAGCGTTCCGAGGTGCAAAAACACGTCGAATCCCGGATATTCCTCCGGGCTTATGACGCCGAAAAAAGCGTGGCAAAGCGCAAGATGCGCCGAGCTTGACACGGGCAGAAATTCCGCCGCGCCCTGAATTATTCCCAGAATAACCGCAGATAATATATCCATACGCATACCCTTTTTTTATAAGGATATGATCGCGGTAATTTATATTATAACAAAAATAAAGAGATTTTTCAAGTATGCTGATTGATTTTTTTGTGAACGGTATTTATAAAGACGAGGCGCTTCTGGCGGTGTCGGGAATATTCGCCCTTTTCGCCGGGCTTCTGAACGGGCTGATAGGCACCGGCGGAGGCGTGATAATGCTTCTGATCTTATATAAGATCTATAAAAACGACGCGGGTGCGGCGCACGCCGCGGTAACGGCGGTAACGCTGCCTATGACGGTATTGTCCGCGGCGCTGTATCTTTACAGAGAGCCGGCGATAATATCCGCCGCGTTTCCGCTTCTTCCCGCCGCCGCGGCGGGCGGCGCGGCGGGAGCCGCGCTTCTGGGGCGCGCGAAGCCTAAGACCGTGTCGCTTGTTTTCACGGTAATGACGCTTGCCGCCGGGACCGTCGCGGTACTGCGGTGAATATCGCTTTCGCGGGCGGTCTCGCCCTTTGTTTTATTACCGCGGTCTCCTCCGGCATGGGGACCGGAGGAGGTGGACTTCTTACTCTTTATCTGACGCTTTTCTGCGGTATGCCGCAGATAACGGCGCAGGGAGCGAACCTTTTGTGCTTTGCCTGCGCTTCGACCCCTGCCGCTGTAATGAACTGTATGCGGCACGGGACCGATATGCGCCTGACGGCGTTTTTATCGTTCTGCGGCGCCGTCGGCTGTGTGCTCGGCGCCGTCGCCGCGCCGCTTCTGCCGGATATCGCGCTCGGCAGGATATACGGCGTTTTTCTGCTGTTCGCCGGGGTTATATCGCTGAAACGTTATTTTTCTTTCTGATCGTTCGGCTTGTAAACGCCGACGACCGCGTCGACGGGAAGGGAAAAGGCGATTCCCTGACCGGGCGTTTCAAGTCCTATCGACGTGTAAAGCGCGTGCAGGATATCGTTTCTGCATCTGCTTTCCACAAGCATCATCACTATTTCCTTCTGCGGCTGTACGGTAATGCCGAAAAGCTTTTCAGCCTGCGCGTTAGCCGTGCCGCGCGAGCGTATGACTGTGCCGCCTCTCGCTCCCGCGCGGCTCGCCGCCTCCATAACGGATTCGCTGAAGCCCTCGTTCACTATGCAGAATATCACTTCGTTTTCGTATTCCATCAAAGCAACCTGTTATCCTCTCTGCTGTCGGCTAAAAATCTGTAAGCCGAAACGCCAATAACGCTTGACATAGGTATCGTGAACGCTATGCCCTTGCCGTTTTTTATCGTTTTGAATCTCTCGTCGAGCGCGGAAAGTATCTCGTCCGCCCTGTCGGCTCTCACCGCGCCTATCATAACGCTTTTTCTGTCGTCGTTAAGACCCAGATATTCGAGAGCCTGCGTTTTCGCCGTACCCTGAGCGGATACGAAAAGCTGCATATTCACACCGAAGCTCTGTATCAGATCGGCGTAATACTCCGATTTTACGCGGTTCACCACGGTTATGAGCAGTTTCAGCTTTTCGGGCGAGCCGAGCGTTTGTTTTTCGTTTTTCTTTTCCATCCGGCAGCCTCCTCAATCAAATTCGATTATCTGCTCGTCGTCGGCTTTGTAAATACGCGACAGCGCGCGTCTCTTGCGCAGAGCGCCGGACGCCACGGCGCGGAAGCCGAGAAGCTGTATCGTTATCAGCGGCGTCATCGCGACCATCGCCACAACGCCGAACGCGTCCGACGGAACCTTGCCGGCGCCCTGCGTAACGGCGCAGACGCCTATCGCGAACGGCAGTATGAAGCTCGACGTCAGAGGACCGCTCGCCACGCCGCCGGAGTCGAACGCTATCGCGGTGTAGACCCCCGGCACGAGCAGGGAAAGCCCGAGCGAAATTATATAGCCGGGTATAAGATAATAAAGTATGCTGAAATCAAATATGATCCGTATAAGCGAAAGCGCTATCGAAACGCCGACGCCTATGCACAGCGCGATCATCATCGAGCGCTTGCTCACCATACCGCCCGTCACGTTTTCGACCTGCTTGTTCAGAACGTGTACCGCCGGCTCCGCAAGCACCGTCGCCATTCCGACGACAAAGCCGAAGCCTACGAGAAACGCCGGATGATTGCCCGTCGCCAGCTCCTGACCGAGCTTGAAGCCGACCGGCATAAAGCCTATCTTTACCGCGACCATGAAAATCACAAGTCCGATGAATGTGTAGACTATACCGAGAACTATCGACAAAAGCTTTTTCCACGGCAGTTTAAGCACCGTGAACTGCAGAACGAAGAACGAAACGGAGATCAGCGCAAGAGCGAGCGCGACCTCGCCCATCGTGTGTATCACCGTTTGGAATATCTGTGCGCCGAGCTGTGATTCGACCGAATAATCGGGCAGGGAATAGCTGATATTTCCCTTTGAGAATATGCCTATCAGCACAACGGCGAGAACGGGACCGACCGAGCATAACGCTATCGAGCCGAAGTTGTTTTCGGCGCTTTTGCTTCTGCCCGCCGTCGACGCTATGCCTATGCCGAGCGCCATTATGAAAGGCACCGTGACAGGTCCCGTCGTTACGCCGCCGGAATCGAACGCAAGCGCCGTAAAGCCGTCGCCGCCGCTTATGAGCAGGACCGCGACGAGCGCGAAAAGCGAAAGATAAAAGAACATCAGAAGCTGAGGCAGAGGCTTGCCCTTTACCGTGCGTATGACGGATAACAGCAAAAACAAGCCTACGCCCGCGCCGACGACGGATATCAGAACTATTCCCTTTACCATAGCGGAGACCTGACCGGCAAGCACCGACAGATCGGGTTCCGCCACGGTTATCATAAGTCCCATAACGAACGAAACGCCGAGCAGAAGCAGCATCTTCCTCGATTTTGACAGACCGCTGCCTATGTATTCGCCCATCGGCGACATAGCCATATCGGCGCCGAGATTGAATAGTCCCACGCCCGCCACGAGCATCACACAGCCGACGAGAAAAGCGGTAAGCTCCGTCACGGTGAGGCTGACGAGCGGCGTGAAATACAGAATAAGAACTATAAGCATGACCGGAAGCACGGAAAACGCGGCTTCCTTTATCTTCAAAAGCAGAATTTTCATCTGAGAGCTTTGTTGAGTGCCTGATCGAGATCCTCGATTATATCCTCGCAGTTTTCAAGACCGACGGATAAGCGCACCATACCGGCGTTTATCCCGGCGGCGGTGAGCTGTTCGTCCGTCAGCTGTCTGTGCGTCATCGAAGCGGGATGAAGGACGCACGTCCTTATATCCGCAACGTGTACCTCGCGGCTCGCCATATTCAGCGAATCCATGAATATCTCCGCGGGCTTTCTTCCGCCCTTTATATCTATCGAAATAACGCCCGAGGAGCCGTTCGGCAGATATTTTTTTGCCGCTTCGTGGTATTTGTCGCCCTCGAGACCGGGGTAGCGCACGGTTTCAACAGCCGGATGGGATTTCAGGAATTGCGCTACCGTGTACGCGTTTTTGCAGTATCTTTCCATTCTGACCGCGAGCGTTTCAAGCCCGAGATTAAGCAAAAACGCGGAATTTGCCGCCGGATAAGCGCCGAAATCGCGCATAAGCTGCATACGCGCCTTGCCGATGTACGCGGCTTTTCCGAATTTTTCCGTGTAAACAAAGCCGTGGTACGACTCGTCGGGCTCGACCAGCTCCGGGAATTTGCCGTTGCTCCAGTCAAAGGTGCCGCCGTCGACTATAACGCCGCCGCCCTGAACCGCGTGACCGTCCATGTATTTCGTCGTCGAATGTACGACGACATCCGCGCCGAATTTTATCGGCTTGCAAAGTATCGGCGTCGCAAAGGTGTTGTCCACGATAAGCGGAACGCCGTGCTTGTGCGCGATCTTTGCGAATTTTTCAATATCGAATACGGACAGAGCGGGGTTTGCGAGCGTTTCACCGAAAACGAGCCGCGTGTTGTCCTTGAAGCATTTGTCTATTTCCTCCTCGTCCGCGTCCTGATCCACGAAAATGCACTCGATACCGAGCTTTTTGAGCGTAACCGCGAACAGATTTACGGTACCGCCGTAGATCGCCGACGCGGAGATTATGCTGTCGCCAGCCTGAGCGAGGTTCAGCACGCTCATAAGGCTCGCCATCTGACCGGATGAGGTGCACATCGCGCCGACGCCGCCCTCGAGGTCGGCTATCTTCTTTTCAACGCAGTCTACCGTCGGGTTTGAAAAGCGTGAGTACATATGCTCGTTCGGGAAATTGAAAAGCTCTCCTATCTTTTCCGCCGTATCGAAAACGTACGTCGTGCTCTGCACTATGGGCATTACGCCCGGCTCTCCGTTTTTCGGTTTATAGCCGCTTCTTATGCATTTTGTTTCGTCCTTCATTATATCACGTCCCTTTCAAAATAATATTTGGATTTATGCGTTCTTATGCTCATTACTATACCGATACACAGATACATACTGAGTATTGCCGAGCCGCCGTAGCTTATAAACGGCAGGGTAAGACCTATAACGGGCAGAACGCCCAGGCACATACCTATGTTTTCGATCGTCTGAAATATGAATATTGCGGCGATGCCCGCGCATATATACGAGCCGTATTCGTGCCTTGCGAGCCTTGCCGTGCGGATTATGCGGATTATGACGACCGTTATCAAAGCTATGTAGATAACGGCGCCGATAAAACCGAATTCCTCTCCTATCACGCCGAAGATCATATCGGTCTCCCTTGCCGGCCACACGGATTTAGCCGCGGCGTGCGTCAGCGTGCCGTTGCCGTAGCCCATACCGAAAACGCCGCCGTTCTGCATCGCTTTTATCGTCTGTATGACCTGATAGCCCTTGTCCGTCGGATCGGACCACGGGTCGAAGCCGACGAGGATGCGTTTTTTCTGATAATCCTCAAGCAAACCCCACAAAAACGGAGCGGCTATCGCAAACGTGGCGACGCCTCCCGCGAGGTACCACAAGCTCATTTTCGCGACGAACCACATCACGACGAATATTATGATGAATACGACCGCCGCGCCGAGGTCTTTTTCAAGCATTACGAAAAGTATCGTCGTACCGCTGAAAAGCAGGATCAGAAGCACGCTTTTGAGCCTGTTCGTGTCGTCCTTCAGCTTTCCGAGCAGATAACCGAACGATAATATGAAAGTCAGCTTCACCATCTCCGACGGCTGAAAGTCGACGTTTATTATCGGCAGCGTTATCCAGTTCTTGTTTGTGCCGAAGCTGCCGCGGAGCATGGCGGGCACGCTTTCGATTATCGGCAGGGTAAGGAGCGCAAGCCCGAAAATAAATATGGGTATCCACAGCTTTTTAAGTAAAAGATCGTAGTCGATAAGCGACAAAACGACCATCGACGTAAAGCCGAGCACGGCGCCGAACAGCTGGACCATAACGTTTCTGTTCGTGCCGCGGTAAGCCGTGGCGGTGCTCACGCAGATTATACCGAAGACCGTCAGAGCAAGAACGGCCGCTATGAGTATGAAATCCAGCTGTTTCAGCGTGGATAAAAATGAATTCTGCTGTCTTTTCATTATCAGCCGCTCCTTTCGACGTGTTATATATCATTATAAATCATTTATTTGTTTTTGTCAAGATTAAAATAATATTTTATAATTACGTATGTTTGTTCCGTTATTGTGCAGAATAACGAAAAGAAGGGGGCGGGAATTTGAAAAACGGAGAATGGTTTGTAAAGCTTTTATCATTCGTTATCTGTCTTGCCGCCGTCTGCTTCGTTTCGGGAGCGCGGCAAAAGGCGGCGGAAAACGAGCTTTCGGCGTATATACAAAATGAAAAAAACGAAAAAACGGAAGTACTTTACCGGGCGCTCGAACGGCTGAGGAGCGCCGTCGCCGGATGCTCGTCCGACCCGGAGTCGCTCATCGAGGTCGCGTACGGCGCGCGCGCCGCATCGGACGCAGTGTCGCGGATAGACGCGACTGAAAAAACGGAACCGCTCCGCGCGTATTTTTCGAGGATCGAGACGCAGTGCGGCGAAACGTACCGGAGCGGAGAGGAGCCGGATCTTTCACAGCGTCAGGCTCTGTCGGAGCTGTACGTGAGGCTGACCGCCGTGCTCGACAGCGCCGCGAAGGGAGAGCTTATACGGCTGCTTTCATCCGGGATAGTATATAATAAAACGGAAGAGCCGCCGCAAAAGCCGTCGATAAGCCGCGGCAGAGCGGAGAAGCTGGCGTATAAAGCGGCGGGAGAGGGCGTAAGATTCGACTGCCGCCGCGTTTACGGCGGAGGTTTTGTGTTTTCGTCGGATAAGTCGTATATAGCGCTCGACGGAGACGGCAGGCTCCGCATAAAAAGCAAGGTAAAGCTGGCGGGAAAAAAGAAAGAGGATGAAAACAGCGCAAAGGAAAAAGCGGCGGCGCATATAACAAAGCTGACGGGAATGCCGTCCCGCGCGGTCCCGTCCGGAAAAATCGCCGGGGTATACTATTTTATCGTGGAATCGGACGGAAAAAAATATCCCGTCGGCATAGACGATACCGACGGGAGCGTTATATTCGAGCTCACGGCTCCATAGAGGAAACGACGGATAAAAACGCCTTTTCAAGCTCGCCGCACACGGTCTTCGTACCCATTATAACGGCGATGACGTTTTCGTACCTGACGACGAGGGCTTCCTCGGCCGCCGCGCAGACCCATTTTGATTTGTTCACGTTCTGCTCTATTTTTATGCGTTCCGCGTCCCAGTCGGCTTCCTTGCTGAGATATATGACGGAGAAGGAATACGTCACGGGCTGAACGTAAGCCTCCGAACCGGCGCCTGCCGTGTAAGGCACGCTTTTTACGCCGAGGTAATATTCCTCGGTATTTTCGTTTATTCCGGTCGTGACAAGCTCAGGAACGTACGAGGCGGCGTCCGAACCGTCGGATAACGCGGCGTAAACGTCGTCGATAAGCTCCGACGGCGTTGTTTCCGACAGCTTTTTTACCGTTTTGTTCCCGCACGAGCATAAAACGAGCGCCAGAAGAAGCGGCAAAACAATCATTTTTCTCATTTTAAAGGCACCTTTTCATCTTTTTCCTTTATCATACCAAAAAAAAATTAAAAAAAAACGAAAAATCATCTTGACATATTTAAAAAAATGTGGTATTATATTCAGGCAATCGAAAAAAAACATCCCACGGGGCATTAGCGCAGTTGGGAGCGCACGACACTGGCAGTGTCGGGGTCACGGGTTCGAGTCCCGTATGCTCCATAACGAAAAGAGACACCTTCACGGTGTCTCTTTTCGTTATGCTAAACTTCATATACGGGACTCGAAGCAGCGTTAAGAAAACGCCATGTTATGGCGTTTTTAGCGGTGACTGTTGACGAGCCTTGCGCCGCCGGGGCGGATGAAGCAAGGCGAGGAAAGCGCAGCGGTAGATAAAAATCAAGCAAAGTCGCGGCAGCGACGCGCAGATTTTTTCGGGCACCGCAAGCGCTTTTGCAAGGCACGCACGAACAAGTCTGTACAAATTGCCTTGCAAAAACCTTTTTTACACCTGTTCAAATTCTGAAAAATCCATCAAAAAACGGGGGTGTTATATCATCTGCCTGCGGTTTTGCACCCAACACATCTAATACCCCAAAAAGTGTGTTTTTATGTAAGAAAAAAGGCGAGCCCGAATCCGAGCTCGCCTTTTTAAGCCTTATTTCGCATTATGCGATCAGTGTATAATTATCTATTTTTTTAATTGTTCTCCGATTATAGCGGTTAATATCACCGTTCCCGGATTTTTTTCTTTTTTCTGCTTTTTTACATTAAAAAATCAGAGCTGCCGCAAAAATTTTCGTTTTGCGACAGCCCCTCGTTTCATTCATCCGCGGCAATGGTAAACCGCGGAATCCGCCTGTCAGTTAAGAGGAATACAGCACTCTGCTGAGTAAACAAGAATCCATACTTTTTCGTCATTCTCCAAGTCATTTGAAAGCTTTGAAACTTCCGCTTCGCATTTATAGCACAGCTTTCCCTCAACATCCGCAATAATCTCACGCTCCAATATATCCAGTTTCAATTCCGGATATGTTTCCTTTATCTCTTTTTTTACTTCACTGAATATGTTTGAGCTGATTATATCGTCCATTTTTTTTACATCGATCTCAGGGATCTCATTGCGACCGATCGACTTGTAAAACCGGATATCGAAGGTTCTGATGTTAAAAGGATATCTGCCTTTATATCCGTCAACATATATATTGAAGTTGTCTTTCACCGCATATTCGCCATGATAGCCGGCGTCGAAGTTGAGCTCGTAATAGTTGAGTCTTCCTTTTGTGTCGTGAACGGGAACACAGCTGATCGAGTACCCTTCAACAGACAGCTGCAGAACGTTGACGGCAAAGTCCTTGGCTGTTTCAACGGCGACTTCCTCTGTAACAGCTTCGGATCCATCCGGTATTTCAATATCCTTTTGGGGATATGTATTCAAATACGGATCATTAAGAAAGATGCACTTTCCGTTATCGTCAACAATAGCAACCATATTCTCTTTTTCTTTTATCGGTCCGTTATAAAGATTAACGCGCCTCGTATGATACCCATTGAGATTGAATGTGCTTACATACTTCCAAGGTCCATCGTATCCGTAAAAATCCTTGTCGATCACATCAGGGATCTTGTCATCCTTTAAAGGACGGTCGAATATTAGTTCAGAAGACGGACCTGTAATGAATATTACTTTGTCAGAAGCGTTGTTGATTTGCCCGAATGATCCGGCACACAACGTCATCGGTACTCTTGCTGATACGCATCCGGCTGTAAAAACCGTTATAATAATCAGTAGAACTGCGATTAATGTTTTTTTCATTATTATTCTCCCTTAATTAAGAGTAAATGTGCCGTCTCCATGTAGATTATAACAGCTATTGTTTTGAAATGCTGCCAGAGACGCATTGTTTGCCGCGTTAGCCGCGGTTTGTCCGTTCAGAAGGTACATAAAGAAGTATTCACTTTTCCTATCATAAAAAACCTGCCTCATTCGTATTTTGAGCGTGTAAGGGATGAACCTGGTTTTTATAGAGTATACTACAGCCTTTCAATCGCCTTTTGCGCATCACCTTCCTTTACGATATGTTTCCTTACACACTCACTTGTAAAACGTTCGGAGAATGCTTTTGTAACATGAACGGATTATAATTTACAGAATTTTAATAATTTTGCACCTCAGCCGGCGAGACGCTTTCGGCTATCGCGATCATTTCCTCTTTACTTATATCCGATGGCACTGACAGGTACATCAGATATCCGTCCCGGTACCAAATCACCGCTCGTGAGTTGCCGCTGTACGTTACCGCCTTGTATTTGCCGCCGAGGGTCAGATAATCAAGCTCCGAGCCTTCACAGTTTACGATGAACATCGAGCCGCGCGTTCCCTGATCGTATACGATCCTGTCACCCGCTTCGTTCGTCCAGCAGGCGGAGGTGCCGGCGTCGTCCTGCTTGATAATCGATTCCGTGAAGCCCCCGGGTAAAGACTGCGGCAGATAGCATTGTTCGATCTTCAGCTTCAGCGGTTCGTCCGGTTCGAAATACACGGGCGAGCTGTCGCCGCGCAGATTCATGATAAACCGGCCGATTTTCTTTCTCATTTCCCCGTTCGCGGCGACTGCGGCGGTCAGCGCGATCGCCGCGGCAGCGGCGACCGCTATTATTTTCAGCGATTTTCCCGCCCGTTTTCCACCATCGGGCGCACCAGCGGACGATATGATCTTTTTCATTTTTTTCTCCATCTTATCCGAAACACCGGGATTCGCGGCGTCCGGTACCTCCGACGCCTTCGCCTCATACCGGTACAGCGCCCGGAGCAGCGCTTCTTTATCGGTCTGTTTCATAAAGATCACTCTCCTTTCATGAGCTTACGCAGCTTTTTCAAAGCCCGCGACATGATCTGTCTCGCGTTTGCCTCGCTTATGCCGAGCTGCGCGGCGACGGCTTCATATGTAAGCTCCGCTTCGAACCTCGCGTATATCACGTACCGTTCTCTTTCGTCAAGCTGTGCCACGGCTTTATAAAGCATTTCGCTGTCGCATTCGCCGACAAGATCGAGGTCATACGCCTCCGACGCCTCAAGCTGCTTTTCCGCGGCTCTTCTTTCTCTTTTTATCTTTCTCAGTTTGTCGTACGAAACACGCTTCGCGGTTTGTATCAGGTATCCCTTTCGCTCGTCCGGACCAAGTTCCCTAATACGCTCGAGGTGCGGGATGATCTTGACGAATGTATCCTGCAGAACGTCTTCGGCGTCCTGCCGATCGTTCAATATCTTCTGCGCCGTGTTGAGCATCACCGCTCCGTATCGTTCGTACAACTGCACTTGAAAGATCTTGCTTTCATCTTCGTTTTCTGCAGATAACGACAGGTAAAACATTGCTTCTCCTTTTCAAGCTGTCATGCTTGTTTAGCGTTCATCAATAAAACGCACAGAGATTTGTTTTGTGACAAAGATTTTTCGGAGTTTACAAAAACGTAACAAAAAAACCGTATAGACGTTCACTTTCCCATTTGCTGACTGCCTGAGCAGTAATACCGAGCGCAGAGGCGAGCTTTTCCTGAGTAACGCCGTCGCGCGTACGCAAAGACTTTATTTTTGCTCCTATTTTTATTTTCATTACGTAATACCCTTTCGATTTTTTATTTGTAAGCTTACGTCTTAATTATATTAAGTTTTTGAATTTTGTCAATTATCAATTTGTAGTCGTGTTATCAACGGAACGTTGTTATAAATGTACCGGCAAAAAAACGAACGGAGAAGCTGCATGATAATTTAACTCCTCCGTTTATTGTTTAATTTGTAAAAAATCCATCGTGGACTACACTACTTTATGTTCAGGAGCGGAACGATAACACCGTCCAATACCAATTCCACAACCTGACCGGGAACGGATTCAGGTTTCATGGCGGCGGATACGAGCACGTTCGTGT
>CACZVC010000050.1 GCA_902784545.1 uncultured Ruminococcus sp. | reverse complement strand
AACGGCGCGCCACCTCCCTCAAAGAGGGAGGCAGATCAAGGCTCCTCCTTCGGGGGAGCTGTCAGCTTTGCTGACTGAGGGAGTTTGTCTGCACTCTGAGGCTGTCGGTCACGACAGCCTTTTTATAACTGTTTTACGCCCAGGGATTGGAGCTTTCAAGCGGGCGGATGGTGCCTAATATCATCTGCTCCCACAGATACCACTTTCCGTCCTTCGTCTGACGGAGCTTGATGTTTCTCGGGCTGTCGGCGCCGCCGGAAGTGAGCCATACGCTCGCGTAGCCTTCGTCGCTGTAGGTGTACGGATTTTCGCTTACCTTGATCGTGTAGGGCTCGGCGGGGGTGTAGTCGTTAGCGGGCGTCGCGCCTACAAAGAAGGATCTCGGAACGTAATCGGCGTCCATAAAGCGATCCTTTATAAACGATTTGTCGTAAGCCGAAAGCGGTCTCGGTCCTCTCAGAAAGTCAAGCATTTTGAGGGAAAGATCCTTGTCCTGCGGATAGAAGCAGAGAGCAAGAACGGTGAGAGCCGCCGTGTCGAACGGCGTTGCGAGCTGAGCCTGCGGTAAGGCTATGAATTCCTCGTAAGTGTCGGGAAGCTTGTCAAATACGACGTCATACGTTCTGTTGCCGCCCTTCAATGCTTCCTTCGCCGCCTCAGCGGCTTTGTTTTTAATGTTGTCAAAAAGTCCCATATTATTAACCTCCGTTTATTTTTGTGATTACATTATACTATATTTTTTCGGTCAATACAACATCACTTGTGACTATTTTTAACCTATATACCTGTAACTGAGACGTCCCATGGGCAGACTTCTGCCGGATACGTAGTAATCCGTGATATCCTCCGGGTGGTCTATATCGTCCGCGGCCTTGAAGTAAACGCTTGCGCGCCCCTCTATGCCGAGCGCGGATTTCGGGAGCTTGAGCTGCAATATGTTGCCGGAAAGGTGATATACGCCCTCGCCGACCTTTTCGCCCGAAAAGTCGGCGTTAAGCTTTTGTATATCGCATCTGCCGTTTGACGCCTCGCGGTTCACGACGTATTCGTAGCCCTCCCAGCCTTTGAGAGAAAGCTCGCCCGTGCCTATGAACAGGTTCATCCAGCCGCTGTCGCCGTCCTGTCTCGGAGCTATTACGTCGTCCGTCTTGATATAGAAATACAGATGCTCCTCGTCCTCGGTGACTCTGATTTCGTAAATGTTGTTCCTCGCCGCGTCCTGCGAATACTGAATGGACGGTATCGCGCCGATAGACGAGCGCGGCGTATTGTCGCGTCCCACGCTTTTGAAAACCGCCTTTACCTTGTTCCATTCGGTCGTGTCGTCTATCATCGGAATGTTTTCGACCGTCGTTCTGACTCTTGCTTCTCCCACCGGCTGAGATTTGTACTTTTTGATGTTTTCGCAAAGCTGGATATAGAAATTATCCTCAAAGCCGCCCCTCATCATTTCAGTATCGCGGGAGAATTCGTCGTTGCACTGGTCGACGAGCGCGTATTCGCCGTTGTACTCGAATTTCGTCGCCGTCCATTCGTTCCAGCCGGTGACGAAGACCATATCGGGATCCTGCTGTATCGCGACGTCCCAGCAGCTCTGGAAATACGTTCCCTTGCCCGCGTCGGCGGTTATGTTTTTGTTTTCTTTCACGGACCAGCCGCGCCCGTAGTTGAGCGCGCCCTGTGTAAGCGAAGCCGACATCGGTATCGCCGGGTGTGAGGCGACCGCCACGTTTATCACGTCGCCGTGTACGGGCGACGGGTACTGCCATTCTATCCACGGCAGGCTGTTTTTGTATGTGTTGTATTCGCTCGGCCATTCGGGGCGCTTGAACGAGAAGAAATCCCGTATCTCGTCGGAAAGCTTTTCGGGATTATAGGAGTCGCTTTCGGTCGCGTGCTTGTCCTGCCCGACGCTCGTGTAGGCGACGATCAGAGGCTTGCCATCGTAATAATACCACGAATCCTTGTAAAGCCCTTTTGAATATATATCGTTCCAGAGCTTGTTCACTATGACCGTGGAATACGAGTGCGTATAGAATACGACCTCCGGCACGTTTTCCCAGCCCTGCGCTTTAAGCGCGCAGATCTCACGCATTATTATCGGATATACCGCGTCGTACGTCACGGCGTTTGTCACGTCGAAGCAGAGATAATCTACGCCCGCCTGCGACAGAAGCTGTAAATGACGCCTTATTACCCAAACGTCTGTGCTGTTGTAATAGCCGTAAAGCGGCTCGCCCCAGAAATATCCGGCGCCCGCGGGGGCTATGCTTTCGTCAAGATGATCAAGCGAGAACATCAGCTCGAGCCCGTTTTCCATCTGTAATATTTTCGTTGTGTCGTATATTTTGGTCGAATACTGATTCAGATGCTGACCGAGCGTCAGAAAGTAGAATATACCGACCTGCCGATTCTTGTCCGTTTTCGGCACAGCGGCGTCAAAGCTCCTGCCGAGCTTGTCGATACCGACGATATAGTTGTTCGTATAACCGCCGTTATAATAATCCTTCGCGTCTATATACACGGTTTTGTCCTCCGCTTCAGTTTTTTCGGTTTCGGGCGTTTTCTGCGTTTCCGCGTCCGTCGTTTCGGGCGGCGCCGGCGTATCGCAGGAGACGAGCGGTATCATAAGAAACGCCGCGCATAACATAAAGCATATAAATTTTTTCATTTTGTCCTCCCGGTCTTACAGTTTTTCGTCGTCCGGCTTTTTGCCTTTGAGGATAATGAACAGAAGCAGAGCGATAATAACGGCCGCGGCGATGACAGCGACGATTATAATGACCGTCCTGTTTCCGCCCTGCGCGGCGGCGCTCTGCGACGTTGCGGGGCTTGTGTCGAAATCTATCGTTTCGCGCTCCGTCACGACCGGCTCCGTGTGCTCCGTCACGACCGTGACGGAATAAGCGGCGGAGGTCTTTCCGTAATTTACCGTTATCAGCTTAACGCCCTCGGTCGCGCTGTCGAAGCCCTCGATCATATCGGGCGTTACCTTTACGTCCTCCTTGACGCCGTTTTCGTACGTCACCTCAAGAAAAGTGTCGGAAAGGTCGAGCTCCTCGCCTATCAGATATTCCGTTTTTTCGGGCAGGCATTTGATATCCACGCGCTTTATCTGAAGCGGCGCCTCCGTTGTAACGGCGGTCCTGCCGTATTCTTCAAAGCGGACGTTGTCTATATTCGCCGAGTTTATCCTCATTCCGTACGCTATTTCGGAAAAATCGGCGCTTATGCGGCAATTCGCAACGGTTTTCACCGTCGCGCCGTCCTTGTCCTTTATCTCGGCTTTCGTGTAAAGCGGATAGTCGGACATAAAGTCTGATCCGCTTTTCTCCGACATTATAACGGAGCAGACCGGCTTGCCCGCGACGGATATCCTTACCGTCACGCCGTCGTCCTCGAACGTAAGGTCAGTATAATCCGCGGACATATCCGTGTCGAGATCGAAAAACGTTTTGTCCGTGCCTATGCCCTTGGCGTCCGCAACGCTGTCCGTCTTTACGCACAGCATAAGGCGGTTTGCGCGCGGTATGACGTAAATACCTGTCGCGCCCAGACCCTCGTTGTCCGCGTCGCCGTTTTCGTTTACCGTTCCGTCATGCTCGTAATACTGACAGCCGGACAGCGCCTCGCCCGTGGAACGGACGAAAATACCGAAAAACTGATTGTTCGGCACCTTTACGGCGGTCGTGAACGTATAAGCGCCCGTCGGTCTGTGATTCAGTATAAGCTGGGAAAACGGTCCGAAGTGAAGAGTGCCGTTTTCGCCCGAGGTCAGATACTGCGTCGCCTGTACGGCGGTCCATTCCTTTTTGAGCCCCTCGTTTTCGGTAAACGTAACGCCGTCTTCAAGTCCCGAAAAATCCTCGCTTACGCTGTATACGACATCGCCGTCGGCGTTTGCGTTAAGACAAAACGGTATGAAAAGGATAAGACATAAAAGGGAAGCGGCGATTGTTTTCAAAGCTTTCATCATTTTACCTCCGCGTGAAAGATGCATCCCTCGAATATGCCGAGCGCGACGGTCGCCGCCTCTTTCAGCTCAAATTCAAGCGATATATCCGTTTTTTCCTTGCAGTCGAAATATTTTTCGCCGTAAGACGCAAAATCGAGCGCGTTTTCGGCAAACACCCTGCCCTTGCCGGATACGGCGACGGTCAGCGTGTGCTTTCCCTTTTCAAGATACAAGCCCTGATAAAGTCTGCCCGCGCCGACGTACGCGCGGTCCTTGTCAAACCACACGTCGCCCTCCTCGGTCCAGTAAGTCCTGCCGAGGCTGAAATCGGGATTCTGAAAGTACGACGCGGATTTTATCGGCGTGTCCGATAAGAAATTTGTCGGTTTTATGCACAAAAGATCCGTGGGCGAGCGGTATTCGTTGTTGAATATCCTTACGTTTTTGACCGGCGACCAGTCGTCCGTTTCGGTGTTGTCGAACGGCATTTTGCCGTTGTACGGGTTATCCGGCCACGTTCCCACGGCGTAGCCGCCCTGAAGCACGCAGTCGTATACGTTTATATCGTGTATCTCCGTGCGCTCCGGCACCGGGTCGTCCGAGCCCCAAGTTATAAAGCAGATGGCTTTGCCGCCGCCGGAGTTCAGATAGCAGTGCGCTACCTCTATATCGTGCGGCGCGTTTATCATGCCCGGCGTCGCCCACCACCATTTTATGCCGCGCGGGTCGTTGTACGAGCTTGTAAGCACTATCGCGTCGTCGTTCGATTCAAAGAAACAGCGCTCGACCTTGATGTGGTTCGCGCCGCGCGAAAAGCTGAAGCCGTCGCCCGAAACGCATTTCACCTCGTGAAGCTTCACGTTCGCTATATATCCGTTTTTGCTCGCGCTGAAATCGGTGTGATAGTTGTTTGCGCGGACTATCTCTATATCGCGCACCTCAAAATTGCAGACGCCGATAAACGCCACGCTGATACAATGTATCCTGTCCTGACAGTTGTTCGGATACCAGCCGATGCGCCGCTCCTCGCTGCCCGTGTCCATGCTCCTTATCTTTCCTCTGCCGGTCAGCTTGATGTTTCTGACGCAGCGCCCGAAAATGAGCGGATACGTAGCGACGTGGAGCGCGTGCGTCCAGTTTATGTCGCGCATAGGCACGTCGTGACCGTAGAAAACGTCGTATTTGTAATCGGAATCCGTCTGCGACTGCCATAAAACGACGCCTTCGTCGAGGTGAAGCTCGACGAACGACTTCATCATTATGTTCGTTATAATATATCTGCCCGTGTTGAAAAACGGTACGACGACCCTGCCGCCGCCGTGAGCGTTCACGTCGTCTATCGCCTTTTGTATCGCGTCCGTATCGTCGGTGAAGGCGTCGGCTTTCGCGCCGTGATCGAGAACGGAAACCGTGTAGTCCGGCAGAGTGAACGGGTGCGGATTTTCCGCAAAATCCTCATAGTTCGATACGTAAAATCTCGGCGCCACTCTTATCTCGCCGTCTCCGCGGTCGAGCGTGGCGATGAACTGCGAGGTCAGCCGCGTAAGCTTTCCGCGCATAAACGGGAATTTTACCGTGTTTTCGCCCTTTTCCGCCTTGCCCTCGTATAAAACGGTAAGCCCTTTAACGTCGTCGAAGACGTTATACATAAACGTTTCGTACACGCGCAGGACGCCGTCTCCGTCACATTCGAGAACGGCGGTTATTTCCTTTCCGTCCGCGGTGCAGGATACGACCTTTCCGGCATAGCCGTATATCGGCTCCTCCTCCTCGGGAGTGACGCGCCGGACGGTTATACTGCCCCTGCCGGACAAAAGCTCGAGCCTGAAGCCCGCGAGCCTGTCCTTCGCCGACGGCAGGTCGGAGAGATTGAAGAAATACGCCTTGTAATCGGAATGAGGCTTTATACCGAACACCTTGCTTTTATCGGGCGTATATTCGCCGTCCCTGTCCGTGACGAACCACAGACGGACGCTGTCGCAGCCGCTGTCGTTTTTCATAACGAAAAACAGAGTGTTGCGAAGCTCGAGCGGCGCGTTATATTTAGTATTGTGCGCGTCGGGAAAATACGGCGTAGTTATGCTTCCGCCGTTTTCAAATTCAAATTTAAGGCCGTTTTCAAAGGACGGTTTGCCGCCCTCGCAGGTAAAGCTCCTCCACGCGCCGGGTACCTCGAAGGCGAGGTCGCATATCTCGCCGACGGCGACGGAGCCGATCTGATAAAGACCCTCCCAGATCTCGCCGCCTTCGTTTTTTACGCCTATTTCCATCGATCTTACGCTGTCCGCGCCCTCGAAGCCGCCAATCGTGAAGGCGGTCGTGTTCCAGCATTCGGAAAGTATCGGCGCCTCGCCCTCAAAAACGCCCTTGTCGGAATAAAGGCGGACGGTGAGCCAGTACTGATCGCCCGGCGCGAAGCGCGTCACGTCCGATGCGACGGTAAGGCACGAATAGCCGGACAGGTCGAGCGGCGTATCGTAGTCGCGCTTTACCGAGCGGAGCTCGCCCGCCGCGACCGCGGCGCACGTTCCCTGAAGCGCGCCGGAATTTTCGTAATAGCCCTTGAAGGGCGTGTTTCTGAATTCCGTTACGAACTTCGCCTCCGTCGTGTTCGTATATGCGTAAAAGCCCTCGTTATCTGATAAAAACGTGTGTATTTTCTTTTCGTTCGATAACGGATATCTTTTTGTTACGGCGTTTTTTATCATATTCAGCCTCTCTTGTACGTCGTGCCCTGCGGCGTGTCGATAAGCGTTACGCCCTGCGCGGCAAGCTCGGCTCTTATCGCGTCGGCTCTCGCGTAGTCCTTCGCCTTTTTGGCGGCGGCGCGCTCGGCTATCTTAGCCAGTATCTCCGGGTCGCCCCCGTCCTCTTTCTTCTCCTCGGGGTACGGAACGAGCAGGTCGAGCGCAAGCACGCGGTCGTATTCCGATATCACGGCGCGCTTTGAATTATCGCTCATATCGGATTTTAAAACGTCATATACCGCTGTGAGCGCAAGCGACGTGTTAAGGTCGTTTTCAAGCGCCTCGTTGAATTTGTTCAGGTATATCTTTTCAAGCTCTTTGTCCCTTTCGCCTTCTTCTTTGAGCGCCGCGCATCTGACGCGGAGCTTTTTGTACGCCGTTGCCGCGTTTTCAAGCGCCTCGTCGGAGTAGATGAGATTTTTTCTGTAATGGGAATTCAGGCAGAAATATCTGTAAGCGAGCGGATCGACGCCCTGCTGTTCAAGCACGGAAAGCGTAAGGAATTTGCCGGACGATTTGCTCATTTTGCCGCCCGCGGTGTTAAGGTGCAGAACGTGGAACCAGAAATTGCACCACTTGTGACCCAGATACGATTCGGACTGCGCTATCTCGTTTGTGTGATGCGGGAACTGATTGTCTATACCGCCGCAATGGATGTCGAGATATTCGCCGCAGTATTTGAGCGATATAGCGGAGCATTCTATATGCCAGCCCGGATAGCCGTAACCCCACGGGCTTTCCCATTTGAGCTCCTGATCCTCGAATTTCGACTTTGTGAACCATAAAACGAAATCCGCCTTGTTTTTCTTGTTGTCGTCGGCTTCCACGCCCTCGCGCACGCCTACCTCGAGATCCTCCGCGTCGTGCTCGCCGAAAACGTAGTATCTGTCGAGCTTCGACGTGTCGAAATACACGTTGCCGCCCGCCTGATAGGCGTATCCCTTTTCAAGCAGGGCGCTTATCATGTCGATGAATTCGGCGATGCAGCCGGTAGCCGGCTGCGTGACGTCGGCGCGTTTTATATGGAGCTTGTCCGCGTCGGACAAAAACGCCTTTGTGTAGTAATCCGCTATCTCCATAACGGTCTTATGCTCGCGCTTCGCGCCTTTGAGCATCTTGTCCTCGCCGGTGTCGGCGTCGGAGGAGAGATGTCCGACGTCGGTTATGTTCATAACGCGCAGAACGTCGTAGCCCGCAAATTCAAGATAGCGGACGAGTATATCCTCCATTATGTACGTGCGCAGGTTTCCGATATGCGCAAAATGATAAACGGTGGGACCGCAGGTGTATATTTTTACCTTGCCGGGCTCATTCGTGTAAAATTCCTCTCTTTTGTGCGTAAGACTGTTGTAAAGCTGCATTTCATTCACTTCCTTTTTCTTTTTCGTCAAGTCTTTTTTCAAGCTCCTCGATCCTCTGGCGGAGCCTGCAAAGCTCCTGCGCGACGGGGTCGGGTATATGTATCTGGTCGAGGTCGCCGCAGTACCCGTCGTTTTCCGTCTTGACGCCCTTCTGCCGGACGACGCGCGCCGGCATACCCACGGCGGTGCTGTTTTCCGGTATCTCGTTCAAAACGACCGCGCCGGCGGCGATCTTCGAGTTGTCGCCGACTTTGAAAGGGCCTAACACCTTCGCCCCCGCGCCGATCATTACGTTGTTTCCTATCGTCGGGTGTCGTTTGCCGACGTGCTTGCCCGTACCGCCGAGCGTAACGCCCTGATATATGGTACAGTTGTCGCCTATCTCCGCGGTCTCGCCTATAACGACGCCGGCTCCGTGGTCGATAAACAGGTTTTTGCCTATCTTCGCCGACGGATGTATCTCTATATCGGTAAAGAACTTCGCCGCCTGGCTTATCGCGCGCGCGGTGAATTTGTGTCCCTTTCCGTCAAGCATGTGCGCCAGCCTGTAAGCCGATACCGCGTGTACGCCGGAGTAGAGGAACAGTACCTCGCTTTCGCTCGACGCCGCCGGGTCGCGCTCCATTACGGACGCAACGTCTTCCTTTATGTCCTTTATGCTTTCGGCGATCTTCGTTACTATATCGTTTCCGTCGCCGTGATCCTCCAGAGCTTTGTTCAAGCCGGATACAAATTGTGATAATATGCTTCCCACAACACGATCTCCTTGAATGTATCCTTATTCATTATATATTATATAACAGAATTTTTGATTTGTAAACCTCTATTTTTCAAATTTTTACCCTAAATATAAAAAAATCGCCCGAATATTACGGCCGATCGGTGCAAATAATGAAAAAAGGGAAAGGAGATATCGGAATGAGCGTTGAACAACTGAAAAAAGAAACGGGATGCATTTGCGACAAGATCTGCGCAAAACTCAATATCTGCGGACAGACGGCGTCACAAAACCTGCCGTTCATCCTCGTCAGCTCGGCTCTTATAATAATGCACTGCCTTATGGCGAAATATTTTTGTATGTGCAAAAAAAGGCTCAAGCAGAAAATTAAGGAGCTGAAAAGGGAAAAGGACGAAGAATAAAAAACCGGCGGCGGCGACGCGTCAATCCGGCGCGCCGCCGTCCGCACGGAGGCATTTGCCGGGATACGTTATCCTACCCAGTAAAGCGAAGTCGGCGAAACGATATTAAGTATGATAAAAACGACAACGTAAAGCAATAAAAGCGCGGCGGAGACAATAAGGCTGATCTTCAGCTTCTTATTTGCTTTTGACAGTTTTGTATCGCGCCCGGCTTTTTTGTGCTTTGACGATATGATGAACAATATCAGCGACACGGCAAAAAACGCCGCGAACAACTGCATTGCGAGGCTAAGCCCTGCGGCGACGAAAACATTGGAAAAAGACATATAAATACTCCTATTTTATAATTCTTTCAAATAATCCGTTTATTTTTTCGTTTATGCTGTCCGGCAGGTCGTAAGCGAATATGCCGGAATAATCGGCGTTGTTTTGATCCTTAGGAATATCCGAATAATCAAAATAGAAATAGTCGCCGTTCTTTTTTATTATCTCTCCCGCCGCGCGCCGGAACGGTCCGTGATCCGATTTTGCGTAAACGGTTACGGAATACTCGCTTTTTGCGTGCGACGTATCGCAGCCGACGTCCTCTCTGACGTCGTTTTTTGTGCGCGATACGACGGCTGATACGATTTCGCTGTCAAGTATAACGTCGTAGTTGACGTAATCGTGACCGGCGATCTGCGCGACGTAAGTGTTTTTCGGCGCGTTTGACAGCGCCGCATACTTTTCGACCGCCGTTTCAAGGCAGTAGTAATCGGACGGGGCGTCGTATTCGCTTTCAAGATAAACGAAATCCGCGTCGTCGCAGCCGTTTACAAGCCTTATCCTGTCGTAAAACATAAGCTTTGTCAAAAAATCCGCGCCCTCGACGCGAGCCTCGCCGACAAGCACACCGCCCGGCTCGCAGACGTTGTCGCCGATGTCGAACGGCACGAATTTTTTTCCGTACAAAGTAATATATGAATAATCCTTTGCTATTACGCAGTCGGGCGAGCCCATAATATCTTTATATACGAACGGCGCCGCTGAGCCGAATATCAGCAAAAAAACAGACAGGCATACGCAGTTTAAGGCGCCCCAAATGACGGCAAAAACGGTCAGAAGCCTGTAACGCCTTTTTTCGGCGGCTTCTTTTATGTAATCGGCGGCGAGCCTCGCCTCCTCTTTTCTCGCCTCATCCGGCGTCGGTATCCTTTTACCGCCTAAAAGCTCGTTTATCGTCACGCCGAAAAATCCGCTTATCGCAAGCATCGAATCCGCATCCGGCAAGCCCCTGCCGGTCTCCCAGCGCGAGACCGCCTTGTCCGTGACGTTCAGCTTTTCCGCAAGCTCTTTCTGCGTATGCCCTTTTTCTTTTCTGAGCTCCGCTATGAATTTACCCGTTTGTTTAAGCTCCATATCGCCGCCGCCTTGTTTTTTTTCAATATCATTATAGCATAAAAAGCCGAAAAAGTAAACCTATGATTCGTAGAATTCTGTTTTTTACGGGGCGGTTCATATATAAAACACGATCATTCAGTCGTATCAACTCAAAATTATATCAAAGCAAGCGCGCGGGTGGGTGGGGGGGACACCCGCGCGCGCGGCTGAAAGCCGCTTTTATTCAAAACATTCCGCAAGTTGCGGATCGGCTTTTACAACGGCAGCGCATTTTATACGCTGCGGCGTCGATATAAAGCTCGCGCAGGGTTAAATGCGTTACGCCGCGTCTGCCGTTTCTTGCGCGACAATAAAAGCAAAAAACGACGCTGGATAAAGCGTCGTTTTCTGCTTTTAAGGAATTACTGAATATCCTCTTTCGTCTTGGCGGCTTTGCCCACTCTGTCGCGCAGATAGTAGAGCTTCGCACGTCTGACCTTACCGCGGCGTATCGTCTCGACCTTCTCAACGTTGGGAGAATGGATCGGGAACGTTTTTTCAACGCCTACGCCGTAGCTTATTCTTCTGACGGTGAACGTCTCGGAAATGCCGCCGCCGCGCTTTGCGATGACGGTGCCCTCGTAGATCTGTATTCTGGACTTCGAACCTTCAACGATCCTGTTGTGGACGCGAACGGTATCGCCGACCTTGACCTCGGGTACTTCCTTTTTAAGCTGCTCTTCGGTAAAAGCCTTGATAATATCCATTTCGGCTTCCTCCTTATATTGTTCATTCGGACGTTCATGCGCAGCGCAGCGGACCGTCCTGCATCCGTGATTTTCCACACAGCCTGATAAATATACCATAAAAAAACGGTTTTGTCAAGAGAAAAATTAAAATTTTCAGAAAAATATCAAAACTTGCAGGTCATAATTCTGTCGTGAACGATAAGGTGGGCTCCCCACCCCCCATATCCGCCCCCCTAACCCCCCGCCTCCCCCCGAAAACTTTCGGGGCTTTGCAACGGTAGGGGCCGGCGCCTCGACGACCCGATTTTCCCGGTATATGAGAAGCGGCGGGAGCAATCTCAGCCCTACAATTCGTGAAGATTTACACTTCTCAACCCTCTCTGCACGCTTTTACCCACTGCTCCCAGCGCGGATCGGATTTGATCTCACCTTCAATATCGTCGGGATCGGGAACGAACCACCACGGCCAATCCTCTGCAAGAGTAAACGAATCGCGGTTCCAGTTTACCGGACCGAATGAAACGTGCCGCAGATAAGGCACGGTATAGTGCTCATCCTGCTTATCTGCAAGCGACCGAAACGCCTTTGCGTGATCTAGCGCCTTATACAGTGAATCAAACGCTTCATCCTTAAAACCGGCACGGAATTGAAGTGACGAAAGATAAAGATAAAACGTGACAAGCGTACCGTGAAAATGTCCGTAATTGCCGTCAATGAAGAATTGTTCCGACAATTTGATCGCGTTTTGCACGGTATCAAGCGCAGTCGTATCGTCAAAATTCTTTTTACACAGATGTGTTGACGTGACCATACGGTTCACAAGCTCGTCAAACAGCTCTAAAAGATATTTTCCGCTGTTTTCCGCTCTTTTACTGCCGCTGCTTGCAAGTATAAGCGAAGCCTGACGGCTGACCTGCATTATCGGAAACGTGTTTGCAAGAACCGTCGCTTTTTCATATTCACCAGTAAGATCGTACATAAGCAAAAGCTCAAACCTTACGTCGTGAAGCAGATCGCCGGATGCGGTTTCGCTTAAACGTTCAAGCAGTTTTATAGCTTCTTTCCAATATTCGTTCTTTCTGTGGCGCTCAACGTCCTGAGCGAAATATCCTTCGCCGTCCCACAGACTGTGCTGACCGTCACGAACATAACCTGCGTCGCGCAGTACAACGGAAAGGCGAAGCATTATTTTTTCATTCCCGGGAAATTCAATAAGCGCGTCGCGTAAAAGCGCGATACATTCGTCAATGCCGATGTCCTCACCCATGTCAACACGGTGCAGCTCTTCCGATTTTTTCAAAAGCGCGTCTATTTTCCGCTCGCGGTCGTTTTCATAGCCGAAAAGCTGATCTATCGTCACGCCGAAATAATTGCTCCGCCCTGCTCCCAGCGGCTGACCGCCTGCGGACTTACGCCGAGCGCCTGCGCGAGATCATCCTGCGTCCTGCCGTCGCGGCGGCGCAGCTCGCGTACTGTTTTTCCTATTTCAATATTCATTATTTTATTCCTTTCATTCGTTTGTTCACCGGTGTGACTACAGTATACCAGAAAAACGGATGAAATACAAGCATCAATTTGTTGTAGAATTATCAATCAACAATTGATTTACAAAATATTCTGACACATATTGACAAGTTTCGCAAAATGTGATATTATCATTTCAGCGGATTTTATCCGTCAGGAAATTATTCCGGAGAGCATACTTAAACGGTGGCGGTTTGCCTCCTCTGCATCAGGGAGGTACGTCTTTTTAAAAAATGATAAGCCTCCCAATCTG
>CACZVC010000049.1 GCA_902784545.1 uncultured Ruminococcus sp. | reverse complement strand
GACACCTATGGAATTTAGGCATCAGTCTGTTGTTTGATAACTAAATATTATGCCATTGGTGGCCTCTTTTGTACTGTCCGTACAATTTGGGGCGGTTCAATGCGACAGCCCCTTTGTTATTTCGTGTCTTTATTTTCTTTTCATCGCCGGGAGCATTATTCCCGCGGCGGCGGCAAGCGATACTGAAGAGATTATGACTACCGACAGGGGACTGTTGAATCTGCCTTCGTTTTTAGGCAGGACTTGCGTTGTCGTTTCGTCCGTCGTCTCGTCCGTCTTTTCCGTTTCGCTGTCGGGATCCGGTCCCGTCGTCACCGCCTCCGTGGTGTCGGCGGATGTCACGGACGGCGCGGTCTCCGTTTCAGTCACGGTGCCGGGCTCGGTTTCCGTCGCGGCGCCGGTATCAGCCTCCGTTTCCGTCTCCGTTTTTTCCGCGGTCGTCACGGTCTCTTTTTCCGTTTCGGTTTCCGTTGCCGTCACCGTCGTATCGGGCTCGGTCTCGGTCACGGACGAGTCGTGCACGGTAACGCCCAATATGGCGCCCTTCGGCTTTGTTTCCGCTTCGATTTCAATATCTCCGTCGGTAAACGTCGCCTCCGTCAGCAAAAACGTGATTATATCGTCCTCGTTGCCGTTATATACTCTGAAGGTCACGTCGAGCACGCGAAGCTCGCCGTCGTGTTTTTCCGCGCCGTAGAACAAAAACAGAACGCTGTTTTTGTTTACCGTGTATCTTACGTTTATGCCCTGCGTGCCGTTTACCTCGGCCACGGTCAGCTTTTCGCCGTTGAAGTTCAGGCGCGCCCTGCCGCCGCGAAGTCCGTCCATTTCCGCGGTGACGGTCACGGCGAACAGTTCGTTTTGTATCGTGTCGTCGCATAACGCGCTTATGCGCGCGGTCACGGGCTCCGTCTCCGTTTCCGTATCCTCGCCGGTCTCCTCTTCGGTTACGGCTTCAGTCTCCGTTATCGTTTCTGTATCCGTCTCCGTTTCCGGTTCGGCGAACGCGGTGAGCGTCAACAGAGCCGAAAGCGCGGCGAGCAAAGCGAAAAATCTCCTCATACCGCCGCCTCCGTTTCAGACGTTTCCTCATCCGTCGTTTCCTCCGCGGGCTGATCCGGCTGTTCATCCTGACCGTCGGACGCACTCGTCGCCTTGTCGTACAGAAGCACGAGGTCTTTTATCGAAAGCGCGCCGTTTCCGTCCATATCGGACGACAGAACGAACAGATCGCCGTATCTGCCGGTATCCTCCGCTAAAAGATATTCCGACAAAAGCTCCTCGTCAACGTCGGTAATATCCCCGTCGCCGTCAATATCGCCTTTCAGACAAAGCGAATAAGAAACGACCGCCTCTCCGTTCACGACTATTTCAATAAGCGCTCCGCTTCCCGCCCTGTCTTCGTTTTCAAGCGTTCTGCCGTTTTTGCTTATCCTTAAAAATTCCGCGCCGTATTGCTCCGTAAGCTCCGCCGCGCTTACAGATCTCGCGTCCGTTATTATGTAGCTTTTGCCGCCCGCCCTTACCGCGCCCTCGAGGCTTGTCGGATAACCGTCGAAAACGTAGTCGTATATCGCTTCCTTCGATTTTTCCCTGTGCTGCTCCGCCACGGTATGCGTTTTTGACACGGTCTCCTCCGAGACGAGCAGATAAGAGCGCAGTACCTGCGTGTGCTTGCCCGAGGCGTCCACGGGACCGTTGTGGAGTATGTCGAGATGATACAGCCTGTCCTTTACCTTAACGAGGTTCCAGATGTGCGGTATACCGCCGACCTCGCCCGTAATAAGCGAGTTTTCATATCCGAGCGCGTCGAGCATAAGCGAGGTGAAGCCCGCGTATTCCTCGCAGACGCCTATCCCCTCGTTCACGAGAGCGACGGCGCTGCAGCGGTGCTTGTACGTCATATCGTATCTGAATCTGCCGTCGAGCATAAGCTCGTTCAGCCTTATGAATCTCTCTCCGTCGGAAAGCGGCGAAAGCTCGTTTGCTATATCCCTGATATATCCGTTTATAAGCTGCTGTCTGTCCTCGGTTTTTTCGCCGCAGGCGATGAAAATTTTGACCGTAACGGCGTTCTGCGTGCCGGACCCGTCGGAAACGACCCTTGAAATACGCGCGTTGTACGTTTTGGCAATGCATTTTATGTATTTCGTCGCGGAGCTGTTTTTGACGCAGGAAACGATGCGCTTCGCCAGAGCCTCAAGCCCGGGAACGGACGCGTCCGCCACGTCGGTTATAACGAACGTGCGCATATAAACGTGACAAAGCTCGGCGACTCCGGAAACGGACACTTCGCCGTATAAATAGTTGTTTTCAGCCGGATCGAGTATCGCGTCCGATGACGACGACGTGTAAAAATCCTCAAGCTCCGCAAGCGTAACGTAGCGCTGCGTCACGGGCTCCTGCTTTGAAAGATCGTTATACGCCGGGGACTCCGCCGCGTAAACGGACAGAGTAAATAAAACGGAAGCGATGACAAGTATCAGAGCCGTCAGTCTCCTGATCTTCATACGCACCTGTAAATTTCTTTTATGATATCATTATATTATATTCCGACAAAAATTTCAATAACTATACTTACATTTTGTGTAAACATATTTTTCGCGCCGCTTCTATATAAATAGACGCTTTTTTCAGGCTGAAAGTTTCGTTTCGGACGCATTGTTCACAAAAAATTTAAATATTAAAAATTATTAAGAATTATTAAGGCGCCTTAATAAATCTTAATTTTTTTGCTATTGTTTTATTTTATTATCGCGTATATAATTATAAAATCAGCATATTTGATGAAAGGAGCGAAAAAATGGCCATCATTGACGAGATCAAAGCGGCTGAAGCGAAGGCGCAGAAGCTCAAGGACGACGCGAAAGCGGCGGCGAGAGCCGACGCCGAGGTCATAGAGACCGAAGCGAGAAAAAAAGCCGCCGCGATGAAAGCCGAAGCGGAAGCCGAAGCCGAAAAGGATCAGGCGAAAGCCGGGGCGGAAGCCGCGGAGCTGACCGCAAACGCAAAGCGCGAATCGGAAAAGGAATGCGCGGAGCTGAAAGCCGAAGGCGAAAAACGGCTTGACGAGGCGGTAGGTCTTATTTTCAAAGGGGCGTGTAATATATGATAGTTGCCATGAAAAAGGCGACCGTCGCTTTCATGTCGGACAGGCTCGAGGCTGTTACGGAGGCGCTTCAGCGCTGCGGAGAATTCATGCCGATAAAGTCGGAGGATTCCGTTGAGGTGAAGACCGTTTCCGCGCCGATATTATACGAGGAGGCGGACACGGCGTTAAAGGCTTACTCACCGTACCGTAAAGGCGCGGGAGGCATGCTTTCGTCGCCGACGCTTTATACCGAAAAAGAATTCATGAGCGAGGATCAGAACGACAGGGGGCGCGTCATAAAGACCGTCGAGCTGTACGAACAGCAAAGCTCCCTCAAGGCTCAGATCGCCGCCTGCGACGAGGAGAAAAACGAGCTTGCGCCGTACGCGGAGCTTTCGCTCGACGCCGCGGAGCAGGGCGGTACGCGCTACACCTCACTCGTTCTCGGCAAAATGCCGTATTCGGATAAGGCGAAGTCGGAACAGCCGCTCGACGCGCTCTGCGAAAAGTACGGCGTAACGTATACGCCGTTTTACGAGACCGGCGGTCAGAAATATTTTTACATAAGCGTCTTCAAGGACGACGAGGCGGAGCTTGTGCGCGAGCTTACGGAAAACGGCTTTGAAAAGCTCAGGCTTCCGTACAGATCGGGCACGGCGAAGCAGGCTCTGGAGAAAAACGAGGAGAAAAGAAGACAGCTCGATTTCCTTTTGTCAGACGTGGCGGCTCAGCTCGAGGAGGAGTCGAAAAACGCCGCGGCGGTGGAGCTGTTCTACGACAGGGAAAAGGCGAAAGCGGACAGGTCTAAAATACCCGCTTCGCTGACAGAAAGCACGGTGGTGCTTACCGGCTGGGTCCGCTCCGACAAGACAGACGTTATCGAAAACGCGGTAGCGGAGGCGGCGGGCGTTTACAGCATAGACTTCGCCGACCCGGCTGAGGGAGAGGAAGCCCCGTCCGTAACGAAGGATCCGTACGTTATTGACCAGTATTCGACGATAACCAACTCATATTCGCCGCCGGGCAAGGGCGACATCGACCCCAACCCGTTCATGGCGCCGTGGTATTTCATAATATACGGTATGATAATCGGCGACGTCGGCTACGGCATACTTATCGGAATAGCGCTTTTCATCGTCAAAAAGATAAAAAAACCGACGGGCGATTTTGCAAAGCTGTTAAACGTTATGATGTACTCGTGCATACCCGCGGTCGTGTGGGGCGTGCTTTACGGCTCGTACTTCGGCGAAACGTGGCACCCGCTTCTGTTCTCGCCGCTCGACAACATTTTGGGCGCGATGATACTTGCGCTTATCGTCGGTGTCCTGCATATGTTCACGGGAATGACGATAAAAGCCGTTATGAACATCAAAGCGGGCAAATTCCTCGACGCTCTTACGGACCAGATAGCGTGGATGGGCGTTATAACCGGCTGCGGACTGCTTGCGCTTTCGCAGACCCGGACGGCGGGCATAATAATCGCCGCCGTATCGGTCGCCGTGATAATTATTTTCGGCGGTCACAACAAGAAGACCGTCTTCGGAAAGATAACGGGCGGCATCTCGTCGCTTACCGGTGTCACGAACTATATGTCGGATATACTCTCATATCTGCGTATATTCGCTCTTGCGCTCGCCTCGGGCCTTATCGGTATGGTTATGAACGTCGTTGCGAATATGATAGCCGGAGGGATACCGGTACCGGTGCTGAACCGCATAGCGGCTGTTCCGATATACGTTATCGGTCACGGACTGAACACGGCGCTGTCGATCTTAGGCGCGTACGTCCACACCGGCAGACTGCAGTTCATTGAATTTTTCAGTAAATTCTACGAGGGCAACGGTATGTATTTCCGTCCCCTTACGAGAAAACATAAATACACTCAAATAGTAAAAAATAAAAAGTAAAAAAGAAGAAAGGCAAAAATCATGATGGGATCAACATTTGCAATTATCGGAGCCGCGCTTGCGGCGACGCTGGCGGGCATGGGCTCGTCCTACGGTGTTCAGGCGGCGGGTAAAGCCGCGGCGGGCGTTACCGCCGAAAAACCCGAGCTTTTCAGCAAGCTGTTCGTTTTACAGGCGCTTCCCGCAACGCAGGGTATGTACGGTCTTGTCGCGGCTATCGTTATAGTTATGAGAGCCGGTCTTTTCGACGGAACTATAAACACGCTCACAAAGGAAGCGGGTCTCGCGCTTATGTTCGCGGCGATACCGATAGCGGTCGTCGGCCTTTTCTCCGGTATATATCAGGGCAAGACCGCCGCGGCGGCTGTGCTTATGACGGCAAAACAGCCCGACGCGCAGACAAAAGGTATGCAGATGACGGCTCTCGTCGAGCTTTACGCGATATTCGCGCTTGTCGCCACGCTGCTTATCGTCTTCATGGCGCCGATGGAGCACATGGCGGCGGCAGTATAAGGTGAACGCTATGTCTTCACAGGCGTTGATAGATAAAATAATAAAGACCGCGGAAAACGAGGCGGAGCAGATAACCGACGAGATACTCAAACGCGCCGGTGAGAACGAAAAGCTCACGCTCGACAAGGCGGCGGCGGACGTCGCCGCGATAAAAAAGAGATCGGACGAAAAATGCGCGCAGATAAAGCGCATAGCCGGTCTTACGAGCGGTCTCGAGGCGAGAAAAGCGCGCCTCCACGCAAGACGAGAGGTCATAGATTCCGCGTTCGATAAAGCGTATAAGAAAATGACGGAGCAGCCCGATAACGAGCGCGCGGCGTTTTTGAAAAGGATCATCGAAAAGTACGCGCCCGCGGGATGCAAAAGCATATCCGTCGCGGAAGCGGATCTGCCTTTGTGCAAGGATCTGCTTAAAGAACTGCCGGAGAGCTTGTCCGGCGCAGCGCTTGAAGCCGACGGAAAAATATCTGGCGGCGCTTATATGAAAAGCGATGAATGCGACGTTGACGCCACGCTCGACGCGGTCTTTGAAGAGCTGCGCGAAAAATACGAGGCGGAAGCCGATAAGCTCTTATTCGGCTGATACGGGTATTTGCTATGTTTGATTATTCATACACGGCGGCGTACGTCGCCGCGAAGGAGACGGCGATACTGTCAAAGGAAGCGCTTTCGCGCATAGCCGCCGACAGGTCCGAGGCTCTGCGGCTTCTGTCGCAGACGGGCTACGGAGGAGGCGCGGCGGACAGCGCCTCGGCGCTCGTCGACAACGAAATGTCGTCGCTCCGCGCGTTTATAATGAACAGTCTGCCTGAAGAGCTTTATTCTCTCCTAATCCTTCCCTACGACGCGCATAATTTAAAGGTACTTTTGAAATGCTCGGTAAACGGGGCGGATCCCGCGCCGTATCTGTACGACAACACGGTTTTCGATACGGAGATAGCGGCGGCGTGCTGCCGCGGCGGCGAATTTTCGCTTTTATCGGAAAATCTTGCGAAGCTGCTCGATCCCGCGTACGACAACGGGCTTTTAAGCTCTCCGTTCGGCATAAGCACGGAATGCGACAGGGCGTTTTACGACGAGATATCCAAACGCGCCGCTTCGGCGCCTGATGTCGCGGCGGAATACGTAAGAGCAGAGGCGGACGGCAGGAATTTCATTTCGTTCATAAGAGCAAAAAACACAAATCTCGATAAGGACTCGTTCAAAGCCCTGCTCCTGCCGGGCGGAAGCGTGCCGGCGGAGCTGTTCGCCGCCGCGTACGAAAGCGGAGCGGACGATATGAAGGCGTACACGTTCGGTTACGCCGCGCACGACGCGCTCTGCGCCGCCGCGGATAAGCTCAAAAGCTCGATGTCCGACGTGTACGACAGCCTCGACAATTACGCGTATTCGATACTTGAGCCGTACAGATACGAGCCCGAATCGTTCGTACCCGTGTTCTTATATTTCAGAAAGAAAACGGCTGAGGCGAGATACGTCAGAGAGGCGTTTTCCGACGGAGGTGCGGTATGACGGAAAGAAAACTCAAAGCCGCGGTCATAGGACCGAAATCCGTTGCGGCGTTATACGGCGCCGCGGGCGTCGCGGTATTCGAGCCGGCGCCGGAAATATCCGTGCCGAAGCTTATATCGAAGCTTTACGGCGAAGGCTACGGCATAATATTCATAGCCGAAACGATATATAAGGGCGCGGAGGACGCGGTCAAAAAGTATCTGACCGATCCGTACCCGATCATAATCCCCGTACCCGACGACAGCTCGGACGGGTCATATTCAAAGGAGCGCATTGCCGCAAACGTCAAAAAAGCCATCGGCAGCGACCTTATTTAAAACGAAAGGCTTTAAAATATGGAAAACATACAGAAAACTGGAAAAGTCATAAAAGTGTCCGGTCCTCTTATAACCGCGTCCGGTATGGCGGACGTACACATGTATGACGTTGTCCGCGTCGGCGAAAAGCGCCTGATAGGCGAGATAATAGAGCTTCGCGGCGACGTGGCGTCCATACAGGTCTATGAGGACACGGCGGGCATCGGCTCCGGCGCACCGGTCTATCTTACCGATATGCCGCTTTCCGCCGAGCTCGGTCCCGGTATGATAGAGGGCATATTCGACGGTATCGAGCGCCCGCTCGACAAGCTTTACGACCTTTACGGCGACAGGATCCACAGAGGAGCCTCCGTTCCGTCGCTCGACAGAGAAAAGAAATGGAAATTCACTCCGACCGCAAAGCCCGGCGACGAGGTCGTCGCGGGCGACGTTATAGGCACGGTGCAGGAGACTGAGGCGGTGCTTCATAAAATAATGGTGCCGCCGAACGAAAAAGGCGTTATAACCGAAATAAAGGAAGGTGAATTCACGGTGCTCGACACCGTTGCGACGCTTAAAAAGCCAGACGGTACCGAAAAGCCGCTTACGATGGTGCAGTACTGGCCGGTGCGCCGCGGACGTCCGTGCAAGGAAAAGCTTTCGCCCACCGAGCCGATGATAACGGGGCAGAGAAGCATGGACACGCTTTTCCCGATATCCATAGGCGGCGTGGCGGCCGTTCCCGGGCCGTTCGGCTCCGGCAAGACCGTCGTTCAGCATCAGGTCGCAAAATGGGCTGACGCGGACCTCGTCATATACATAGGCTGCGGCGAGCGCGGCAACGAGATGACGGACGTTTTAAACGAATTTCCGGAGATAATCGACCCGAAAACGGGTATGTCGCTGATGAAGCGCACGGTGCTTATCGCCAACACCTCGGATATGCCGGTCGCGGCGCGCGAGGCGTCAATATACACCGGTATAACGATAGCGGAATATTTCCGCGATATGGGCTACAAGGTCGCCATAATCGCCGACTCCACTTCGCGCTGGGCGGAGGCTCTGCGTGAAATGTCCGGCAGACTTGAGGAAATGCCCGGCGAGGAGGGCTACCCCGCGTATCTTTCCTCCCGTCTTGCTGAATTCTACGAAAGAGCCGGATACGTCAGATGCCTCGGCAGCGACGACAGATACGGCGCGGTCACGGCTATCGGCGCCGTTTCGCCTCCCGGCGGCGACACGTCGGAGCCGGTCTCCCAGGCGACTCTGCGTATAGTAAAGGTGTTCTGGGGACTTTCCTCGGAGCTGGCGTACAAGCGCCATTTCCCGGCTATCGACTGGCTGAAGAGCTATTCGCTCTACGAGCCGAAAATGCACGATTATTATATGAAAACGATATCTCCCCTGTGGCCGGAGCTCGTCGCAAAGACGAAATCCATGCTTCAGGAGGAGGCGGAGCTTAACGAAATAGTCCAGCTCGTCGGTATAGATTCGCTCAGCGCGCGCGACAGACTCACGCTCTCGGCGGCGCAGATGATACGCGAGGACTATTTACAGCAGGACGCCTACGACAACACGGACTCGTTCACGTCGCCGCGTAAAATGTTTTTGATGCTCAGCATCATACACGGCTGGTACGAGGCGGGCAAAAACGCGCTTTCGGTCGGCGTGCCGTTCGATCAGATAGAAAAAATGCCGGTATGCGAGCGCATAGCCCGTATGAAATTCACGGACGAGAGCGAGCGCGAAAAGGTGTTTGCCGAAATAGCGGACGAATGCGACGCACAGTATACAAAGCTGATGGAGGAGGCGGTATCCGATGAATAAAGAATATAAGACCATAAAAGAGGTCGTTGGACCGCTTATGCTCGTGGAAAAGACCGACGGCGCGACGTACGACGAGCTTGTACAGATAAAGCAAGCGAACGGCGACGTGCGCTACGGCAAAATACTCGAGGTCGACCGCGATAAGGCTCTCGTACAGCTTTTCGAGCCGTCGGAGGGACTTAAAATTTCCGATTCGCGCGCAAAGCTGCTCGGCCACGGCGTACAGCTCGGCGTTTCCGCCGATATGCTCGGCAGAGTTTTCGACGGTATGGGCAACCCCATAGACGGCGGCGACAGAATAATCGCCGAAAAGTATATGGATATAAACGGTCTTCCTATGAATCCGGCGGCGAGAGACTTCCCGTCCGAGTTCATACAGACGGGCGTTTCCGCGATAGACGGACTTAACACCCTCGTCAGAGGGCAGAAGCTGCCCGTGTTCTCCGGCTCCGGTCTGCCGCACGCGGAGCTTGCCGCGCAGATAGCGAGACAGGCGAAGGTCAGAGGCACGAACGACAAATTCGCCGTCGTGTTCGCGGCTATCGGCATCACGTTTGAGGAATCCGAATTCTTCATAAACGATTTCAGAAGGACAGGCGCGATAGACCGTTCCGTAATGTTCATCAACCTCGCAAACGACCCGGCGGTCGAGCGTATCGCCACGCCGCGTATGGCTATAACTTGCGCGGAGTATCTCGCGTACGATCTCGGTATGCACGTTCTCGTCATCATGTCCGACATCACGAACTACGCGGAGGCTCTGCGCGAGGTGTCGGCGGCGAGAAAAGAGGTCCCCGGCAGACGCGGATATCCCGGATATTTATACACCGACCTTGCGACGATGTACGAGAGGGCGGGCAAGATAAAAGGCAAGCCCGGTTCCATAACGCAGATACCGATACTCACGATGCCCGAGGACGATAAAACGCACCCGATACCCGACCTTACCGGATATATAACGGAGGGACAGATAATACTTTCGCGTGAGCTTTACAGAAAAGGCGTTCAGCCGCCTATCGACGTTTTGCCGTCGCTTTCCCGTCTTAAAAACAAGGGTATCGGCGCCGGCAGGACGAGAGAGGACCATTCCGGCAATATGAACCAGCTTTTCTCCGCGTACGCGAGGGGCAAGGACGCGAGAGAGCTGTCGACGATATTAGGCGAATCCGCCTTGTCCGAGGTCGACAGGATCTACGCAAAATTTGCCGAGGAGTTTGAAAAGAAATACGTTTCGCAGGGCTATCAGACAGACAGGTCGATAGAGGAAACGCTGACCGTGGGCTGGGAGCTTCTTGCGATGCTTCCGAGGACGGAGCTAAAGCGTATAAAGGAAGAATACATAGAAAAGTATCTTCCCAAAAAGGATTAAGCCATGGCAAAACAGATAAATCCCACAAGAATGGAGCTGACGCGCCTGAAAAAGCGCCTCAAAACCGCGTCGCGCGGACATAAGCTCCTGAAAGACAAGCAAAACGGGATGACAAAGCAGTTTATGGAACAGATAAGGCGCAACCGCGAGCTCCGGTCAAAGGTCGAGGCGGAGCTGGCGGTGGCGGCAAAACAGTTCCGTTCCGCCTCGTCCGCGATGGGCGAAAAGGAGCTCGGCGAAGCCCTGCTTCTGCCCGCGGGCGAAATAGGCGTCGTAGGCGGCTCGAACAATATTATGAGCGTGCAGGTGCCGACGCTTCGCTGCGACGGCAGTCTGTCGTCGTCTCTGCCGTACGGCTTTGCCGACACGTCCTACGAGCTCGACGCGGCGACGCTTACGATGACAAAGCTTTTCCCGACGCTTTTACAGCTCGCCGAATGTGAGAAAACGTGCGATATGCTGGCGTCCGAAATAGAAAAAACGCGCCGCCGCGTAAACGCGCTCGAGCACGTTATGATCCCCGAAATGGAGCGCAATATCAAGTTCATCACGATGAAGTTAGAGGACAACGAGCGACAGAATATCACAAGACTTATGAAGGTCAAGGACGTTATAAACGCGAGATAAACAAAAGCAGGCTGATGAGTAAAAATTCATCAACCTGTTTTTATTATCGGCACAGCCGCTATTAAGCAGCTAAATAGCCGCTCCGCGGCAGCTAAATAGCGCACCTTTGGCGCGCAGCTAAATTGACACGTTCCGTGTCAGCTAAATAGCCGCTTTGCGGCAGCTAAATAGCGCACCTTTGGCGCGCAGCTGAATTGCCGCTATGCGGCAGCTGAACAGAATTCTCCTCCGACAGCTCGCCCGTAAGGGCGAATTTAGCTTGCCGTAAGGCAAATTTAGCTCAACGAAGTTGAATTTAGCTCGGCGTAAGCCGAATTTAGCTTTTTCAGCTAAATAGCGCACCTTTGGCGCGCAGCTAAATTGCCGCTATGCGGCAGCTGAACAGAATTCTCCTCCGACAGCTCGCCCGTAAGGGCGAATTTAGCTCGGCGTAAGCCGAATTTAGCTTGCCGTAAGGCAAATTTAGCTCAACGAAGTTGAATTTAGCTCGGCGCAAGCCGAATTTAGCTTTTTCAGCTAAATAGCCGCTTCGCGGCAGCTGAATAGCGCACCTGTGGCGCGCAGAGACGATCATTCGTACAATTCGCTGACTATCGCTTTATACACGTCGAGCGCGGTGCAGCCGGGGTTTTCCTCTATTTCCTTTTGCGCTCTCAAAAGGCTTACTTCGGTGTCGAGCGTTACGGCGTAGATTACAAAATCGCCGAAGACCTCGACCCTGCCCGTGCCGATCATTTTCTCGTTCGTTTTGTTGTCGTCGTCATAAAGCTGGAAGTCCATATTGTTTTTCTGCTTTTCACAGCGGTGCTCGAGCATTTCCTTTATCATATCGACGGAGGAGGCGTCCTTCGCCTTTATAACGTTTACCTCCTCGATATACTTGCCCTTTGCCACGCGCAGTACGTACTGATCGACGCTTTTGAATTCGTCGGGCGTTTTGATATTCCAGTTTTCGTCGAATTCAACGCTGTCCTTATAAAGCGAGTTGAGCTTGCTTCCGTTCGGAACGTCAAAACCGCCTGTAACGGCGGTTTCTTCATCTGCAAAAACGTCGGCGGGAACATATTCAAGTATAACTATCGGAAGATCTATATCGGAAGAAGGCTTACCGTAAACGATAGTTACGTCCGCGCCGGAAACGAATTTGAACAACAGCACGACGTCCTTGTTGTTCGTCGAGCCGTCGCCGTTACAATCGCAGGCTGTTTTATCATACGACGCCGGAGGATTTCCGGAGGTTATTTTGAAGAGCACGGAAACGTCCTTGTTGTTTACCGCCTTATCTTTATTCACGTCGCCCGCGATCCCGTCCGCGGCAAAGACGTTTGCAAAAGAGGCGGCAAACGACGCAATAAGGATTACCGCCGTCAAAAACGATATTATTTTTTTCATTAAAACAAATCTCCTTTTATTACTGACGCCATTATCTCACATATTTTCGTTTTTGTCAATAGGTTAATTCAATTTATAAGCGCTTCGGTTATTCTTTCGTTCATGTTCGCGGTCTTTGCGCGGCATACCTGCTCTATGCAGACCTGTATCGACTTTGCGTTTCCGCTTCCGTGACCCTTTACGACGGTCTTGCGCGTGCCGAGTATCACCGAGCCGCCGTAATTCTGATAATTCATAAACTCCTTTATGTGATCGAACATTTTTTTCTGAAGCGCCGCGCCTAATTTGTATTTCCAGTTTGAATAAATATTCTTTTTCAGCATTTTAAGCATTTCAAGGCACGCGCCCTCCGTCGACTTTATAAGCACGTTGCCGGAAAAGCCGTCGCAGACGA
>CACZVC010000048.1 GCA_902784545.1 uncultured Ruminococcus sp. | reverse complement strand
GGTTTCAGCCGGTTTTTATAAACGAGCCGGACGAAAAGCTCGCTTTTTCAATGCTTTGCGGCGTGAGGCCCGAGTTTGAAAGGCACCATAACGTAAAAATAACAGACGGCGCTCTGTCGGAGGCGGTTAGGCTTTCAAAGAAATATATAAAAAACAGAGCGCTGCCCGACAAGGCGATAGATCTGATAGACGAGGCGGCGGCGGGCGGGCGCGGCTGTGTGACGGAGGACGATATCAAAAAAACGCTCAGCGTTATGTCCTGCGGCGCGGTGGATATAACGTCGCTCAAAGATCTGCGAGCGCGGCTCGAACAAAACGTATTCGGTCAGAGCGCGGCGATAAAAACGATCAGCGGCGCGCTGATAAAATCGTTCTCGTTATTATCCGACGGCTTTGGACCCAAAGCGTCGATTTTGTTCAAAGGACCGGAAAGCGACGGCAAGACCGCCGTCTGCCGCGCTTTGGCGGATATACTTTATCCCGGCAAAAACGCGTTTTTCCGCTTTGATATGAGCGAATATACCGAGCCGCATTCCGTATCGCGCCTTATCGGCGCTCCGCCGGGCTATTCCGGCTGTCACGACGGCGGCTCGCTGACGGAATGCGTGAGAAGGCATCCGTGCTCCGTTATCTGCGTATCGGATATCGAATACGCGCACGGCGACGTTTTATCGCTTTTTGCCGAGATCCTCGACAAGGGCGAGCTTACGGACAGCCGCGGGAGGACCGTCGATTTTTCCGGCGCGGTCATTATATTCACATCGAACTGCGGCGGCGGCAAAGCCTCCGGATTTTGCCGCGGAGATGACGCGGGCGCGGAAAAAAGTCCGCTCGACGGCAAGGTTTGCCGCGTCGTTAACTTTTCGCCGCTTTGCGCCGCGGACCTGCAAAAAATCATTGAGCGCCGTTTATCGAGGTTAAAAGAGCTGTGCCGCGTGCCGCTTACGGTCGACGAAAACTCAGCCGCGGCGCTCGCCTTGAAGTGCGCGGACAAAAACGCGCGCGCGGCGCTTGAGGCTGTCGGAGAATTTATAGAGGAGCCGTTGTCGGCAATGCTGCTTGAACCCGGCGTTATGGGCGCGGATATAAAAACAAACGGTAAAGATATTACCGTAAGTAGTGTTAAAACCCTTGACAAACCGCTTGTAATGGAGTATAATTAAGGCAAGAAAAAACAGAAAGGATGATATAAAATGACCGTAACGAAGGAATCCATCATAGGCGACGTTCTGGATTACGATATGGAGACCGCGCAGTTCTTTTTTGAGATCGGTATGCACTGTCTCGGCTGCCCCGCTTCAAGAGGCGAATCCATAGAGGACGCGTGCACGGTGCACGGAACGGACGCCGACGAGCTTGTAAAAAAGCTTAACGACTTTTTGGCGTCTAAATAACAAAAAACAGGCTGTCACATGGCAGCCGTTTTTGTTCCTCCATTTATTCTATTTTCAGATTTTCCGAGGTAAATATGAAACATCGCGTTTTACTTCTCTTCCTCTCCCTCCTCCTTCTCCTCTCCTCCTGCACTCCGCCGCAATCAACGGATACGACGGAGACGGACGTTGAAGAAACCGCAGCGGAGACCGCCGCGGAAACGGAAACGGACGCCGTTACCGCGGCAGAGACGGAGCCGGAGCAGCCGGTATATAACGAACAGGGGGAAAAATCAATGAAACAAATGGAAAAATATCTTGCCGACCCGTCTTCGTTTCCGTTTTCCTTCAAATACGAAGGCGAAAAAACGACCGGCTTCGGCGCAGAATTTGAAAAGCTTTCCGCCGAAAAGTCCGACGCGGGCGACGGCGAGGCTTACAGCGTGAAATTTTTACATAACGCAAGCGGCGCGACGTTCGAGATACGCGCGAAAGCGTATTATAAATACGACGCTCTCGAATGGACCGTTTATATCACCGCCGGAGATACGAAGACCGGCGTTATAAGCGAAATAAACGCGGCGGACGCGGTTTTTGAGGGCGGCTCGCCGAGGCTCAAGGGCATAAGCGGAGATCTCGGCAATATGTACGCGCCTTATTCCGTCGATCTTACGAAAAAGACGATCAAAAAATCGTCGACCTCAGGCAGACCGACGCACGGCGAATTTCCGTATTACAATCTCGAATACGGCGACGGCGGCGTCTTTATCGCAGTCGGCTGGCCGGGCTGCTGGCGCGCGTCCTTTAACGGAAAGGACGGCGAACGCACATATTTTACCGCCGGACAAAACGAATTTTCCGCATATCTCGAGCCGGGCGAGACCGTGCGCACGCCGCTTATCGCAACGCTTCACTACGACGGCAGAAACGAAGACGACAATATGAATCTCTGGCGGCGCTGGTTTATTGACTGCAATATGAAAAAGGACACGAAGGGCGAGGTGATACAGCCCGTCGTATGCTGGGGCAGCGTCGTTCAGGGAATGGCGACGTATCAGCTCAAGCGCACTATAAACTCGTATAACGTGCACGGAGTCCCTCTCGATTATCTCTGGATAGACGCGGGCTGGTACGTGAACGCGGACGGCAAAAAATGCGGCTGGCCGGAAACGGGTATGTGGCGCGTCAATACCGATATGTTCCCTGACAAATTCGCCGAGGTATCGAAGATCATGCACGACAACGGCGGCAAGACCATAATGTGGTTCGAGCCGGAGGTAGTGCGCTGTGACAAAGAAAAATTCTTAAAAGCAAACGAGGATTTCAAGCCCGAATGGTTTCTCGGCACCGCCGCCGGCGGCTCGTGGCTTGAAGGTCAGCTCGTCGACCTCGGCGATCCCGGACTCCGCGCGTGGCTTTTAGGCAGGATAACGACCGTAATGGACGAGGGCGGAATTGATATGTACCGTCAGGATTTCAACGTAGACCCCGCGCCGGTATGGGCGAAGTGCGACGGCGATAACAGACAGGGCGTTACCGAAAACAAATACGTTGCGGGTTATCTCGCTTTATGGGATTCCCTGCTTGAAAAATACCCGGATATGACGATAGACTCCTGCGCGTCCGGCGGCGGCAGAAACGACCTTGAAACGATGCGCCGCGCCGTACCGCTCCATATAAGCGACTTCTGGGACGGCAGATCGGACGGCTACAACGAGCGGCAGGCGCTCACCCTATCACTCTCGCGGTGGTTCCCGTATTTCAAGCTTCAGACCGCGGATATAGAAACGCAGACGGAATATAAGATCCGCTCCTGCCTGGCTCCGTGGATAAACCTCAACGTCCCTACGATGAAAAAATCAACGCCGTGGGACAAGGTGGTCAAATGCTCCGGCGAATGGAGACAGCTCTCCTCCCTGTTTTATTCCGACTTCTACCCCCTGACAAAATACAGCAAAGCCGATAACGTTTTCCGCGCGTGGGAATATTTCGACTCTGAAAACGACAACGGAGCGATTCTCGTTTTCCGCGCAGAAAACTGCAAGAAGAAAGAGGTTTTGCTGAAACCGCGCGTAAATAACGGATCGGATTATAAAATAACGGACTGCGACGGTCTTATAGATATTACCGTAAGCGGCGCGGAGCTTGCCGAAAACGGTCTTACCGTAAAGCTCGCCGAGCCCGCCTCGTCCTCGCTTATATTCATCACCGGGGTAAAAAAATGAAAAAAATAACTGTTCTGATAATTGCCGCGGCTCTGCTTTCGCTTTTATGCGCAAACGCGCTCGCCGCGAACGGAGGAGAAAAAATGAGCATCACGTTTTTAAGCGATATGGAATGGAGCAAAGCCGACATATATCCCGAAGCGAACGGCGGCATACCCGCGCGCGACGGCAACGTGGCGGACGAGGAGCTGTGGATATACGACACGTATTTTGAAAAGGGCGTATGCTTCCACGCGAATATGGGAAAGCTCGCGTATCTTGAAGTCAATATAGAAAACAAGGGCTTCAAAACGTTTTTAGCGTATCTCGGCACCGCGGAAAGCGAGCTTTTCGACGTCACCATGGCGAGCGTTCGTTTTATTTTCAAAGCCGACGGCGAGGTAAAATACAGATCGGAGGTCATACGTCCCGGCGAGCCGAAGCTCATATCGTTTGACGTGACGGGATGCAAAGTACTGCGTATCGAAATGGACGACGGCGGCGACGGCATAAGCGGCGACTGGGGCGCTCTCGGCTCCGCGCTTTTCAGTACGGAAGCTGATCCTGACGCGGTGCTTGCCGAATTGTATCCTCCGAAAATAACGGAGACGGAGACCGAGACCGAGCCTTTGACGGAAACGGAGCCGGAAACGACAACCGCAGAAACGGAGAAAACGACAAACACGGAAAAAGAGACGGAGACGACAGCTGAAATTCAGCGTGAAAAGGGATTCCCCGCGGCGGCGGTCATTGCAGTTTGCGCCGCGGCTGCCGTTATCGCGGCTGTATCGGTCATCACGGTCATAATAAAGAAAGGAAAACGTAAATGAAAAAGTATCTGTTACCGAACGATTGCAAAGCCTACAAGGCGAATCTTCATTGTCACAGCACGTTCTCTGACGGCAGATTCGACGTGGAAAAGCTGAAGGAGATCTACAAAAGCCACGGCTACAGCGTAGTCGCGTTCAGCGACCATAACGTACTTATACCGCATCCCGAGCTTGAGGATCCCGGTTTCATACCTCTGACGGCTGTTGAAATAGACGTCGACCACAGAAACGGCAAGTCTAATCACCTGAATTTCTATTCAGTAGACAAAGCAAAATCGCAGTTTCCGCCGTTTGAACGCATATACGGCATTGAGAGCATAAACAGGCTGATACAGATCGGAAACGAAAACGGCTTTCTCGTACAGTACAACCACCCGCGCTGGTCGTTTCAGGACACGGAATTTTACGGTAAATTGAAGGGCTTATGGGGCTTCGAGGTGTTCAACACCGGCTGTGAGGTCGAAATGAACGACGGCTGGGGCGATTACGAATACGAGGTAATGTGCCGCGACGGAAAGGAATATCTCGCGGTCGTCGCCGACGACGACAACCACAACGGACCGGGCAGCATCGAAAGCCCGAACAACGACTCTTTCGGCGGCTGGACAATGATCTTTGCGCCGGAGCTGTCGTACGACGGCATAATAAACGCGATGAAGCGCTGCGATCTCTACGCCTCGACGGGTCCGGAAATAAAGGCGCTTTACGCAGAAAACGACCGCGTTTATATCGAATGCTCGCCCTCCTGCTCCGTCGTCATCCGTTTTGAAACGCGCCGCTCCTGCTGCAAACTGAGCCATGCGGACGATATTACCTGCGCGGACTTTGACATAAGCGGCGACTACGAGCATTTCAGACTTGAAGTCAAGGACAAATACGGAAACAAAGCGATGACAAAGGCGTATACGAAAAAAGACCTGTAATTGAGCCTTACGGCTCATGAATTGTCCCTTAAAGGACATTAAAGAGGTTGTCACTTAATGCGACAGCCCCTTTATTTTATTCAGTTCAAAAAGCTTATGAAATCCGGTTTTTTAAGACTGTAATCGACCGCGGAACGGAGGGCGCCGGTCGCGTCGCGCCAGCTGTCGTATCTGACGCCGAGCTTAACAAAGCCGAGGGATTCGTAAACGTGCTGCGCGCGTTTGTTTTCAAGGTCGGTATCGAGGATTATCGTTTCATATCCGGAGTCGAAAAGCGAGGTTATAAGATATGACAACGCTTTTCTGCCGAGACCTTTATTCCGGTATTCCGCCACGCAGATTTTTATCCCGATCTCCGCCGTCTTTTTATCAACGCGGTTGTAATTCATTTCCCCTATCGGAGTTTTGCCGTATTCTATAATGAATCTGCGGCGCGTATCGTCGCTGTCCTTTTCAAGGCTTTCTCTTATTTCCTCTTCTGTGACGCCGATCCCGTGCGGAAATCCCGCGTGCGCCATTACGGCGCCGTCGTTCCACCAGCCGGCAAGCACCGAAGCGTCGGACGGCGTTGCGTATCTGACGGAAAGAACGCCTGCTTCCGTATCGGTTACGATAAATTTACCGTTTTCCATATTCACTCTATATTTATGACGACAGCGGCGCCGTCTTTTATAACGAACCGTACGTTTTTATCCTTGTATCTCATACCGTACACCCGGTCGGGATCCGTCTTATACGACGGATGCGGATCGTCACCGAGCAGGGCGGCGATAGTATTTATATCGTCGTCCGTCATATCAGATGTATCGCAGTCGAATTCGACCCGGCACTTTTTTCCCGCCGTTTCCTCCGCGAAGCCGTCGACGGCGTCGGGGCGGCAGTCGGTAATTTTAAGATACGGCTTTATGTCGTATATCGCCGTACCGTCCTTCATATCAACGCCGGAAACGTATATATCGCACCCGTCCACCCTCTCGAGCTTCAGAAGCGACAGACCTATTGGATTCGGGCGGTTGGGCGAGCGCGTGGCGAAAACGCCTATGCGCTTATTGCCGCCGAGGCGCGGCGGGCGAACGGTCGGCGACCATTTATCGCCGTCAAATCCGTCAAAGCGCCACAGGACCCAGATATGAGAAAAGCCGTCAAGCCCGCGCAAAGCGTCTTTGTTTCTGAATTCCGGCAGAAATTCGATCTTTCCGCAAAGCCCCGGCACAAGCCCGGACTGACGCGGCAGACCGAATTTTTCCTTCATATCCGTGCGTATTACTGCGATGACCTTCATTACCTGCCGTCGATGTATCTGCACGCGGCGAGCGCGGCTGACGCGCCGTCGGCGGTCGCCGTCGTTATCTGCCTCGTCTTCTTCGTCCGGCAGTCGCCCGCGGCGTATATGCCGGTCTCTTTTGTCAGACAGCTTTCATCCGAGACGATATAGCCGTATTTATCGAGCTCAACAACGCCGTCAAGCGCGGTATTGTTCGGGATAAGACCGATAGCGATGAAACAGCCGTCGCAGTCGATGAATTTCTCTTCATTGTCGCACAGCACCGCGACGCCCCTGAACTGTTCGCCCGGGAACGATATGACGCGGCAGTTGTAATACACCTCAATATTTTCCTTCTGTTCTATTATCGCGGCAAGCGTTTTTTCACCCGTGAGGTACGGCATATCCTGCAATACAGTGACCTTTGAGCACCGCTCAGAAAGCATTATCGCCTCCTGCATCGCGGAATTTCCGCCGCCGATGACGGCGACGTGCTTGTCCGCGTAAAACGCGCCGTCGCATACCGCGCAGAACGAAATGCCGTTGCCGATGAACTCCTCCTCGCCCGGCACTCCGAGCGTTCTGTGCTTTACGCCGGCGGCGAATATAACCGTCCTCGCCTCGTACTCCGCGCCCGCCGTTTTTACCTTTTTGATCTCTCCCGGCGTTACCGAAACGACCTCGTCTATCTCGATTTCCGCTCCGAGAGCGAGCGCCTGCTCGAACATCTTGTCCGACAGCTCGAGCCCGGATATTTCGTTATATCCGGGATAATTTTCTATTTTCGGCGAATGCGTCATCTGACCGCCGAAGCCGTCTTTTTCAAAAACAAGTACGGATTTTCCCGCGCGTCTTCCGTAGATCGCCGCGGTAAGTCCCGCGGGACCGCCGCCGATAACAATAATATCGTACATAATAACACCTCAACGATTTTTATAAAAAAGAGGGCGCACGGTTCAGGTGCGCCCCTGATATTCTGCTCCGAGATCTCGGACAAATTGCCGCGCCCCCTCAGGTCTGAAAGAAGACCTGACGGGAGGGGACAGGGGGGTATGGGGGGTGGCGCGGTTTACCGCGCCGTGAGGGGTGGGGATCCCCCGTATCCGTCGCGAAACGACATCTTGATCCTGAATTCAGGAGGGAAGCCTCCTCCCCTGTGAAGTTCGATCAAACCCCTATATACTTTCTTATATTCGACAGATTCACGTGCTTTTCCGCTTCCCCGTTCTTTACGGTTATGAGCGTGGGAGCCTGTTTTACTCCGTACTGTACGGCGATCTGAGGCTCGTCCTCCGCGTAGATCTTAGTATATCTGACTCCCGCTTTATCGAGAAGCATCATCGCCGCCTTGCAGTTCGGGCAGGTCTTGCTGGCGAACAGTATTATATCGTCGCCGCTCTCCGCTTTCTGCTCCGGTTTTTCCTCGCAGACGCAGGTCTGCTCGAAGACAGGGCGTTCGTGCGTCAGGCGGGAATTCGCTATATCGTATTCCTTTCTCTCTCTGAACTCCTCGGCTTTGCCGACGTTCCAGTCCTGAACGGGGCGGTAGTAACCGGTTATACGGCTGTATACCTCGGTCTTTTCGTGGCAGTGCGGGCACTCGTAGACCTCGCCCACGATGTAGCCGTGATTCTTGCATATCGAATACGTCGGCGACAGCGTGTAGTACGGGAGCTTGTAGTTTTCCGCGATCTTTCTGACGAGATTCGCCGCGGCGCGCCAGTCGGGCAGTCTTTCGCCCAGGAAGGCGTGGAAGACCGTGCCGGAGGTGTAGAGCGTCTGCAGCTCGTCCTGAACGTCAAGCGCCTCGAACACGTCGGCGGTGTAGCCGACGGGCAGATGCGAGCTGTTCGTATAATACGGCGTGTTGCCTTTTTCAGACGCGGTGATTATATCGGGATAACGCTCGACGTCGTGCTTTGCGAGACGGTAAGCGGTGGATTCCGCCGGGGTCGCCTCGAGGTTGAACAGATCGCCGTATTTTTCCTGATAGTCGGAGAGACGCTCTCTCATGTGATTGAGCACGTCCTTCGTGAAGTCCTGCGCCTCTTTATGCGTCATATCGACGCCGATGAATTTTGCGTTGAGGCACGCCTCGTTCATACCGACGAGACCGATTGTCGAGAAGTGGTTTTCAAACGTGCCGAGATAACGCTTCGTGTACGGATAAAGTCCCTCGTCGAGCAGCTTCGTTATGATGCGGCGCTTCGTATCGAGCGAACGCGCGGCGATGTCCATAAGCTTGTCGAGGCGCTCAAAGAATTCTTCTCTCGTCTTGGACAGATAGCCGATCCTCGGCATATTGAGCGTTACGACGCCGACGGAGCCGGTGCTCTCGCCCGAGCCGAAGAAGCCGCCCGTCTTTTTGCGGAGCTCGCGGAGATCGAGTCTCAGACGGCAGCACATACTGCGTATATCCGACGGCTCCATATCGCTGTTTATATAGTTGGAGAAGTACGGCGTGCCGTATTTCGACGTCATTTCAAACAGAAGTCTGTTGTTTTCCGTATCGGACCAGTCGAAGTCGCGCGTGATCGAATACGTGGGTATCGGGTACTGGAAGCCTCTGCCGTTGGCGTCGCCCTCTATCATTATCTCGATAAACGCCTTGTTTATCATATCCATTTCGGCTTTGCAGTCCTTGTACTTGAAGTCCATTTCCCTGCCGCCGACGATAGCGGGAAGCTCCGCCAGATCGTTCGGAACGGTCCAGTCGAGCGTGATGTTGGAGAACGGAGACTGCGTGCCCCATCTTGACGGGGTATTTACGCCGAAAACGAAGGATTCTATGCACTTTTTGACGTCTCTGTAAGACAGGTTATCGACCTTTACGAAAGGCGCGAGATACGTGTCGAACGACGAGAACGCCTGCGCGCCCGCCCATTCGTTCTGCATTATGCCCAGGAAGTTGACCATCTGGTTGCAGAGCGTGGCGAGGTGGCTTGCCGGTGACGACGTTATTTTGCCCGGGATGCCGCCGAGACCTTCTTTTATAAGCTGTTTGAGCGACCAGCCGGCGCAGTAGCCGGTTAGCATGCTCAGATCGTGGATATGGATATCCGCGTTTCTGTGAGCGTTGGCGACCTCCTGATCGTAGATCTCGGACAGCCAGTAGTTCGCGGTTATCGCGCCGGAGTTGCTCAGTATAAGACCGCCGACGGAATATTTGACCGTCGAGTTCTCTTTGACTCTCCAGTCGAGGTTGTTTACGTAGCTGTTGACTATCTCCTTGTAATCGAGGATAGTCGATTTCATATTTCTTATTTTTTCGCGGTTCTTTCTGTAAAGGATGTAGCATTTCGCCACGTCCGCGTAACCGGCGTCAATAAGTATTTTTTCGACGCTGTCCTGTATCTCCTCAACGCCTATCTTGCCGTCCTTGATCTTCGGCTCGTAGTCGGAGGTGACCTTTAAGGCGAGCATATCAATAATATCGTCGTTATACTGCCTGTTCTGCGCCTCGAACGCCTTTTTTATAGCCTCGGATATTTTTTTGATGTTGAAATCAACTACCTTACCGTCACGTTTTACTACCTGATACATATTACTCTCCTTTTATATAAGCGGTTTGTCCGTTTTATAACCCGTGACTTATATAATACAACAAAATCTTCGATTTGTCAAGAGTTTTTTGCAATATATTGTAAAAAATTTCGTGACGATACTACATATTGTTATAATCCTCTTATTGCCGCGTTTGGTACAAACCGTTGTATTTCTTCGAGATATCCGATAAGTTCTTCGTCGGACGGGGCGGAAAGGTTTCCGTAAGGCACGTTTTCCGAATCCTTGAAGCGCTGTATATAGTATTTTTCATCACCCGCTATCCATTCGCCGATACGAGTGAAATCCTCCTTGTTATGAAGCTGAGCGACCGCCGTCGTGCGGAATTCAAAATCCGTGCTTCCGCTTTTCAAAAGCATAACGCTTTTTTCCACGGCGTCGAGATCCACCTCGCGCCCCGCGGTGAGAAAATATTTCTCGCGGCAGTTTTTTATATCCATCGCGACGTAATCGACGAGCCCGCGGCTCAAAAGCTCCGCGAGCCTGTCCGGAAACGTGCCGTTCGTATCGAGCTTTACGGGATAGCCGAGCTCGCGCACTTTAACTATCGTATCGGCGATATCCGCGTGAAGAAGCGGCTCGCCGCCGGTTATCACGACCGCGTCGAGAAGTCCCTGCCTTTTTTTCAGATATCCGAACACCTCCCCGTCGTCCATGGGCTCGCCGGGATTCTGCACGAGCTCGAAATTATGGCAGAACGGGCAGCGGAAATTGCAGCCGCCGGTGAAAAGCACCGCGGCGGTCTTGCCCGGAAAATCGACGAGCGACAGCTTTTGTAAACCGTATATACGCATAAAACGCTCCTTTTTTTGCTTTACTTTTAACACTATATCACAATAATTCCGATTTTTCAAGCATAAGTCAAAAACATTTTTCAATTTCTTTTTGCGTGAGGTTGACATTTTTATATTATTGTGATATTATATATAATACCGATATTATTTTAATAAGGTGGAAGTATGAGCAAAATAACAAAGCTTGTAATGATATACTGTATCATATGCTCCGTGCTGTTCATAGGCGCGTTCACGCTTTTGTCGTACGCCGACAGTCTGCCGAATATCGGCGCGGTGATAGTCATAACGCTGATATACTGCGCTCTGATTGCGCTCGGCTGTTTTCTGATCGTGCGCTTCGGCGGAGCCGCGCCGGTATCGAACACGCCGCCGAAGTCGGCTAAGTCGATATCGCATCTGCTCGCGGAGATGAAAACGCCGGTCGCCATGACGGACGACAGCGGAAAGATCGTCTGGTACAATATCGCTTTCTCCGAGATAACGGAAAAGGCGAACAGAAAGGAAAACGATCTTAATAAGCTGTGCGGGCTTTCCGTCAAAACTCTGCTCGACCGCGAGCACGAAAGCGGCGCCGACGTAAAATTAGGCGACGACAGCTACCGCGTTTTCGGTTATCCGCAGGCGGGCAAGAACGGCAGGACCGTGACGACCTTCTGGTTCGACATATCAAATGAGGAAAAATACAAAACACAGCTTGAAAGCGAAAGGCTTATAGTCGCATACGTAATAATAGATATGGCGGACAACTTTTTATCCGGTATGCAGGAGCAGTATTCGGAGGCGGCGGCGTCCGTCACCAAGCTGCTCAAAGGCTGGGCGGATTCCTTAAAAGGTCATATAAGAGAATACGATAACGGAAAATATATAATGATGTTCTACGCGGACAAGCTGCCCTCGATGCGGCGCGCCGCTTTCCCGGTCCTGTCCGACGCGAAAAAGATAACGTTCGGCGACGACGCGATACCCATGACGCTTTCGATAGGCATAGCCGACTGCGGCGGCACGGTTGCGGACAAATGCGCGCTCGCCTCCTCCGCGATGAGCTTTGCGCTCCAGCGCGGCGGCGATCAGGTCGTTATAAAGAACGACAGAGGGACGAAGGACGAATTTTACGGCGGTCTTTCAAAGCACGATCCTCAGCTTACGGGGTTAAACGCCCGACGCCTTATGCTCCAGGCTACGCCGCTTATCAAAAAAGCCGGCTCCGTGCTTATAATGGGTCATAAAAACGCTGACTTCGACTGTCTCGCGTCGTGCATGGGCATAGCGAAGATATGTCTTTCCCTCGGTAAAAAGACGACTGTCGTTGTAAAGGATAATAAGAATATAACGCGCCCGTACGCGAAGCTGAAAGCTATGCCGGATTACAAGGATTGCTTTTACGATTTCGAGCGCGACGATTTCGACGTGATAGAGCACGATTCCCTGCTCTTTATAATGGACGTCAACAACCCGGCGATATTCGAATATCCCGAAATGACGAAGCACGTTTCGTCCGTTATTATAATCGACCATCACAGGATGTTTTCAAGCAGTTATCCGTTCGACGTGAAGATACAGTATATCGAGCCGTCGGCTTCGTCCGCTTCGGAGGTCGTGGCGCAGATGCTCGAGCAGTTCTTCCCCTCGGGCGTGCTTACGCCGGACGAGGCTAACCTGCTTCTCGCCGGCATACAGCTCGATACGAACAACTTCACGCGCGACTGCGGCGCCGGCACCTACGCCGCCGCGCAGTATCTGAGGCGCGAGGGCGCGGACGCGTCCGAGGCTTCGTCTTATTTCAGCCTCGATAAAAAGACGTTTATGCAGGAGCTGAAGCTCGAATCCACGATGAGGATGTACAAGGACGGCTACGCGATATGCGCCGGCGACGACGCTTCGCCCGCCTCCGACCCGGCTACCGCGGCGAGAGTCGCCGAAACGGTGCTCAAGCTCGACGGGAGCGACGGCTCGATAAACGTGCAGATAATACTCGAGCGCCTCGGCGGCGGCGGACACCACTCGAACGCCGGCACTCAGCTGACCGCGGGCAAGACCGTCGCGGTATACGACGGACCGCTTCCGCGCGTCAACTCCGCGCTTGCCGTAAAGCTGCTTGAAAAAGCGATAGACGCGGATTTCAAAAAAGATGAAAAATGAAAGGAATGATAAATAATGAAAGTACTGTTATTGGCTGACGTTAAAGGTCAGGGCAAAAAAGGCGAGCTCGTAAAGGTATCCGACGGATACGCGAAAAACTACCTTATACCGAGAGGATTGGCGAAGGAAGCGACGGACGCCGTTTTAAACGAGATCAAAGCAAAAGAGGAATCGAAAAAGCATAAAATAGAGGTCGAGCGCGCGGAGGCGAAGGCTCTTGCAGAAAAGATAGCCGCGGCGAGCATAATCATACGCCAGCAGGCGGGCGCGGGCGGCAAATTCTACGGCTCGGTAACGTCAAAGGAGATATCCGAGGCGGTAAAAGCCGAGCTCGGAGTCGAACTTGACAAGAGAAAAATAATAGTGCCTGAGGCTATAAAGACGTTCGGAAAATACGAGCTTGACGTAAAATACTATCCCGACGTGACGGGCAAGCTCAATCTCATAGTCACCGAAAAGGAGTAAGGCGATAATGCCTAACGAATATAACAGACAACTGCCGTTTTCGCTTCAGGCGGAGCAATCGGTATTAGGCTCCGTCCTTATAGACCCGGAACGGTTCAAGGACGTCGCGATGAAGCTGCGCGAAAGCGACTTTTACATAGACGTCCATAAGCTGATGTTCTCCGCGATGCTCAAGCTCTCGATAAATCAGAGCAAGCAGATAGACGTCGTAACGCTGACGAACGCGATGGTCGAATCCGGCGATATGGACGAGGCGGCTTGCAAAAGCAATATAGCGGTGATAGTAAACGCCACGCCGTCCGCCGCAAACTTGGACGACTACATCGAGATAGTAAGGGAAAAAAGCCTTCGCCGCCAGCTTATCGACGCGGCGGGCAAAATAGAAAACGCCGCGATGGACGACGGAGAAAGCGTTTACACCGCGATAGAGCAGGCGGAACAGCTTGTTTACGCGCTGTCCGACAGTCAGAACAACAACGACCTCATCCATATTCAGACGCTTCTGATACAGGCGCACGCGAATCTCAACGCGCTTGCAAAGGACCCCGAAAAATACAAGGGCGTTATGACGCATTTTTCCGGGCTTGACCGCGTGCTCGTCGGTATGAACAAGGGCGACCTTGTTATAGTCGGTGCGCGTCCCGCCATGGGTAAAACGAGCTTTGTGCTGAACATCGCCGAAAACGCGGCGTACAAGGGCAAAAAGACCGTATGCGTTTTCTCGCTTGAAATGTCGGGCGAGGAGCTTGTAAAAAGGATGTTATCGACAGAGGCGTGCATACCGAGCACACAGCTGCGCTCCGGAAAGCTTTCGGCGCAGGACTGGGAAAAGCTCGGCATGGCGTCGAACAAGCTGGCGGAATGCAACATCTATATCGACGGCACGACGGAATCTTCCGTTTCACGCATAAAAACAAAGCTGAAACGTATAAAAGGGTTAAAATCCAACGGGCTCGTTATAATCGACTATTTACAGCTTATGCAGGATCCGAACGAGAAAAAGAACGGCAGGACCGCCGAGGTCTCGGCTATCTCCCGCGCGCTGAAGCTTATGGCGAAAGAGCTCGAGGTGCCGGTCATCTGCTGTTCACAGCTCAACCGCGATCTTGAAAAAACAAAGGAAAAAATACCGACGATGGCGGACCTCCGCGAATCCGGCTCTATCGAGCAGGACGCGGACGTCGTTCTTCTGCTCTACCGTCCCGACTACTACAATCAGAAGCAGGATCAGCAGAACAGGGCGCAGGTCATCGTCGCGAAGAACAGGCACGGCGGTACCGACACCGTTGAAATGGCGTGGGATCCGCAGTTTACGAAATTCTCGGAGTTATCGGGTATTGAAGAACAGGCTTGATCCGGTGCTTGACACCGTGTTATCTTACGCAAAGGAAAACGGCTTTTCGCTCGACGGCAGGATACTGCTCGGGCTTTCCGGCGGCGCGGATTCGACTTGTCTGCTCCTGCTTCTGCTCGCGGCGGGTGCGGAGCCCGTATGCGTGCACGTAAATCACGGCATACGCGGCGCGGAGGCAGACAGGGACGAGGGATTCTGCCGCGCACTTTGCGAAAAGTACAGCGTAGAATTCCGCTCGTATCATATCGACGTCCCGGCGCTTTCCGCAGAACGTCATACCGGACTTGAAGAGACGGCGAGGGACGAGAGGCACCGCATTTTAAAAGCGGCGGCGAAGGAGTTTTCCTGCGATAAGATCGCGCTCGCGCATAATAAAAACGACAGAGCAGAAACGTTTCTGTTCAATTTAGCGCGCGGCGCGGGGACAAAAGGGCTCGGAAGCATACGCCCCGTGCGAGCAGACGGCGATATAACGTATATCCGTCCCGTTATGTGCCTTACAAAGGACGAAATAATCGCTTATCTTGACGGAAAGGGACAAACATACGTCACAGACAGCACGAACGCCGACACGGATTATACACGCAATTATATAAGGCGCGAGCTTCTTCCGCTTTTTGAAAGAATAAATCCCTCCTATTTGTCAAACATAAACAAAGCGGCTGATATTTCATATGAAGCGGACGGGTTCATCGAGGAATGCGCGCTCCGATATCTTTCGGAAAACGGATCCGTAAGCAAAGCGGACGCGGCGGTTTTGAACAAAGCGCTTTTCAAAAAAATACTTTCGCTTTTGTATGAAAGGCTTTGCGGCGAGGCGTTGTCTGACGTTCATTTATCGTCGATACTCGCGTTTGCGCCGGACGCCGAAAACGGACAGAGGCTTCAGCTTCCCTCCGGCGTCGACTTTATTTGCGAAAACGGCGCGCTTCACTTTATAAAGCGAGAGGAAACGGCGGAATACGAGCTTGAACTTGTACCCGGCGAGAACAAAATACCGGGAAAAGACGCTTATATTTGTATAGAAAACGCCGATAATTCTTTGCCCACATCCGCATATATAAATATTTACAAAATAGTAAAACGGGTTATAATAAGTTCTGATATTATAAAGAGTGGCGTATTTGTCAGAAGCCGGCGCGATTCCGACAGCATTTTTTACGGGAATATGACGCACACGGTAAAAAAACTGCTGTCCGAAAAAAAGGTGCCTTCGTCGCAGAGGCGCGGTTATCCCGTCGTGACAGACGGCGAAAACCTGCTTTTCGTACCGCCGTGGGCGGTGCGCGACGGAATAAAGGGCGACGGACTTATATACTTAACGTACTGCGAGACAAGGAAAGAAAAAAATGAACAGACTTGAAAACGACGTTGAAAGAATACTGATATCAAAGGAAGAGATACAGGATATCGTAGACAATATGGCGAAGCGTATCTCAAAGGATTACGAGGATAAAAACCTGCTTCTGCTCTGCATTTTAAAGGGCTCCGTCGTGTTTTTCTCCGATCTTATGAGAAAGATAACGCTTCCGATGCAGATAGACTTCATGAAGGTGGCTTCCTACGGCAAGGGCAGTCAGTCGACGGGCAACGTGCGGATCCTGCTCGATCTGCACCGCGAGGACTTTTCGCAGGTCGACGTCCTTATAGTCGAGGACATCATAGACAGCGGCAGAACATTATCGACGCTTGTTGAATATCTTAAAATGAAAGGCTGCAGGAGCGTTAAGACCTGCACTCTGCTCGACAAACCGGCGCGGCGCGAGGTCGAATTCGAGCCGGATTACACGGGGCGGACAATACCCGACGAATTTGTCGTCGGTTTCGGACTTGATTACGCGGAGAAATACCGCGAGCTGCCGTACGTCGGCATACTTAAACCGTCCGTATATACTAAAAACGAAAGCATGGATGAAAAATGAAATCAAATTGGAAAAGCTGGTTAATTTTCGGTGCGCTTATGATCGCGGTGATAATCGTCGCCTCGATGATCATAAGAAACTCAAACGGCGGCAGAAAAAGGATAGATACTTTCAGCGAGGTCGTCACTAAATTCGAGCGTGACGAAGTAGTTGAATTCTTACTGTCAAAGGATAACACGCTTTATATCAAGGACGTGTCGGGCGTCGAATACTACTACAAGGTGCGCGACATAAACTTGTTCACCGAGCGTCTGTCAAACACGATAAACAAAAACGTTGAAAAAGGCACGCTGAAGCAGTACGAATACGAGCCGCTTACGACCTACCCGTTCTGGATACAGTGGATACCGCTGCTTCTCGTCATCGTCGGCGCTATCGTGATGTACCGCTTCACGATGAAGCAGATAGCGAACGGAGCCGGCGACATAGGTAAAATAAACTCGTTCGGCAAGGCTAAATTAAAGCTCGGCTCGGATGAGAAAAAGCGCGTTTACTTCTCCGACGTGGCGGGAGCAGACGAGGAAAAGGAGGAACTGCGCGAGGTCGTGGAATACCTTAAAGACGTAAAGAAATATACGAAGCTCGGCGCGAGGATACCGAGAGGCATACTGCTTGTCGGCCCTCCCGGAACGGGTAAAACGCTTCTTGCCAAAGCCGTCGCGGGCGAGGCGGGCGTTCCGTTCTACTCCATCTCCGGCTCCGACTTTGTTGAAATGTACGTCGGCGTCGGCGCGAGCCGCGTGCGCGATCTGTTCGACACGGCGAGAAAAAACAACGCGAGCATCGTTTTCATCGACGAGATAGACGCCGTCGGCCGTCACAGAGGCGCGGGTCTCGGCGGCGGTCACGACGAGCGCGAGCAGACGCTGAACCAGCTGCTCGTTGAAATGGACGGTTTCGGCACGCATGAGGGCGTTATAGTTATGGCGGCGACGAACCGTCCCGACATACTCGACCCCGCGCTTCTCCGCCCCGGCCGTTTTGACAGACAGATTACCGTAAACTACCCGGATATGAAGGGCAGACTTGAGATATTGAAGGTACACGCCAAGGGCAAGCCGTTTGAAGAAGGCGTCGATCTTGAAAAGGTGGCGCAGACGACCGTCGGCTTTACCGGCGCGGACCTCGCAAACCTGCTTAACGAAGCG
>CACZVC010000047.1 GCA_902784545.1 uncultured Ruminococcus sp. | reverse complement strand
CCATTTCTCTTAAAAGCATCAATACAATCTTGAGATCTTTTTCCTTTTCCAATTTGGCCAGCAAGACCGTTGTCTAACATGAATGGTGTATACTTGTCCATTCTGCATCCATGATCTGCAAGTACCCTGAACAGTTGTTAAAAGGCAATATACAGTCGACATAGTCACCCATTCGCCACCATATTTTACCTGTAAGCAACACTTCATAGGCATCTGCACCTGATAATGGACGATGGCCCAAGGCAGTGGCGTCACCCCATCTGAAGCAAAATGAGTAGCTGCATATGTTTTCGTCACTGTCGTGCTCTCTGTTTCGGACCAACCGGTGTTTTTGGAAATAGATGAGCCTATTGTTTTGGTTACTCGATCAGAAAGCTGTGTCCAACCCTCCGTGCTTGAAACAGTATCATATTCAACTGTGTCATCGCCTCGTGTTTTAGTAGATGTCTTGTAATCTGGAGAGTATTCAGTAGTATGGGTTTGTTCAGTATAATCGGTCATCCACGCATTATCGACCTTTTTATCCGCACCACCCTTAATGGTAATCGTTTCGGTAGAGGTTAATTTCCCAATATTTATTCCGCCGCCCTCTACGCCAAGAGCAGTCGCAGAATCTATTTCACCAAAAAACGTCCAATCTTCACTTTGGTATTCCTTATAATGATACTCATTTTTTATTGTTTCTTTTTTTGTGCCAGTTGTCTCGACATTTTCTTCGTGATTATAAATTGTCTTCGTCGTTCCTGTGTTGTTAACAGTCGATCCTGTTTTATCGACTCCACTTGATTGTATAGCAGATGTGTTTGTATAAGTGGATTCTGATGCCGAAGAAATAGTTTTAGATTTTGTATGCGAAATCGTATATGATGACATTGTATCAAACTGTGTCGTTGAGGCATCAAACTGAACATCCATAACTAAAGAATTTGTATAAGTATATGGATCGTAAAATATGATGCGCGTATCATCATCCACACGATAGCTACTTACTGCATGATCCGAATACATCACGTACTCATACCACGCTTTTTCCTGATAGGTAGCAGCGGCGGAGACCGATAATTCCTCCGGCTCTTCGCCGTGCCCTGTCAGCATGTTGATGTCGGGATTTGCATATTTCGTTTCGGTTGTAAAGCCGCTTTTCACACCTGACTCTCCGTATACACCGAAAGCCATAACTGCGCTTAACAGCGGCATCATCACAGCCAAAGTGATTGCTGCAATCCTGACTACTCTTTTTTTTGTCATTTGTTGTCTGCCTCCTGTAAATAATATATTTTGTTATTAAGAGTTGAAACCGTTGCCGGCGCATCGACTCCTGATTGACTTACCTTGGCGTTTTTGCAGGACAAATCGATTTGAGTCGAGTATACGTCCTTTTTTAACGCTTTGAATTTGATTTCGGAAACTAACGTCTCTTCCTTGATCGGTTCGTCGCTGTTCAAACAGACGATAAGTTTTCCGTCACCTTCGTTTGAGATACTGCAATGATTTTCGCCATTTGTTCCGGCAAATTCCATTACGTTCGTGTCATACGAAACTGTCAATTCAGCGGAAGAGATATTTACCTCGCCGGTAAGTATCAATTTTATGGTAAATTCGTCACCTTCCTTGACGTAAACCGAATCAAAACAGAATAGATTTTCATCCGCAATGGTGTAATACAGCGGGTGAACTTCGGTATCTGCCTTTACATTATTGATCGGTTTGCTCCACCCCTGAAAAACTCCCGGGGCATTAAATTCAGGCGGATATACGCCTCTTCCTTCCTTGACATGCTTTGTTTCAATTGTCGTTCCGTCCTGATATGCAAATGTCACGGTATATATGGGCAAACTGTCTTCATACTGTCTCCACTTTACATACCGTATCGTTCCGTAAACTGCACCGCCGAGGATTGCTCCGCAAGCCAAAATAAGAATTATCTGCGCCCAGAACGGAAGCGATTTTCTTTTCTTTTCTTTTTTCATAAACGCCTCCGTTAATATGTGTAAACGACGGAATCGACGGTTGAATAATCGGTCTTATACATATCGTCACCGTCATTAGCGTAAGCGCTTATTACGTTTGTCTTGATTGGTATTTCTCCGGTTTCAGCTTTGATCTTGAATTTAAAACTGCAAATGTCCACATCAGAAACGGTGTTTTCTATGCTGACGTAATTAATTTTAACGATTCCTGCTTCTTCATCATTTAGAAGAATCCCACCGTCAACATTGAATACTGACAGCAGTTCGAGTTTTTCGGGATCATAGGTAACTTTCAATTCAAAGCCCGATAGAAGAACATCGCCACATAACTGCAAGGGAACAACAACCTCTAAGCCTTTTGTCCCGTATGCACCGGTTAAAGCAAAAACATTTTTTTCTGACTTGACTGTTTTGACTTCGGGATGAACATCCAAATCTGAACTGATGTTTGTAAAATCTTCATTCCATTTTACAAATACATTTCCATACGTCATCTCCGGTTGCACCGGCGGAGTTGCGCTGTGATGTTCAATCACGTTGTCGATTTTCAAAACAGTATTATTGTCGGAATAAAAAGTAACATTATAAGTTTTCGCGTCCCCGGAATATTGCTTGGCTTTTGAGCCAAGCAATATTATCAGGGCAATTATAATGATCAAGCAAACAATCGTTACACAACTGATAATAACTGTTTTTTTTGATAGTTTTTTAGTCATTGGTCACCACACAACCAAATTTAATTAACCGCAATCACGCCATATACGACCGAATATGTTGTATCCACGGGATTGTTGCCGGAGATTTCTTTTATGCTGTTAACAGAAATAGAAATCGGAAGCAGTGTTTTTGTGGTATTCTTGATTCGGAAAGTCAGTTCGATAATATCTCTTTGTTTCGTCTTGTCGGATGCGGAACTGAAGTTCAGTTTCATACCGTTCTCAAACGCATCCGTATTGACTACTAAATCAAGATCCATATCATCGTCATATGAGACTAGCTCAAGGTTGGAATCATAGAGAATATTGATATCAAATCCACATGTTTTAACTTTGCCGTCTATGCTTACAAGAACTGTCACTGTATTACCAATCGATCCTGAAGCAGATTCAACCATAATAACATTCGTTTCGTCGCTGTAAACTGCTCTCAAAGTTTCGTTTTGGGAAACGTTAGCGTAGTTTCCATTCCATCCTAAGAAAGTCGCTCCGGATTTTGACGGATTTGCGGGAGGAGTAGCGTTTTCGCCGCTATTAACCTCTTGAGATTTCAAAACAGTTGTGCCGTCATAATCGTAGAAAATAACAGTATGTTTATTGGAAGTGTTTTGCGTATATGTCGCCGTTATCGTAACGTTTGACGTAACGTTTATATACGATCCACTCCAACCAGCAAAGGCATAGCCGCCGCGTGTCGGATTTGCAGGAGGCGTTGCGTCTTCACCTTCATTGACGGTCTGAGTTTTCAGAACGGTTCCGTTCCAATCTTTAAATGTCACAGTATATTGATTGGCAACGGGCGGGTTGGTATTATCGGAAATACCCACATAACCCGCATCAATAGTTGATCCGTCAGACATAACAAGGATCAGGTGTTTTGCATCATCAACGTAAGCGTTGACTACGCTGACGCCGGCATCACCTTTTTCACCCTGCGCACCGGTTTCGCCTTTATCTCCCTTATCGCCTTTGTCACCTTTTGCGCCTGCCGCGCCTTGCGCACCGGTATCGCCTTTATCGCCCTTATCGCCTTTATCACCTTTTGCGCCTGCCGCGCCTTGCGCACCGGTATCGCCTTTATCGCCCTTGTCGCCTTTGTCACCTTTTGCGCCTGCCGCGCCTTGCGCACCGGTATCGCCTTTATCGCCCTTGTCACCCTTAGGTCCAATAAGCGATTCAAGCCATTCTTGTTCTGTTCCGTCAAAACCGTTTTCTACAGCAATTTCATATGCGGATTTTCCGTCATTACCTTGTATAGGCTCGATCGGTGCTATAGAAACCGAACTGTCGCCGGAAAGATACTTAAATAAAACAACAACGTCTTTATTGTTGATCTCACTGTCTCCGTTGATATCTCCATTCTGAGTTGCTGCAGCGAATACGCAAATCGTTAATACAAATACTACGATCAACGCTGATAAAACAATGACAATCTTTTTTTTCATAATCTTGTCCTTTCTTTTTTGCATATTATGCCTATAGTCTTCATAATTGTACAATAAGTTCCGCATCACATTGTAATTTAAAGACATTAAGCATTTTTAATATTTTATTCTATATTAACACCATTGTAATAGAAATTCAAGCGATTTTGCCAATTATTTGTTAAATATTTACAATATATACAAATATAATCTTTCAGATTTTTTTGAGTTCACTATAATGTCCCCATGAAAACGAAACACGAACCTTACAGAAATAAACTGCGCTTAAATAATGAAAAAAAGAGACAGAGAAAGTGTTACGAAACGGGAAAAATGAGATTTTGCCCAGTATACAAGGAGTGATTGGTTGTTGAGTGACTTATAGAAGAAAATACAGCAATCATGATCTCAACCTGAGAAGATGGCTGTTATACAAAAAAACGTGGAGAGCGCATCAAGATGCGAATCAACTTCAGGCATACCAAGTGTGAGACGACTTTCAGCAAAGTTATGGATGTATGATGGCATAAAGCTGGACAGAAACTCGTAAGGCAATATATGGAAGAAATGAGTATGTATTGTGATATCCGATTCTGGGTCTTTCAAAAAAACGGCTAGGAACACAGGCGTTTTCCGTGCACGCTGAGGAACAAGACGATTTTTATGTCGAATAAGGATAAATACCGCAGAAAACAAGTGTTAAGTCTTTTTCAACCGGTAAACAAGTTATGCACAAGATGGTAATACATACGTTTGCCGCATTACCCTTTTACAATAAAGTAACAAATCCAAACAGCTTAATAAAACACAACACCATTCCACAAACTATGGAATAAATATAAATGGTGAAACTTAGAGAATCAATTAAAATTCGGTAAAGCTAAAATGCGGAAGAATACCTGTCATACATAAATCAAAGTGCAAGTATATATTTGATAAATCAGGTATTTTATTATGTATATTAAATGAACAATTAATTTTTGAAGTGTTTTTGAAGGTGCGGTGCGCGGGAATTTCAAATGTCGCAAGAAAAATCGAAAAATTTCAAAAAATTTGCAAAAAGGGGTTGACAAAGTTTCAAAACGATGGTATAATCACGCCATAAACCGTTGATGAAGACGAGTAGCGTCGGTCGATTCGGTACAGCGAGCCGCAGGCGGTGTGAGTGCGGCGCGATAGCCGGTGTGAATGGACTTCGGAGGGCGGGGCTGAAAGCTCTTTGCGAGTATGCTCCGACGGGGTGCGCTCCCGTTACCAGCGGCGCGCGTATGTAAGTACGTCAAAGAGTCGGAGACACAGTCTCAATTTGGGTGGTACCGCGGATAATATTTATTCGTCCCAAGCATGACACGCATGCCGGGGATTTTTTGTTTTTAACCGGCGTGTGAAAAATTCAAAGAAAGGAAGTAAAACAAAATGAAAAAACTCTTATCCCTTATCCTCGCCGCTGTCATTGCAATAACAGTCCTGACCGCCTGCCAAACGACCTCCGGTCAGGAGAACACCTACACCGTCGGTATCTGCAACTTCGTCGACGATGCGTCCCTCAATCAGATAATCGCAAACATCAGGGCTCAGCTTGAAAAAATAGGCAAAGACAAAAAAGTGACGTTCAACGTTATCGAACAGAACTGCAACATGGATTCAAACGTCCTGTCGCAGATCATAACCGATTTCCAGACGAGAAAAGTCGATCTTATGGTAGCCGTCGCAACTCCCGTCGCCATAGCGATGCAGAACGCGACGGAAGACAGCAAAACGCCCGTCGTATTCGCCGCCGTGTCCGACCCCGTCGGCTCCGGCGTTGTCGCTTCTCTCGAAAAGCCCGGCGCGAACCTTACCGGCACATCCGATTTTCTCAATACGGAAGCCGTGTTGAAGCTGATATTCGCAAAGGATCCGGAAGCCAAAAACGTCGCCCTGCTCTATAACGTAAGCGAGGACGCTTCCGCCGCTCCCATAAAGACGGCGAAGGAATTCCTTACGGCAAAGGGAGTTTCCTTCAAGGAATACACCGGAACGAACACCTCCGAGATAGGTCTCGCGGCGGATGCGATAATCGCCGACAAGTGCGACGCGGTGTTCACTCCCACCGACAACACCGTAATGGCGGCTGAGCTTTCGATATACGAAAAGCTCGCCGACGCGGGCATACCGCATTACGCCGGCGCGGACTCCTTCGCTCTTAACGGCGCTTTCCTGGGCTACGGCGTTGATTACGCAAATCTCGGCGTCAAGACCGCCGATATGATAGCGGAGATACTCGTGGACGGCAAAAAACCGGCTGACGTCCCCGTACAGACGTTTGACAACGGCACGGCGACAGTCAACACGGATATATGCGAAAAGCTCGGCGTCAAATACGACGACATAGCGGAACTGTTCAAGCCGTTCTGCACAAAGGTGCAGTCCATAAAGACAGCGGAAAGCTTTGAATAATAAAAAATGGGATTTTCCGACGTTTTGAATATAGTACAGTCGGTGCTTGAGCTGGGGCTTATATCCTCGCTCACGGTGCTTGCGCTGTATCTGTCTTACACAATGCTGAACGTATGCGATCTGTCGACTGACGGATGCTTTACGCTCGGCGCGGCTGTCGGCGCCGTCGTCGCCATATCCGGGCATCCTTACCTTGCGATACCGGCGGCGATGGCGGCAGGCGTCCTGTCCGGCTTCGTCACCGCGTTTTTGCAGACGCGCATGGGCATAAACAGCCTTTTGTCCGGCATTATCGTTAACACGGGGCTTTATTCGGTGAACATCGCCGTCATGGGCGGCGCGTCGCTTCTGAACATGAACAAAACGCGCACGGTCTTCACCGATATGAAAAACCTGCTTGACGGCTCGTTTATGACCGGTTGGCACAGAGTCGTCACGGCTCTCGTCGCGGTCGTCGCCGTCGTGATATTCATAACCGTGTTTATGAAAACACGGCTCGGACTTTCCATCCGCGCGACGGGCGACAATACCGAAATGGTGCGCTATTCCTCAATAAACCCGGTATTCACGACAACGGTGGGGCTTTGCGTCGCCAACGCCTTCACGGCGCTTTCCGGCTGCCTGCTCGCGCAGTCGCAGAAGCTCGTCGACATAAACATGGGTCAGGGTATCGTTACCGTGGCGCTCGCCTCTCTGCTTATAGGGCGCACGCTTTTCCAGCGCGGCTCGGTCGCGGTCAAAGCCGTGGGCGCGGTCGTCGGTGCGGTGATATTCCGCTTGGTTTACGCTCTGGCGCTCCGCCTTTCGATGCCGGCGCATATGCTGAAGCTCGTTTCGTCCGTAATCGTGATCTTCGCCATATTCATCCCCTATCTGAAACAGCAGTACCCCGCTTTTATGAAGCGCTTCGAGGTGAAGAAAAGGAGGGGCGAAAATGCTTGAACTGAAAAATATCTCCAAGACCTTCAACCCCGGCACGGTCAACGAAAAAAAGGCGCTTTGCGATATAAGCCTCAAAGTCGAGGACGGCGATTTCATAACGATAATCGGCTCCAACGGCGCGGGAAAATCAACGCTTTTCAACGCTGTATCCGGAGCTTTCCTGCCCGATACCGGCACGATAACGATCGACGGAGAGGATATAACCGTTATGCCGGATTATAAACGCGCGAGGTTTATCGGCAGACTTTTCCAGGACCCGAAGACCGGCACCGCGCCGTCGATGACGGTGGAGGAAAACCTGCTTCTCGCGGCGGGCGGCGGTCACTGGCTGTCTATCAGCAAAAAAGCCGAAAAGCAGGCTCTGCGCGAGCGCGTAGCCGCGCTCGGTTTAGGGCTCGAGGACAGGATGAAAACGCCGGTCGGACTGCTTTCGGGCGGTCAGCGGCAGGCGGTGTCGCTTCTTATGGCGACCATAAATCCGCCTAAACTGCTTCTGCTCGACGAGCATACCGCGGCGCTCGATCCCGCGGCGGCTGAAAAGATACTCGAGGTAACGGAAAAGACGGTCGCGGATGAAAAGCTGACCTGCCTTATGATAACGCACAATATGTCCTCGGCTTTACAGCTCGGAAACCGCACGGTCATGATGTCCGGCGGAAAGATAATTTTCGACGTCAGAGGCGAGGAGCGCGCGGGGCTTACGGTCGACGATCTGCTTGTAAAATTCCGCGACGCGGGAAAGGCTCTCGATAACGACAGGATGCTTTTGTCATAAGTCAATAATAAAAAGTTAATTTAATTTATATACAACGCCTTGAAAATTTAATATCTTTGCGTTACAATGAATAAAAATGCGAAAACGGAGGAAATAAGGTAATGAAAAGCACGTTTTGTGATACTTATTATTACTTTTATTTCGTTTGACGCTCTGTTTTGCATTTGATTTACAAAAAATGCACCGCAGAACGTTTATCGTCGTTTCCGCGGTGCTTTTGATTTACGGAGCGGAATATGAGTGAGCTTGACGAAGCGAGAAAAAGAATAAACGAGGCTGACAGGGAGATAGCCCGTCAGTTCGAGCGCCGTATGCAGGCGGTAAAGCTCGTGGCGGAATACAAAAAGGAGCGCGGTCTGCCCGTGCTCGACAAAGCCCGCGAGGAAGAGGTCGTACGGCGAAACACGGAGCTTATAGAAGACAAAGACGTAGCGGAATACTACGTTGATTTTATGAACAACACGATGCGCGTGTCGCGCAATTACCAGACCGCGCTTATATCGGGCGTCAAAGTCGCGTACAGCGGCGTCGAGGGTGCGTTCGCCTCCATAGCGGCGAAAAAGCTTTTCCCGAACGGCAGAAGACTGCCGTGCAAGGATTTTACGGAGGCGTATAACGCCGTCGTCTCAGGCGACTGCGAGCTGGCGGTGCTTCCGATAGAAAACAGCTTCGCGGGCGAGGTCGGCGCGGTCATAGACCTTATTTTCACCGGGACGCTTTACATAAACGACGTTTACGATCTGACGGTAAGGCAGAATCTCATAGGCGCGCCGGGTGCGACGGAGCAGACGGTAAAAACCGTCGTTTCGCATCCTCAGGCGCTTGCGCAGTGCGCGGAATTCATAAAAAAGCGCGGATATGAAACGCGCGAATATTCAAACACCGCCCGCGCCGCGGAATACGTCGCGGGACAGAACGACAAAACGCTCGCGGCGATAGGAACGGTCGAGGCAGCGGAGATATACGGACTTGACGTTATATCGCGCAACATAAACACGGGGCTTGACAACACGACGCGCTTCGCCGTTTTCTCCCGCAAAGAAAGCGACGGCGGCAAAAACGACGACAGCTTCATAATCGTTTTTTCGGTCAAAAACCAGGCGGGCTCGCTTGCGGAGGCGATAAACGTGATAGGCAAATACGGCTACAATATGACGTCGCTTCACAGCCGCCCGATGAAAAATCTGCCGTGGCAGTATTATTTCTACGTTGAATGCGAGGGAAATATACGCTGCGGGAACGGCGCGCGCATGCTTGAGGAGCTTACGCCTCTTTGCGACAAGCTGAAGCTCGTCGGCTCTTACAGGGAAGGAAAAATATCGGTATGACGCTTTTTGTGGGTCTGGGCGAAAATTCTTATGAGATAGTGACAGAGCGCGGCGTTATAAACCGCGCCGCGGAGCTTCTCGATCTTGACCGCCGCGCGCTTATAGTGACCGATACCGGCGTTCCGGCGCGGTACGCGGAAACCGTGGCGCGTCAGGCGAAGCATCCGTCCGTTTTCGTTATGGAGCAGGGCGAGCAGAGCAAGAATTTCGGCAATTTACAGGATATTTTAGCGCTTATGACGGATCGCGGCTTCGGCCGCGGCGACTGCGTCGTCGCCGTCGGCGGCGGCGTATGCGGCGATATCGCGGGCTTCGCCTCGGCGGTATACATGCGCGGCGTCGATTTTTACAACGTGCCGACGACGGTCCTGTCGCAGGTCGATTCGTCCGTCGGAGGAAAGACGGCGATAGATTTTCACGGCATCAAAAACTCGGTCGGCGCGTTCAAGCAGCCGAAAAAGGTGCTTATAGATCCCGACACGCTCGATACTCTTCCGAAAAGGCAGATAAACAACGGACTTTGCGAGGCTTTGAAAATGGCGGCAACGTCCGATAAAGCGCTTTTTGAGCTGTTCGAGAATGAAGACGTTTACGAAAAGATAGATATAATAACGGAAAAAAGCCTGCGCGTCAAGATCGACGTGGTGGAAAAGGACGAGCGTGAGCAGGGACTGCGGCGCGTGCTGAATTTCGGTCACACGCTCGGGCACGGTATAGAAAGCGTCTGCTCGCCCGCGCTTTATCACGGCGAATGCGTAGCCGCGGGAATGCTCGCGATGTGCGGCGAAGACGTGCGGCAAAGGCTTTTATACGTATATGAAAAGCTCGGTATCCCGGTCGCGTCCGGCTTTGACAAAAAAGCGGTAATGGACGCGGTAAAGCACGATAAAAAGAAGACGGACGGCGCGGTAAAAGCCGTATACGTACCCGAAATCGGGTCGTTTGAGATAAAGGAAATGAGCTTCGACACGCTTCAAAGCAGATTAGAGAGGTATTTATGAAAAACACGCTCGGCAGCGCCCTGACGCTTACGCTTTTCGGTGAAAGCCACGGGCAGGCGATAGGCGCCGTGCTCGACGGACTTGCGCCCGGCATACCCGTTGACGAAAACGACATACGCCACGCGCTCGATTTGCGCCGTCCCTCGGGTAAAATATCGACGGGCAGGCGCGAGGCGGACGAATTTTCGATAATAAGCGGAGTTTATAACGGCAAAACGACGGGAACTCCGCTCTGCCTTATAATAAAAAACGAAAATCAGGCGAGCCGCGATTACGAATACGGTCCGGCGCGCCCCGGTCACGCGGATTATACCGCGTATATGAAATATCACGGCTTTGAGGATTTCCGCGGCGGCGGTCATTTTTCGGGCAGAGTCACGGCGGCGGTCGTCGCCGTCTGCGCCGTGGTGCGCGCGGCTCTCAGACGCAAGGGCATAGCCGTAGGCACGCACATAGCGAGCCTTTGCAGTATAAAGGACAGGGGCTTTATCGACTATAACGAGGATATAGAGCTTCTGTACAACAAACCGTTCCCCACGCTTATGGACGAGGCTGAGGCGCAGATGAGGTCGGCGGCGGAGCGCTGCGCCGAATCGGGCGACAGTCTGGGCGGCGTGCTTGAAACCGTATGCGTCGGCGTGCCGGCGGGCGTCGGCGAGCCGTTTTTCGACACCGTGGAGGGCGAGATATCGAAGGCGATGTTCTCGATACCCGCGGTAAAGGGCGTCACCTTCGGGCTCGGCTTCGATTTTGCGAACGTCTTCGGCAGCGAGGCGAACGACGAGCTTCATTACGAGGACGGCGTCGCTGTCTTCGATAAAAACAACAACGGCGGCGTAAACGGCGGCATAACGAACGGCGCGCCGATATTGTTCAAAACGGTCATAAAGCCCACGCCGTCGATATACAAGCCGCAGAAAACGGTGGATTTCATAAAAAAGGAAAACATAGTCCACACGATACGCGGCAGACACGATCCGATGATAATACACCGTGCGCGCGCGGTCGTCGACGCGCTTACCGCTTTTACTGTCGCCGATCTGCTGACGGTCAGATACGGGGACGACTGCCTTTTGTCGGAGAAATAGCGCGATGAAATACGGACTTATAGGCAAAAGACTTGTACACAGCTATTCAAAAACGATACACGAGCTTCTCGGCAGATACGAATACGAGCTTATGCCGATGGACGAGCGCGACGTAGGACCGTTTTTATCCGCAAAGGAATTCGAGGGCATAAACGTGACGATACCGTATAAAAGCACGGTGATCCCGTACCTCGACTGGATAAGCCCGCAGGCGAAGGAAATAGGCGCGGTAAACACGATAGTCAAGCGCAACGGCGTTTTGTGCGGCTACAATACGGATTATTACGGCTTCGCCGGAACGCTTCTGCGGAACGGTTTCGACGTATCGGGCAAAAACGTGCTCGTGCTCGGCTCCGGCGGCACGTCAAAGACCGTGTCCGCGGTATGCCGCGACAACGGCGCGAAAAGCGTTCTCGTCGCGTCGCGCACTCCGGATAAAGGGCAGATAGACTATGCGACCGCAAAGCAGGTCAGCTCCGATTACATAATAAACACAACGCCGCTCGGTATGTACCCGAACGAGGGCGAAAGCGCGGTCGAAGTAAGCGAATGCAGGAACGTCAGGGGCGCGGTGGACGTTATTTTCAACCCGCTCCGCACAAAATTCCTGCTCGACTGCCGCGAAAACGGCATACCCGGCGCAAACGGGCTTTATATGCTCGTCGCTCAGGCTATGTCGTCGGCGGAGCATTTCACGGCGGTAAAGGTAAAACGCTCCGAAACCGAGGAAATTTACAAAAAACTGAAATACGACACCGAAAATATAGTGCTTACCGGAATGCCCGGCAGCGGAAAAACGACCGTGGGCAGACTTCTCGCCGAACGCACGGGCAAAAAGCTCGTCGACACGGACGAGGTCCTGCGGGAGCGTATCGGCGATATAGCGGATTTCATAAGAAACAGAGGCGAGGAGGAATTCCGCCGCCGCGAGACGGAGGCGATACGCGACGTCACGCACGAGCTGCGCGGCGGCATAATCTCGACCGGAGGCGGCGCGGTGCTCCGCGCCGAAAACGTAAGAGCCCTGCGCGAAAACGGCTTTCTGTTTTTCCTTGACAGACGTATCTCGCTTATTCAGCCGGACGACAGCCGCCCGCTTTCAAGCAGCAGGGACGCGCTTATGAAGCTTTATCGCGAGCGGCGCGGCATTTACTGCTCCTCGTGCGATAAAAGAATATTGAACAACGTGAGCCCGGAATCCGCGGCGAACGAAATACTGATAACGGTAAAAAAAGCGAAATGATGAAAAAAATACTTGTGATAAACGGTCCGAATCTCAATATGCTCGGCATAAGAGAGCCGGATATATACGGCAAAAAAACGTATTCCGAGCTTGTAAAAATGATAAACTCTTACTGTGATGAAAACGGTATAAGCGTCGATATATACCAGTCGAACCACGAGGGCGATATCGTTGACGTCATACAGCAGGCGTACGGGAAATACGACGGCATAGTCATAAACCCCGCCGCGTACACGCATACGAGCGTGGCGATACTCGACGCGCTCAAAGCCGTGGGCATACGCACGGTCGAGGTGCATATTTCCGACGTTTCGGCGCGCGAGAGCTTCCGTCAAATAAGCTACGTCGGGCTTTACGCGGAAAAGACGATAGCCGGCCGCGGCTTCGACGGTTATACCGAAGCGATAGGATATCTTGCAAAATGACGGT
>CACZVC010000046.1 GCA_902784545.1 uncultured Ruminococcus sp. | reverse complement strand
TCCGGCATAATATATACATAGTAAAGCTATGGAGGATATTATGCCGGAGTTTGTTACGCTTGAAGCCTTGAAGGACAGGGAAGTGATAAACGTCTGCGACGGCAGACGGCTCGGAAACGTCTGTGACGCGCAGTTCGAGCTTTGCTCAGGCAGGCTTACCGCGCTCATAGTCCCGGGCGAATGCAATTTTCTGGGAATCTCAAAGGGCGACGATATACTTATACCTTGGAGCTGTATTGAGCGGATAGGCGACGATCTTATAATCGTGAAGTGCGACGGGGAGTATATGCGCTGTCCGAGAAAGAAAAAACGCTTTTTGAAATTGTAAAATTTTTGTAAATCCCATAAAATATTATAAAAAACTATTGCAAATCTTTTTGATTTGTGGTATACTGCAACGGATTGAGCGCAAACTGCGTGCGCCCGGTCAAAATAAATAATCCGCACGCGGGTCAAAGTCTGTCACACAGGTCCGTTTATCGGTATAACAGGCTCCGCGGAGGAAAAAAACCTGAATGGAGGAACAAAAAAATGGCAGTAGTAACGATCAAGCAGCTGCTTGAAGCGGGTGTTCATTTCGGACACCAGACCAGAAGATGGAATCCTAAAATGAAGGAATACATCTTCACTGAGAGAAACGGTATTTACATCATCGACCTTGCAAAGACCGTTAAGAAATTTGAGGAAGCTTATATGTTCGTCAGAGAGCTTTCCGAAAACGGCGGCACGCTCCTTTTCGTCGGCACCAAAAAGCAGGCGGCTGACGCTATAAAGGAAGAGGCCGTAAGATGCGGCATGTACCACGTCAACGTACGTTGGCCCGGCGGTATGCTCACCAACTACAAGACGATCAAAAAGAGCATCGCCCGTCTTGAACAGCTTGAAAAAATGCAGGCTGACGGCACGATGAACCTTCTCCCCAAGAAGGAAGCCGCGAAGAAAAACAAAGAGATGGAAGAGCTTGAAAAGAACTACGGCGGCATCAAGAACATGACGGACCTTCCCTCCGCCATATTCATAGTCGACCCGAAGAAGGAAAGAAACGCCGTTCTCGAAGCCAAGAAGCTCGGTATACCGGTAATCGCCATAATCGATACCAACTGCGACCCGGACGACGCTGATTACGTTATCCCCGGAAACGACGACGCGATAAGAGCGATTAAGCTTATAAGCTCCGTTTTGGCTGACGCCGTTATCGAAGGCAGACAGGGCGAGCAGAACGCTCCCGAAGGCGAGGAAAAGCCTGAGGAAGCGCCTGCTGAGGAACCCGCAGAGGAACCGGCGGAAGAATAAGAAAGGCAGGATAAAAAAATGGCTAATTTCACAGCTAAGGACGTTGCAGAGCTCCGCGCAAAAACAGGCTGCGGTATGATGGACTGCAAAAAAGCGTTAGTAGACGCCGACGGCAATTTTGACGAGGCTATAAAGATACTTCGTGAAAAGGGACTCGCCGCCGCCGTTAAAAAGGCTGACAGAATAGCGGCCGAGGGCGTCGTCGATATACTCGTATCCGACGACAAGAAGACCGCCGTTATGATAGAAGTCAACTCCGAGACGGACTTCGTCGCGAAGAACGCTTCGTTCCGCGAATTCGTCAAGGATATCGAAAAAACGATCCTCGCCAACAGACCCGCAAACGTTGAAGAGCTGCTCAAGCTCCCGCTCGTCGGTTCCGAATTCACCGTTGAGGCAAGCCTGAAGGACAAGATCTTCACGATCGGTGAAAACATGAACATCCGCCGCTTCGTTATAGTCGACGGAAACGTATGCACTTATATCCACGGCAGCGGCGTTACCGGCGTTATCGTGAACATGGAGTGCGAGGACGGCGCCGCTTATGAGGAAGTCGGTCACAACGTCTGTCTGCAGGTCGCTTCGATGAACCCGCTTTATCTCGACAAAGCCGACGTTCCCGCGTCCGTTATCGAAAACGAGACCGAGATAATCGTCGCTCAGATAAAGAACGATCCGAAGAACGCCAACAAGCCCGAAAACATCATCAGAGAAAAGATGATCCCCGGCAGGATCGAAAAATACTTCGATACCAACTGCTTACTGCTCCAGTCCTACGTCAAGGACGATGAGCTTACCGTCGGCAAGTACGTTGCCAACGCCGCCAAAGAGCAGGGCAAGGCCATGAAGGTCGCCGGATTCGTCAAATTCGACAAGGGCGAAGGTCTGCAGAAGAGAGAAGACGATTTCGCGGCAGAGATCGAAAAGCTCGTAAAGAAAGACTGAACCGTAAAAAATCATCCCGTTTGCGTACCGCAGACGGGATTTTTTATGTATAATATTATATTTATCTTATATTTTCATACTAATATCTTTACAAATTCACAAAATAGGTATAAAATGTATTTGGCATATTATAGGATCGGAGAAAGAATCATGAAGTATAAGTACAAAAGGATCTTACTGAAATTATCCGGCGAGGCGATGGCGGAAAAAAAAGACGGCGAAATAGTCAATCCCTTTGACGTCGCGTTCCTTGCCGATATAGCGAAGGTAGTGGGCGAGCTTGTTGAAAACGGCGTGCAGGTCGGTATAGTCACAGGCGGCGGCAACGTTTTCAGAGGCGCGTCAGCCAAGGAGTTCACCAGGGCGAGAGCCGACGATATGGGTATGCTCGTAACAATGCTCAACAGTCTCGCCGTGGAAAACCAGCTCAACCGCGCCGGCGTGAAAGCCGTTACGCTGTCAGCCGTAGAAATGAACAAGGTCGCACAGCTGTTCACAAAAGAGCGCGCGGAGGAATATTTCGGCAAGGGCTACGTCGTTGTTTTCGGCGGCGGTACCGGAAATCCGTATTTTTCGACGGATACGGCGGCGGTGCTTCGCGCCTGCGAGATAAACGCCGACGCGGTGTTCCTTGCAAAGAACGTCGACGCGGTATATTCGGCGGACCCGAGAAAGGATCCCGACGCCGTGCGTTATACGGAGATAAGCTGTCATCAGGTCGTCGACGATATGCTGGGAGCCATCGACCTGACCGCCTCCATGATCGCGCTCAACGCTAAAATGCCCATGGAGCTTTTCTCGCTTAAAAACCTTGAAAATATTTTAAAAGCCGCCCGCGGTGAATCCGCCGGCACAACCATAACCGCAGAATGAGGAGGAAAAAACAATGAAACTTGATACCAAACCTTATGAGGAAAAAATGGGAAAAACGCTTTCGCAGCTCACCTACGAGCTGTCGACGATAAGAGCCGGCAGAGCCAATCCCGCCGTGCTTGACAAGGTGACGGTCGACTACTACGGCGCGCCCACGAAGATCTCGCAGGTCGCCACCGTTTCCGTTACGGACGCCCGCACGATAGTCATATCCCCGTGGGACGGCTCGATGCTCAAAAAGGTCGAAAAAGCGATACAGACGTCGGATATCGGCATAAACCCGTCAAACGACGGCAAGGTCATCCGTCTCGTATTTCCGCAGGTCACCGAGGAGAGCAGAAAACAGCTCACCAAGCAGGTGCTGAAAATGGCTGAGGAAGCGAAGGTCGCCGTAAGAAACATCAGACGCGACGCAAACGACAAGAGCAAGGCGATGAAAAAGAATTCCGAAATGACCGAGGACGAGCAGAAGCAGTCCGACAAGAGCATACAGGAACTGACGGATAAATATATAAAGGATATCGACGCGGCGGCGGCTAAGCGCAACGCTGAGATAATGGAAGTCTGATGGAAACTGTTTGTCCCGTTAAGCACATAGCGTTTATAATGGACGGCAACGGCAGATGGGCAAAAAAACGCCTTATGCCGCGCGAATTCGGACACAAGGCCGGCGCCGAGACGTTTGAAAATATCGTAAACTACTGCTACGATATAGGCGTTCAGCACGTTACCGTCTACGCCTTTTCCACGGAAAACTGGAAAAGACCTCAGCACGAGATAGACGCTTTATTCAAGCTGTTTTCGTATTATATCGACCATTACGCCGAAAAAATCGGCAACCGCAACGTCAGGATAGTCTTTATCGGCGACAGGACCGGTTTTTCGGAGGATCTCAAAAACCGTATGCAGAACGTCGAGGAGAAGACCAAAAACAACGGCAGGATCCTGAATATCGGCATAAACTACGGCGGCAGAGCCGAGATCTGCCATGCGGTGAATAAGCTTATAGCCGAGGGAAAAACGGAGATAACCGAAGAGGATATTTCCGAAAACCTCTATACAAGCCTCTCTCCCGATCCCGATCTGATAGTCAGAACGGGCGGGGAATACAGAACGTCGAATTTTCTTATGTGGCAGTCCGCGTATTCGGAGCTTTATATAACCGATACGCTCTGGCCGGATATGAAGGGCGATGACGTAGACAAGGCGATAACCGAATTTATGAGGAGAAACAGGCGGTACGGCGGACTCTGATCCGCCGCCGCGCGATTATTTGTTTTGAAAAACGAGCGATTAAAAAGAATAATAACCGGCATTATAATCGTTATAGTAACGTTTCCGATACTGTTTTTCACGGATACGCTTGTTATAACGTTTTATATGATGTTCGTCGCGGTCGTGGGAGTGTTCGAGCTTTTGAGGTGCTTCAAGCTCAATAAATGGTATATACTCATACCGGCGGAAGGAATAGCCGTCGCCTCGCACGTTATAAGCAGACTGCGCCTGTTCGGGCTGAAAGACATAGAAACGGAAAAACTGCTTTATATATACATTTTTATGGCTGTTTTATTCGTTTTCTATCTGTTTTCGCTGTCCGTATTCATGCCGGATAAGTACAATATCGAGACAAACGGCTTTGCCGGTCTTATGTGCGTATACGTTATAGCCGGTTCGATTTCGCCCGTTTTGCTGTGCGAGATACCGAACGGAATGTTCGCGTTCCCGCTGATATTCATTTCCGCGTGGATGACCGACGTTTTCGCGTACGGCTTCGGCAGAAAGATAGGCAAGCATAAGCTGTGCCCGACCATATCGCCGAAAAAGTCGATAGAAGGCGCGATATGCGGCATAGCCGGAAACATAATCGGCTTTATAATCTACGCCGTGGTGATAATGATAGCGTTCAAGCGTCAGGTCTCGGCGTCGTATCCGGCGCTTATAATAACCGCGGTGCTTCTGTCCGTTATCTCGCAGATAGGCGATCTTATAATGTCGCTCGTCAAACGCAGATTCGGCGTCAAGGACTTCGGCAAGATACTGCCCGGTCACGGCGGCGTGCTTGACAGATTTGACAGTATCACGGCTGTATCGATATTTATTTTCATGTTTTATTCTATTTTAAAGGCGGCGCGTATATTTATATGACAGATAAAAAAGTCGCGGTCCTGGGCTCGACAGGCTCCGTCGGCACGCAGGTGCTCGACGTGTGCGGGCGCTTCGGCGCGAGAGTCGTTTACATCGCCGCAAATTCAAACACGGATTTGCTTGAACAACAGATAAGGCGGCATAAGCCGCTTTACTGCGCAGTAGGCGACGATAATAAAGCAAACGAGCTTGAGATCAGAGTAAAAGATACTGATACAAAAATAATAAAGGGCTATAAAGCGTTGTGCGATACCGCGGCGGAGGTCGATTGCGATCTCGTTTATAACGCTGTATCGGGCAAAAACGGACTTTTGCCCACGCTGTCCGTCCTTGCCTCCGGCAAAACTCTCGCGCTCGCGAACAAAGAGAGCATGGTGCTCGCCGGCGAGATAGTCAATAAGACCGCAAAGGAGCATAACGCGGAGATCCTTCCCGTCGACAGCGAGCATTGCGCTATATTCCAGTGCCTTAAAAACGGCAGAGCCGACGAGGTAAAGCGCATACTTCTGACGTGCTCGGGCGGTCCGTTTTTCGGATATTCCTTTGAAAAGCTCGAAAACGTGAGCCTTGAGGACACGATGAAGCACCCGACTTGGAATATGGGCAAAAAGATAACCGTGGACAGCGCCACGCTCGCAAACAAGGGGCTTGAAATAATCGAGGCCATGCACCTTTTCCGCGTGCCTTACGAAAAGATAAAGGTGCTTATACACAGACAGAGCATAGTTCACAGTATGGTCGAATATAATGATAACTCGGTGATAGCTCAGTTATCCGTCCCCGATATGCGTTATCCCGGTCAGTATGCGCTGACGTATCCCGAAAGGCTGGAAGGCGTTATAAACGAGCTGGATCTGACAAAAATGCCGCTTACGTTCGACGAACCGGACGAGAGCGCGTTTCCGATGCTTGCGCTTGCGCGGCACTGCGCAAAGCAGGGAGGGATACTCCCCTGCGCGTTCAACGCCGCAAACGAAGCCGCGGTCGATATGTTTCTGCGCAAAAAGATCGGCTTCAACGATATTTACCGCGTGACGGAGAGTGTTGTTTCGCACACCGCAAACGAGCCGGTAAAAAGCGTTGAACAGATAATATCGTGCGACGGTATTTGCAGAAAACTTGCTTACGATAAGGAGAAAACCGGTATAAAATGATACATTTGCCGTTAAGTATTCCGACAGGTATTACGAATTTCTTATATATACTGCTCGCTTTGTTTATTTTCGGCATACTGATACTTGTACACGAGGCGGGGCATTTCCTCTGCGCGCGTCTGTTCAAGGTCACGGTAAAAGAGTTTGCCATTGGCATGGGACCCAAGCTCGTTTCGTACACGAGCAAAAAAACGGATATAACGTATTCTCTGCGGCTTTTGCCGCTCGGCGGCTTCGTTTCGATGGTCGGCGAGGATGAGGAGAACGATGATCCGCATTCGCTTAACAAGCAGAAGCCGTGGAAAAGGCTGATCATAATGGCGGCGGGCGCCGTGACAAATATAACGCTCGGCGTTTTGCTTATGATCATACTCGTGCTGACGCCCAAATTCGTTATAGGCGGCACCACCGTGTCGATGATAGATCCCGAATACGTGCAGACGCAGAGCGACGAGCTTCTCGTCGGCGACAGGATAGTAAAGGTCGGCAATACTCCGGTGCATTATTATCAGGAGCTTTCCTACGAGATAATGAACAAGGGCTACGAGCCGACCGACCTGACCGTAATAAGAAACGGAGAAAAGAAAGTTCTTAAAGCCGTCGTATTCCCGATCATTACAGATCAGGGCGCGTCGTTCGGCGATATGTTCTTTATGGTAAATCCGGTAAAAAAGACATTCGGCAGCGTTGTTGCGTATTCGTTTTACTCGTCGTTTTCAACGATCAAGATGATATGGGATTCGCTTATATCGCTTATAACCGGGCGCTTCGGCTTCAGCAGCTTATCCGGTCCGGTCGGCGTGACGAAAACGGTCGCCGAGGGCGCGAAAGCGGGTATATCGAGCCTGATTTATATATGTATATTCATTTCGATGAATTTAGGCGTTATGAATCTTTTGCCGGTGCCCGCGCTCGACGGCTCGAAGATCGTTTTCGTTCTGATAGAAATGATACGCGGCAAACCGATAAACCCGAAGTATGAGGGCTATATCCATTTTGCCGGGATAATTCTGATAATAATACTCGTTATAGCGGTAACATTCAAGGATATTTTTTCACTGATAAGATGAGAAGAAAAACAAGAACAGTTAAAATAAACGGCGTGTGCATAGGCGGCGATAACCGTATCGCCGTTCAGTCGATGCTGAACACACGCACGTCAGATATTGATGCAAGCTGCCGGCAGATAGATAGTCTTTTGTCTGCCGGCTGTAATATAATACGCTTTACCGTACCGGATATCGAAACGGCTGAATGTGTTTACGCATTCAAAACGAGATATCCCGATACGCCTTTTGTCGCGGATATACATTTCGACCACAGGATAGCCCTGCGCTGCATCGAGGCGGGGATAGACAAGATACGCATAAATCCGGGAAACATAGGCTCGGACGACGGCGTTAAAAAGGTCGCAGACGCGGCGAGATCAAAAAACATACCGATAAGGATAGGCGTAAACGGCGGCTCGCTCGAAAAGCATATACTTGCGAAATACGGCTCGCCGACGGCGGAGGCGATAGCCGAAAGCGCGTTTTATCACGCGGCTCTGCTCGAAAAATTCGACTTTTTCGATATCGTCATTTCCGTAAAATCGTCAAACGTAAAAACGATGATAGAGGCGAACAGGATAATAGCTTCAAAATGCGATTATCCGCTCCATTTAGGCGTTACCGAGGCGGGAACGAGGCGGATGGGAGAGTTCAAAAGCGCGGTCGGCATAGGCTCGCTTTTGTGCGACGGCATTGGCGACACGATCCGCGTATCGCTTACCGACGATCCGGTAAACGAGGTAAAAGCCGCATACGATCTGCTTGAAGCCGTGGGCTTGTCCGAATCGCTCGTGACGACCGTTTCCTGTCCGACGTGCGGCAGGACGAGCATAGACCTTATAAAGCTCTGCCGCGAATTTGACGAAATAAAACCGCGCCTTCACCCGTCGAAAAAAATCAAAGTCGCGCTTATGGGGTGCGCCGTAAACGGTCCCGGCGAGGCGAGAGAATGCGATATCGGCATAGCCGGCGGAAAAGGGGAAGCGCTGCTGTTCAAAAACGGAAAACCCGTTTTTAAAGTTCCGTACGACGAAATACTTACCGTTTTGGAGAAAGAGATAAATTTACTGTAATGGGAAAAAAGCTGTTTGAGATCTTTAAAAAATACACTCCCGCGGATAAATACGAGGAGAAGATACTGAACGACGGCGAAGTCGTGAAGAATATGATAGGCGAGGATAAAAAGAGCTTTGTCACCGAGACAAGGTTTTCCCGCCTTTTCAAAAAACAGCAGCTTTATTCGCTTGAGGAGAATCTGCGCAAGTATTACGATATGACGTTCATACGCATATCGCCGAAATACGATATAAGCCTTTTGTGCGAGGATTATTTCAAAGAGATATTCATAGAATGCAGTACTCGCAAGGGAATGACGCGCGGTATGACGCCGCGCTATTCCGCGGATATAACGGACGATACGGTAACTTTGAATATAAGACAGTCCGAGGCGGGAATGGAGCTTATAAACCGCGCGAATTCCGCGTCGATCATATCCGACGTTATTTTCGACGAATTCGGCGTAAGACGCCGCGTCGTTCTTAACCGCGTGGACGACGGCGCGACAGGATACGAGCAGTATGAGATAGAAATAAAAAACGCCGAGCGTGAAGCGGCTGAAAAGGCTTTGCAGCAGATGAAAAACCGCCCGAGCTACGAGCGCGAGGACGACCGCCCGGATAAAGAGGCGGTGCAGAAAGAGCTTAAAGAGAAGCTCAGCTCGTTAAACGAGGACGATCCGTGGGACGACGTTTCCGATCCCGATCATATATGCATAGGCAGAAGCTATTTTAAAATTTCCGGCGCCTCACCCGTATACGGCGAGGAGTTTGAAATAGATCCGGTGCCGATAAGGACGATAAGCGGTCAGATATCGAAGATCTGCGTAGTCGGCGAAACGTTCGGACTCGATTCGCGCGAGCTTCGCGGCAAAGCCAAAACGTCAGTATCGTTTTACATAACCGACGGCGATTCAACGCTCAAGGTCAAAGCGGTTCTTCCGACGGAGGAATCCGGCGCGATCATGCTGAAGGACGGCTCGTGCGTCGCCATAAAGGGCAGCGTCAAGATAGATACGTACGATAAGGACTATCTTCTGACGCCGACCGCGGTGATGAAAATAAAACGCCTTTTCCGCTCAGATGACGCGGAGGAAAAGCGCGTGGAGCTTCATTTGCATACGCAGATGTCGTCGCTCGAATCGACGATACCGCCCGATACAGCGGTAAAGATAGCCGCTTCGTGGGGGCATAAAGCGATAGCCATAACAGACAGCGGAAACGCGCAGGGATATCCGAAAGCGATGCTCACGCAGGAGGCTCTGGCGAAGGACGGAGTCAATATCAAGGTCATATACGGTATAGACGGCTATTTCGTTGACGACACGCAGAAGGCCGCGTACGGCAGCGGTCTCGGCTCGCTTGACGACGAGTTTATTGTATTCGATACCGAAACGACGGGTCTTTCCGCCCTCTCCAACAGGATAATCGAAATAGGCGCCGTGCTGACTAGGGGCGGTCAGGTCATCGAGAGCTTCGAGACCTTCGTCGATCCGGAAACAAGTATACCGAAGGAGATAACGGAGCTGACCGGCATATCGCAGGATATGGTCGAGGGCGCGCCGAAAGAGGAGGAGGCGATAAAACGCTTTATCGAATTCGCCGGAAACAGACCGCTCGTGGCGCACAACGCGCCGTTCGATATCAACTTCGTATCAGCCGCGGCGAAACGGCACGATATACCCTTCGATCCGAAATATATAGACACCGTGCCGCTGTCGCGTTATCTCAACCCGGAGCTGAAACGCCATAAGCTCGATATCGTGGCGAATCACTACGGTTTAGGCGATTTTGAGCACCACAGAGCCTCCGCCGACGCGGAGATGCTTGCGTACATTTTCTTTAAAATGTGCGACAGACTGCGCGACGACGGCATTGATTCCATCGACGAGCTGAACGAAGCGATGGCTCACGGTACGGATTTCATAAAGCAGAAAAACAGAAGGATAGTCCTTCTCGTCAAAAACAAGGCGGGACTCAAAAACCTTTATAAGCTTATATCTTATTCCAACTTAAAATACTTTTACAGAAACCCGCAGATACCGAAATCCGTTTTATCTGAGCACAGAGACGGGCTTATCATCGGCTCCGGCTCATATAAAGGCGAGCTGTTCCAGGCGATACTCGACGGCAAAACGGACGACGAGCTAAACGATATAATCGAATATTACGACTATCTCGAAATACAGCCCGTGGAATGCAGTATGGCGCTCGTAAAGCGCTCCACGGTATCGGGCGCCGATCAGATAAGAAACATAAACAGGCGCATAGTAGAGCTCGGCAAAAAGAACAACAAGCCCGTATGCGCCACAAACGACTGCAACGTTCTTGAAAAGTCGGACGAAATAGGCAAGCACCTGTTATATCACGGCAAGAAGATAAAAATAGACGACGATGATATAGCCGTGCATTTCTACAACACGCAGGAAATGCTCGACGAGTTCTCATATCTTGACGATGCCGACAGATACGACGTGGTAATAAAAAATCCGAATCTCGTCGCCGATATGATAGAGGAAGTAAGACCCATACCGAAGGGAAACTATCCGCCGAGCATTGAAGGCGCGGACGACGAGCTCAAAGATATCTGCTACAAGAACATGCACCGCTTATACGGCGACGATCCGCCCGCGCTCGTAAAGGAAAGGCTTGAAAGGGAACTGACGCCTATCATAAAATACGGCTTCGGCGTTTTGTACGTTATAGCGAAAAAGCTCGTCGAAAACAGCGAATCGAAGGGATATCAGGTAGGCTCGAGAGGCTCCGTCGGCTCGTCGTTCGTCGCAACGATGTCGAATATAACGGAGGTCAACCCCCTGCCGCCGCATTACAGATGCCCCAACTGCAAAAATTCCGAATTCATAACGGACGGCTCCGTCGGCTCCGGCTTCGATCTGCCGGAGAAGAACTGCCCGAAATGCGGAACGCCTTACGTAAGAGACGGTCACGATATACCGTTTGAGACGTTTTTAGGCTTTGACGGCGACAAATCGCCGGATATCGACCTCAACTTCTCGGGCGACGTTCAGGCGGACGCGCACAAATACACCGAAGTGCTTTTCGGCGCCGAAAACGTTTTCCGCGCCGGAACGATCGGCGGCATAAAGCCGAAAACGGCGTACGGTCTGCACGTTATAAAATACATCGAGGACAATAACATAAATCTGCGCAACGCCGAGGTACAGCACCTTGTAAATATGCTCGTCGGCTGCAAGCGCACGACCGGTCAGCATCCGGGCGGTATCATCGTCGTACCGAGAGAATACGAGGTTTACGACTTTACGCCGGTACAGCACCCTGCGGACGATCCGAAATCGGATATAATAACTACACACTTCGCGTTTGAATATCTGCACGACACGATATTGAAGCTCGATATACTCGGGCACGATGTTCCGACGAAGTATAAGATGATAGAGAAGTATACCGGCACGAACATACTCGACACGCCTCTGTCCGATCCGCAGGTCTACAAGCTTTTCACCTCGTGCGATCCGCTCGGCATAACGCCGCAGGATATAGACGAAACGAATTCGGACAAGCCGTTGTCAAGCGGTACGTTCGGTCTGCCGGAGCTCGGTACGAAATTCGTCCGTCAGATGCTTGAGGACGCACAGCCGAAAAACTTTTCCGATATGCTGCAGATATCCGGTCTGTCGCACGGCACCGGCGTGTGGCTCGACAACGCGCAGACGCTTATTAAGGACGGGACATGCGATATCTCGCAGGTCATAGGAACGCGCGACAGTATAATGGTATATCTACTCCATAAAGGACTTGAGCCGAGCATGGCGTTCAAGATAATGGAGATAGTAAGAAAAGGCAACAAGCCGCCTAAGGTGCTCAAAGAAGAGCATTTCAAGGCTATGCGTGACCACGGCGTGCCGGAATGGTACATAGATTCCTGCCTTAAAATAAAGTACATGTTCCCGAAAGCGCACGCCGCGGCGTACGTTATATCGGCGATAAGGCTCGGGTATCACAAGATATACAATCCGCTCGAATTTTACGCCGCGTTCTTCACGGCGGCGCCGGACGGCTTTGACGCCTCGCTCGTTATGAAGGGCAAGAGCGCCGTTAAGGAATGGATGCTCGAATACGGCAGAAATCAGAACGCGACCGCGCGCGACGACGAAATTTACACGACCTGCCAGCTCGTGCTCGAGGCAATGTGCCGCGGTATCAAATTCCTGCCCGTGGCGCTCAACAAATCGGACAGCAAGGCCTTTCTGCCCGAAAACGGAAAGATAAGACTGCCGTACGCAAGCCTCGGCGGTCTTGGCGAGAGCGCCGCGGAAAACATCGCCGAGGCGTGTAAGAATTATCAGATAAATTCCGTTCAGGATCTCAAACAGTATGCAAAGCTTTCAAACTCCGTAATTGAGCTTTTGAGAAAAGAAGGCGTTTTGAAGAATCTCGACGAAACGAATCAGATAACGATGTTCAGTATGATGAACGATTATTCGGAAGATGAATGAGAGGGTATTATGAGCATATTGAAACAGCTTCAAAAGGAAATGGAAAACCGCCCCGACGGTCGTTTCTGCCCGGATCTATACAGATGCAAGGGTTACGATACGTCGGATGAGACTTTGCCGTCGCCGCTTCGCGCCGACGGTATAACGGCTTTATTTACCTTGCCGGAGCCTTATATTTACAAAAACGACCTTATCACCGGAAGTATGAGACCGTATTTTGTAACAGTCGGCGCAAAGGATTCCGAGCTTATAAGCAAATGGATGAGCAGATACCCGGAGCGCGGATTTATAAAAAACGGCGACCATTTTGCGCCGGATTATTTCAAAGCTGTTGAGCTCGGCATACCCGGGCTCATTTCGGATATCGAAGGTTCGATAAAAAAGCATAAGGACGACGAAAACGCGGTTACGTT
>CACZVC010000045.1 GCA_902784545.1 uncultured Ruminococcus sp. | reverse complement strand
GAATTGTTCGTATCGAACATGAATTGAGCCTTACGGCTCATGAATTGTCCCTTAAAGGACATTAAAGAGGTTGTCACTTAATGCGACAGCCCCTTTTTTATCAGTCCCGCGCGCCGTGTGCAATATATATAATATAAATCATAAAAATTTTTTATAATAGCGCAAAATTACCGTTGACAAGCGTGATATTATTTGATATAATATATGAGTATAAATATCAGAAAGGGATAAATTTGTGAAAAAGGGTGCGATATACGGTATAATAGCGGCGTTTATTGCTATTGCCATGCTCATATTTCTGCCTGTCATAGCAGAGCGCGGACGGGCTCCGGCGCCTGCCGTTACGGATACCGCCGACTCCGCCGCGGATATACAGACGTCAAAAAATACGGATACCGATCCGGCGACGACGGTTTTCGTGACCGACACGGACGGAGCGGATGACACGGCGGAACAGACCGCCGGCGGCACGCAGACGGAGACCGGGACCGGCACGACCGAAGCCGTAACTGTCACGGAAGAGGAGACGACGGCGGAAGAAACAACGACGGCGGAGGAGATCACCACCGTTACAGAGCCGGTGACGACCGTGACCGAGGAGGAAACGACGAAGGCTCCGGTCACGACAAAGTCGGAGGAGCCCCCGGTAACGACGAAAAAAGAGGAGGAGACGACAAAGGCTACCGTGACCACGAAGGCGGACACGACGACAAAGAAAGCGACACCTCTCGACGAAAACAAAAAATACGTCGCCCTTACGTTCGACGACGGTCCGGACGCCGTAAGGTCGAAGGCGATAACCGATAAAATGCTCGAATACGGCGGCAAATGCACATTTTTCGTCATAGGCGAAAACATTTACGGCAAACGCGCAGAGAGCATGAAATATGCGTACGATCACGGTATGGAAATAGCTCTGCACACCATGACGCACAAAAACTTAACAAAAATCACGGATAAAACTTATCGTTCGGAGATATATGACTGCGCAGCTAAGATAGATGAAGTCATCGGCGTATGGCCGACTCTTATGAGGCCGCCCGGAGGAAATATCACCGAGGAGCAGTATAAGAACTCCGAATTTCCCGTGATCTTATGGAGCATTGACACAAACGACTGGAGATACAAGAGGCCTGAGACAGACACCCCCGCGGACATTCAGAAAAAGGTGCAGACGATCGTCAACAACTGCTTATACGACAGCAACGGTAAGTTTCAGGTCAAAAACGGCGATATAATACTGATGCACGAAATATACGAAAACAGCTACGACGCATTCTGCATAATAATCGAGGAATTGAGCAACCGCGGATTTGAATTCGTCACCGTGTCAGAGCTTTTGCAGAATCCGCCGACGGGCTACAAATATTACAGCGCAACTTATAAAAAAGGATAAACGATATGAAACTTGACAAGCTTGCGGGCGACCGCTTCAAGGAACGCCCCTCCGAATGCCTGGTAGACAGCCACGCGCTTATGCTTCGCGGCGGATATATGAAATTCGTTGCGAGCGGAATTTTCTCACAGTACACTCCTCTGCGCCGCATCTGCCGCAAGATAGAGCAGATAATCCGCGAGGAAATGGATAAAATAGACGGGCAGGAGGTACTGATGCCCGTACTGATGCCCGCCTCGATATGGCAGGAATCGGGCAGATACAGCAGTATCGGCGCGGAGATGTTCCGTTTCAAGGACAGAAACGACGCTCCGGTCGTCCTCGGTATGACGCACGAGGAGGCGGCGGTGCAGCTCGTCCGCGAATACGCGAACACATACAACAAATATCCGTTTATGATATATCAGATTCAGACGAAGGAGCGCGACGAGGCGCGTCCGCGCGGCGGTCTTATCCGCGTGCGCGAATTCACGATGAAGGACGGATATTCTTTTCACACAAGCCAGGCGGATCTTGAACGGTATTACGACAGATGCCACAAGGCGTACGAGCGCATTTACGCGCGCGCCGGCGTGCCGGAGGTCATCTCCGTCAAGTCCGATTCGGGTATGATGGGCGGCTCGGTGAGCCACGAATTCATGCTTCTGACGCCGATAGGCGAGGACAGCATAGCGATATGCCCCGACTGCGGATATAAATCAAACATGGAAGCCGCGGACAGCATAACCGAAGTATCGGATTACGGCGACGCGGAGCTTGAAAAAGTCGATACCGGCGACGCGCATACGATAGAGGAGGTCTGCGCAAGGCTCGGCACGGAGACGAAGCAGACGTGCAAGGCGGTTATGTATCAGAGAAACGCCGACGACAGCTACGTTATAATCTTCATAAGAGGCGACCTTGACGTAAACGAAACGAAGCTCACGAATCTGCTCGGCTGCGACGTCCACCCGGCGGTGATCGACGAAAAATCGGGCATAGCCGCGGGCTGCACCGGCCCCGTGAATTTCACTGCGAAGGCGACTCTTCTGTTCGACAGCTCGCTCAAAGGCTGCAAAAACCTTATCTGCGGCGCGAACGAGGACGGCTATCATTATAAAGGCCTTACGATGGACCGCGACGTTCCGGGAGCGGAATATCACGACCTCGCCAAGATAATAAACGGCGGTATCTGCCCCGTGTGCGGCAAGCGCAATATATACATATCGCGCGGCGTTGAGGTCGGCAACATATTTATGCTCGGCACAAAGTACACAAAGGCGATGGGCATGCAGTACACCGACGAAAACGGCAAGCTGCAGTACCCGGTAATGGGCTGCTACGGTATAGGCGTCGGCAGGCTCGCGGCTTCCGTCTGCGAGGCTCACCATGACGAATACGGCCCGATATGGCCGAAATCCATAGCGCCGTGGCAGGTGCATCTGTGCTGTCTGCGCGCGGACGACGCGGAAACGCACGCCTACGCCGACAGGCTTTACAGCGAGCTTGAGGACGCGGGCGTTGAGGTGATATACGACGACAGGAACGTATCCGCCGGTATAATGTTCTCCGACGCGGATCTGCTCGGCGTGCCTCTGCGCGTTATCGTAAGCCCGCGCAATATGAAGGAGGGCGCCGTGGAGCTTGCCGCGCGCGACAAATCCTTCCGCGACAAGGTCGAGGTCGGGTCTGCTTTTGACGAGATAATCAAAAGAGTTAAGGAGTAAGTCGGTAAAGGAAGACGTTTTTTGTCTTCCTTTACTTATAGTATTATGATAAAAAAGCTTTCCGCCTATATAGGCGAGTATAAAAGGATAACGGTGATAACGCCGCTTCTCATGGTGCTTGAGGTGCTGTGCGAGGTGTTCATACCGTATCTTATGTCTAAAATAATCGACGACGGGATCAACAAGGGCGATATGGGCTTCGTCGTGCGGACGGGTCTGTTCATGATCCTTATGGCGCTTTTATCGCTTCTGTTCGGCGCGGCGGGCGCGGTGCTCGCGTGCAAAGCGTCGGCGGGCTTTGAAAAGAATCTGCGCCGCGGACTTATGAGCAAGGTGCAGAAATTCTCGTTTGCAAACATCGACCGTTTTTCCACGGCGAGCCTCGTAACGAGGATGACGACCGACGTGTCGAACGTGCAGATGGCGTTTCAGATGATGATACGCATCTGCTTCCGCGCGCCGATAATGCTCGTTTCCGCGCTGATCATGGCGTTTTTCACGAACGCGCGTTTATCGTTCATATTCGTCGGCGCGATAATCCTGCTCGGCGGCGCGCTGACGCTGATAATTTTCAACGCCTTTCCGCGATTCAAATACGTCTTTGAAAAATACGACGGCGTGAACGCCGGCGTGCAGGAAAACCTTACCGGCATACGCGTCGTCAAAGCGTACGTCCGCGAGGAGCACGAAACGAAAAAATTCCACAAGGCGTCGGATTTCTTATACAAATTCTTCGTATCGGCGGAAAAGATAGTCATTCTGAACGGCCCCGTGATGAACCTTGCGATGTACGGCTGTATGATCGGTATTTTCTGGTTCGGCGCGAGCCTTATCGTAAAAAGCGGCGGTACGGATATGTCCGTCGGTCAGCTGTCGACCTTCATGGAATACACGATGAACATTCTGATGAATCTGATGATGATATCCATGATATTCGTCTCGCTGACGCTTGCAAAGACCTCGGGCGAGCGTATCGTCGAGGTGCTTGACGAACAGACCGACATAACGCAGAAGGAAGACCCCGTAAAAGAAGTCAGAAACGGCGAAATAGAGTTTACAAACGTCGATTTTTCATATTCAAAAAACAAAAACAATCTTAATCTGCAAAACATAAACGTAAAGATCCCGTCTGGCTCCGTCGTAGGCGTTATCGGCGGCACGGGCTCGGGCAAAACGTCGTTCGTTCAGCTTATACCGAGGCTTTACGACGTTACGGAGGGCTCGGTCAAGGTCGGCGGCGTCGACGTCCGCGACTACGAGCTCAAAGCCCTGCGCGACAAGGTGTCCATGGTCTTGCAGAAAAACGTGCTGTTTTACGGAACGATAGCCGAAAACCTGCGCTGGGGCAACGAAAACGCGACGGAGGAGCAGATGCGCGCCGCGTGCGAATCGGCGCAGATACGCGACTTTGTCAAAAGCCTGCCGGACGGCTATGACAGTCACGTCGAGCAGGGCGGCACGAATTTCTCCGGCGGACAGAAGCAGAGGCTCTGTATAGCGCGTGCGCTTCTGAAGGAGCCGAAGGTGCTTATACTCGACGACAGCACGAGCGCGGTCGACACGAAGACGGACGCGGCGATAAGAAAAGCCTTCAAGGAATACATACCCGACGTTACGAAGATAATCATAGCTCAGAGGATATCGAGCGTGGCTGACGCCGATATGATAATAGTGCTTGACGAGGGCTGTATAAACGACGTCGGCACTCACGAAGAGCTGCTTGAAAGAAACAAAATTTACCGCGAGGTCTACGACTCGCAGATGAAGGGGGCGGATTTCGATGGCTGATAAGAGCAAAAAATCCAAAAATCCGCTGAAAACGCTGCTCCGTACTCTCGGCTTCGTGGTAAAGTATTACCCGGTACACTGCGTTTTCGTGCTTATATGCCTCATCGTCACGACGATAGTGACGGCAAACGGCACTCTGTTTGCAAAACAGCTCATATCCGATTTCATACAGCCGATGCTCGACGGCACGCTTTCGCAGGAGGCGGGCTTCGCGGAGCTTGCGCGGCGCATACTGATAATAGCGTTAATTTACGCCTGCGGCGTTTTAACGTCGTATACGGCGAACCGTCTGCTCGTTACCACGACGCAGGGAACGCTCAAACGCGTAAGGGACACTCTGTTTGAAAAAATGGAAAAGCTCCCGATAAGCTACTTTGACAGAAACGAGCGCGGCGATATAATGAGTATCTATACAAACGATACCGACACGCTCCGTCAGCTCATAAGCCAAAGCGTTCCGAATATAATCATGAACGTGTCGACGGTCATAACCGCGCTCGTTTCGATGATAATCCTTTCGCCGATACTTACGCTCGCGGCGCTCGCCGTCGTCGCGCTTGCCACGACGATAATGCGCGTTTTGGCAGGAAAAAGCGCAAAATATTTCAGAAAAAGACAGCAGAACATCGGCGAGGTGAACGCGTATATCGAGGAGACGGTCGAGGGTCAGCGCGTCGTAAAGGTCTTTACGCACGAGGATAAAATAATGGAGGCGTTCGACGAAAAGAACGAGCGCCTGTACGACAGCACGAGACTTGCAAACGGCTTTGCGAACATCGTGATGCCGATAATGGGCAACCTCGGTTATTTCAACTACGTTTTCGTGGCGATTGTCGGCGGTTATCTCGCGATAAACAACGTCGGCGGCTTTGAAATAGCGGCGCTTATACCGTTTTTGCAGTTCACGCGGCGCTTCAATATGCCGATATCGCAGTTTTCACAGCAGCTGAACTCAATAATCATGGCGCTCGCGGGAGCAGAGAGGATATTTGCCCTGCTCGACGAGCCGGCGGAGCAGGACGGCGGCTACGTTACGCTCGTAAACGCGAAGGAGGACGAAAACGGGAACCTGACGGAATGTGAGGAGCGCACCGGCGTCTGGGCGTGGAAGCACCCGCATTCAGCCGATTCATCGGTAACGTACACGCGGCTTCGCGGCGATATAGTGTTCGAGCACGTCGATTTCGGCTATACGCCAGATAAAACCGTACTGCACGATATAAATCTGTACGCTCACCCGGGTGAAAAGATCGCGTTCGTCGGTGCGACGGGCGCGGGCAAAACGACGATAACGAATCTTATAAACCGCTTTTACGACATACAGAACGGCAAGATAAGATACGACGGGATAAACATCTCGAAGATCAAAAAAGCGGACCTGCGCCGCTCGCTCGGCGTGGTCCTGCAGGATACGCATTTGTTCACCGGCACGGTCGCCGACAACATAAGATACGGCAAGCTCGACGCCACGGACGAGGAGGTACACGCCGCGGCGAAGCTGGCGGGAGCCGATTATTTCATATCGCATCTGCCCAAGGGCTACGACACCGAAATATCCGGCGACGGCGCAAACCTCTCGCAGGGTCAGCGTCAGCTTATCGCGATAGCGCGCGCCGCGGTAGCCGATCCGCCCGTGCTTATACTCGACGAGGCGACCTCGTCGATAGACACGCGCACGGAGGCGATAGTACAGCGCGGTATGGACAGCCTTATGGAGGGCAGAACGGTTTTCGTCATCGCTCACCGTCTTTCCACAGTCAAAAACTCATCGGTGATAATGGTGCTTGAAAAGGGCAGGATCATAGAGCGCGGAAGCCACGACGAGCTGCTTGCCGAAAAAGGGAAATACTACGAGCTTTACATGGGCAAAAAATGATCGCGGCGTTTATTCAACGGTCTTAATTATTATTTTATATTAAAACGAGGTACGGCATTATGAAAAAATCAGGAAAAATTCTTCTCTCTTCTCTTTTGTGCGCGCTTATGCCGCTGTCGCTTTTGTCGTGCGGCGTAACTCCCGCCGAAACGACGGCGGCTGAAACGACCGCGGCGGAGACGACGGAAGCGGAAACGGAGACGGAGCCGGTCACGGAAGCCGAAACTGAGACCGATACCGAAACGGAGACCGAGGCGGAGCCTCAGGAGCCGGCGGGCAAGGTCGAGGTCTATCAGTTCGCGCCGGAAAACTCAAGCCTTATGATGAGCTACGTTATAATCACGCCAAACAAAAAAGTCGTCGTTATAGACGGCGGTATCGACGGCACCGGCGTCGAGGCGAAGCCTTATATACACAACGCGATAAGAGCTGCGCTCGGCATCGGCGAGAACGATTATTTCGAGGTCGAAGCGTGGTTTTTGTCCCACGAGCACAGAGACCACTATTATGAGCTTGCCAAACTGCTCAACGCCTACACGGCTGAGTCAAATTACAAGATAAACAACTTTTATTTCGACTTTCCGAACATAGGCGTCGAATGGAAAAGCGCCGCCGGCGCGGGCGACCACGACGTCGAAAGATTCAACAAGCTGAGAAAGGGCTTTGACAATTACTATTCGATAAACGGATTTACGGGCATAAAGGGCGCGGACATCCCGGAGGATAAATTCAAAGCTCCCGAAGGCGCCGAATACTACTATTACGACCTTATAAACCGCGCCGTTATAAGCGAGGCGGCGATCGAAAAGGGGCTGACGATATCTGTCGACGGCGTTGATTTTGAAGTGCTTATGACGTGGTGGAAGGAAGCGAAATACGTAAACAGCACGTCCGTGATACTCAGGATGACGTATAAAGAGCACAGCATACTGTTTTTGGGCGACGCGGCGGCCGACTCCGGAAAGCGTCTGCTTACGATGTACCCGGCGGAAAGGATAAAATCCGAATACGTGCAGATGGGACACCACGGACAGGGCGGACCCGACAAGGCGTTTTACGACGCGATAGACGCGAAAAATTCAAAGCGCCTGTGGCCGACGCCCCAGTGGGTATGGAACAACCACACGACGTACGCGATAGGCGACACGCGCTCGTGGCTCGATCTGCCCGTCGACGCGACGGAATTCAAGAAACAGCGCCTGCACGACACGGGAATGGATTTTGTCGCCGGCTGCTACAAGAGATACGCGTCAAAGGGAGAAAGCTTCAGCAAGTGGACGGAAAAGGTGCTTGCGGCTCAGAGAGTGGCCGTGTTTGAATAAGCGAACGGAAATACGGATACGGACGGCGCGTGCCGCCCGTATTTTTGTTTTGCCGTATTATTTTGCCATTATCACGTCCGTCACAAACGTTCCGCCGGTGAGCACGTAATAAGCCGGATTGTTCGGATTTTCCGTATCATATTCCGTTTTCATTTCAAACGTGTACGTCACGTCCTCCGCTCCGCCGTTTTCCTCTTTTGTAAAGTCAAGCGAGATATAAAGGCGGTCGGGCGTTGATTCTATTACGTTCATACCGAGCGCTATATCATAACCTAAAATTATTGAAAACGTTGCGATTTCATCCTTCGCTATCTGATAATCAAATTCATAATCATATTTAGGCGTATGTTTTATAGTCGCGTGCTGAGGATAAAGTGCTACGCCGTCAAAAACATCCGTTTTGCGCAGTATCGCATTCTGTATTTCTTCCGTCGCTCCGTGCTCAAAATTGAAGCCGCTTGAATCATAAGTCAGGTTTTCGCCGTAGTAAAGCGGATATTCCATATCCTCTGTCAACACGTTTCTGTATTTTTCCGGCACTTCGTCATAGCTGTAATAATACCGGCAGATAGTTGACGACGAAAATTTCGTCTGTCCCTCTCTCAAACGGAGATACGTATTGAGTACGGACGCTAAATAGTTTACCGCACCGTATTCCGGGGTAAGTATCCTGTCTGCAAACGCGCCGCCGGTAAGACGCACGCCGTCTTTGTATTCCTTTACCTCAAACGTCAGATTTCTTGTAAATGAAAACATTCCGTAAGGGAAAGTCACGTCCGCTCTGATAACATACGTATCGCTGTTCTTTTCCGACAGCTTTGCCGAGCGGTGATCTATGCTTAACGAGCTTTGAGGTCCTCCGTCAAACATATATACTCTGCCGCTCTTTATCGTAAACCACGCGTTCTGCTCTTTGCAGGCGTTATCGATTATAGATTTATCTATATATTTTTCAAAATAGTCGTAAAAGTCTTCTATCGGGCAGTAGTGGAAAACGTCGCCCTTCGTGTATGATGTCAGATCTTGTCTCATATAGTCTTCAACGGGCAGACAGTTCTCGATCAGCTCATCCGGCACCCAGCCGTATTTTACCGCCTGATACAGCTGTGACGCGGCTTTCACCGCTTTGCGCGAGCGGAAGGCTATATCCGGCTCTCCGGGCTTATAACCGTCAAATCCAACGGAGGAAAGAAGCTTGTACGTGAAAGGATATTCGTCGCGCACCTCGTCTTCAAGCATATTTTTCGCTATGTCCTTGACCTCTTCCGTATATTTTTGAATAAACGGCTCAACCAGATCCGCGTGGGCTTTAATACTCCAATCCTTTGTGACGTCGTAATCTACCGTCCCGCGGTAGATGGATATCGACCTGTCGTGTCCTAAAAGACCGCTTGCCTCCGGAAGTATTATTTCATACGCCGCCCAACTCATTGCGGTGCGCCGCATAGCGTCCGTTTCCGTAAAATAATTATCGACAAAATATTGAAACGCTGTGTATTTGTACATGTATGCAAGATAATTATATATAATATGCGCGTTCCGTGTGTTGAAGTTTTCCGATATCGCTTTGTCTAACAGTACGGAGACGTCAACGCCGGTCGGGTCATATAAGAACGGGTCTTCATCCGTAAGCAAAAGCATCCTGCACGTATACGGGATCTTGCTTGCCGCTTCTTTCTCATATCTGTATTCTGCGTACTTTTTCGCTTTTGTTCTGAACGTCGAAAGCCAGCTGTATAAAGGTTTCCGGTCGCCGTCAAGCGCGGTCCTGTCCGGAAATTCCAGATCGGAAAAATTGAAGTTATTTACTTTCGTTATCTCGTCTTTTACCGTCTCGGAAACGAAAACGCTTATGACGGCTTTGACTTTTGAGGTCGTCTCTTTGTCGAAATAACGCTTTACAAGATGATCGAAAGCCGCGTCGCCGAACGATTTCAGCGCGTCCCACATCTGATCGGAATTGTCGCCCGCCGCTATCGCATCCGCGATACCGTCAATCCGCTGCCCGTCCGTTTCGGCTGCGTTTTCCGTTTCTGTTTCTTTTTCCGTTTCTGTTTCTTTTTCCGTTTCTGTTTCTTTTTCCGTTTCCTCTGTCGTTTCAGCTTCCTCTGTCGTTTCCGTTTTTCCGTTCGTTTCCGCTCCGGTTTCCTCCGGCGTATCGGAGGAGGACGTTTCCGGCGTATTATTTATCCTGCCGCCTTTATATTCAAGATATTTGAGTCCCGCGAACATACCGCCGAATATCACGGCGCAGACCGCGAACGCGCCCGCTATACGAAGCATCGGGTGATACGACGCGGATTTTGCCGTTTTTTCGGGAAGCGTATTCTCATATCTTATGAAATCCTCCACGTGACCGGCGTCTATATCCGATACGGCTTTGTATAACGATTCCTTTTTATCTATGTTTTTCATAGCGTATATCCCTCCTGCAAAAGCTTTTCCTTCAAGCCCGCTTTGATCGACGCAAGCTCTTTTTTGACCGTTGACACGCTTAAATCGAGCTTTTCCGCTATCACGCCTATCGGGCGGTTTACGTAATATCTGCTCATGAATATATACCGTCCCCTCGGCGTAAGCGAGCCGACGTAGCTGTTTATAATATCGGACAAAGCTCTTTCGTCGAGCATGCTTTCCGCGTCTTTGTCCGGCAAAAGCTCCGCCAGATCGTCAAGCGGCTCGTACAGCTTTTTCGGTATACGGCGCGCCCGTTTGCTCTTTTTTATTACGTCAAGCGCGGCGCGTCTTATAAGCACCGTGAGATAGGCTTTAAGCGACGCAGGCCTTTCCGGCGGGATTGAGTTCCACGCGGCGAGATAAACGTCGTTCACGCATTCCTCGGCGTCGCGCCTGTCTCCGGTCATATCCTTCGCCACGGCTTTAAGATACGCGCCGTATTTTTTATCCGTTTCCGATACGGCTCTTTCATCCCGGTCAAAAAACAGCCCGTTGATCTCTTCATCCTTTAAAAGCATACCGGTCTTCCTTTCGTTTGAGGTCCCTCTGACTTATATGACGACAAAATTGCAAAAAAGTGTAAAAGCGGCAAAAAACGAAGCGGACGGGGCAGGAGGCTCCCCGTTCACCGCTTTGCATACGCGGTCCCCGATATAATGACAATACCGACTGGAGCTCCAGCCGGTATTTTTGTCAATTATTTGTATTTGCGCTTTCTCGCAGCCTCGGACTTCTTCTTGCGTCTTACGCTGGGCTTTTCATAGCACTCTCTTTTGCGAAGCTCTGTCATTATGCCGGATCTCGCGCAGGCTCTCTTGAATTTCTTGAGCGCGCTGTCAAGCGATTCGTTCTCTTTTACTCTGACCTCTGCCATTTTTCTTTTCACCCCCTTCGCAATAGAGCTGATTTACTTTGCTATTATACAACCTAATTTGTATTTTGTCAAGTGTTATTTTGAATATTTTTGATTATTTTACTATCAAATTCAATATTCTGCCGGGCACGAATATCTCCTTGACTATCGTCTTGCCGTCGAGCTGGGCGCCGAATTTACCGCTTTCCTTCACGGCGGCGACGGCTGCGTCCTTGTCCGCGTCGGCGGGGATGACCACCGTTCCGCGCGATTTGCCGTTTATCTGCACGCCTATCTCGACCGTGCTGTCGACGGTCTTAGCCTCGTCGTATTCGGGCCACGGCGTTTTGGCGAGCATCGTTTTGTGACCCAGGCTCTCCCACATTTCCTCGCAGAGATGCGGCGCGAACGGCGAGAGCAGTTTTATGAACGTCTCGACGTCGGACTTCGTTATCGCGCCCGCCTTGCCGAACTCGTTTATAAGCGTCATAAGAGCGGCGATAGCCGTGTTGTACTTCATCGCCTCTATATCGTCGCCGACCTTTTTGATGGTCTTGTGAACGAGGCTTTCGAGCTTCGGGTCCTCGGTCTTCGCCGTCATCATATCGGTCAGTCCCGCCACTCTTTCAAGGAATCTGCGGCAGCCCTTGACGGAATCGTCGTTCCACGGCGCGGCGGCGGTGTAGTCGCCCATGAACAGGACGTAGGTGCGGAGCGTGTCGGCGCCGTATTTTTCCACTATGTCGAGCGGATCTATGACGTTGCCGGCGGACTTGCTCATTTTATTGCCGTCGGGTCCCAGAATAAGTCCCTGATACGAGCGCTTAGCGTACGGCTCCTTTGTGTTGACGACGCCGATATCGTATAAGAACCTGTGCCAGAAGCGGGAGTACAGCAGATGGCGCGTTACGTGCTCCATTCCGCCGTTATACCAGTCAACCGGCATCCAGTACTTCATTTTTTCGGGATCGGCAAGCGCCTTGTCGTTATGCGGGTCGATAAAGCGCAGGAAATACCACGACGAGCCCGCCCACTGCGGCATAGTGTCCGTCTCACGCTTCGCGTCGCCGCCGCACTTCGGGCATTTGCAGTTTACGAAGCTCTCTATACGGGCAAGCGGCGACTGACCGTCTGTACCCGGCTCGAAATTCTCGACCTCGGGAAGCACGAGCGGAAGCTCCTCATACGGCACGCCGACCGTGCCGCATTTCGGACAGTGGATCAGCGGTATCGGCTCGCCCCAGTATCTCTGACGGTTGAACGCCCAGTCCTTCATTTTATACTGCACGCCCTTTTTGCCGATGCCTTTTTCGCCCAGATATCCGAGCATCGCGGCGATCGAATCCTTTTTGTTGTCGTACTTATTGAGGAAATCCGAGTTTATCATCTTGCCGTCGCCGGTATAGGCTTCTTTTTCTATATCGCCGCCCTCGATGACCTGTATGATATCCACGCCGAATTTCTTTGCGAATTCATAGTCGCGCTGATCGTGCGCCGGCACCGCCATTATCGCGCCCGTGCCGTAGCCCATCATAACGTAGTCCGCTATGAATATCGGTATCTTCTTTCCGTTCACGGGGTTGACGGCGCAAAGGCCTTCGAGCCTTACGCCCGTCTTGTCCTTGACTAACTGCGTGCGCTCGAATTCAGTCTTTTTCGCGCATTCCTCGCGGTACGCCTCGACCTGATCCCAGTTTGCGATCCTGTCCTTGTATTTATCGAGCGTCGGATGCTCGGGCGCCATAACCATAAACGTAACGCCAAAGAGCGTATCGCAGCGCGTCGTGTATATTTCAAGCTTCTCGTCCGTGCCGTCGAGCGTAAAATCGACGAAGGCGCCGGTCGATTTTCCTATCCACGTTATCTGCTGCTGTTTTATGCTGTCCGGATAATCGACCTCGTCGAGGCCTTCGAGCAGCTTGTCCGCGTACTGCGTGATTTTCAGATACCAGACGTCCTTCGGGAGCTGAACGACGTCGCTGTGACAGACGTCGCATTTGCCGCCCTGCGAATCCTCGTTCGACAAAACGACCTTGCAGTGCGGGCAGTAGTTCACGAGCGTTTTCGCGCGGAAAACGAGCCCGTGATCGAACATTTTGAGGAATATCCACTGCGTCCATTTGTAATAATCGGGCAAGGACGTCGATATCTCGCGGCTCCAGTCGAAGGAAAAGCCTATTTTCTTCATCTGATCCTTGAAGTGGTCGACGTTTTTGGTCGTTATAATATGCGGATGCGTGTTCGTCTTTATCGCGTAGTTCTCC
>CACZVC010000044.1 GCA_902784545.1 uncultured Ruminococcus sp. | reverse complement strand
GTTCGGTATCGGAAACGAAACCGCCGGTGATCTCCGCGCCCTTTTTAACAACGTTGTCGGCGCGGTGTACGAAAAGATACACTCTGTTTTCGAGAAGCTTTAATCCGTCGGGCGTCGTAAGTATCGCGCCGCGGTTCAGATCGGCTTTTTCCCCGTACGTTGTGAGTACGTTCTCCCATACGACAAGATCCGCGCCGTCTCCCGTTCCCTGAAGCTTCGTATTGTAGGGGACGCGGTCTCCCTTCGCCAGACCGATACGTGACAGGGGCGAGGCGAGATCGGAATACATGGACGGAACGTAAAGCAACTCCGACGCGGGTTTTCCGAGATTGTACGCCCAGGTATCGAAATCCGTACAGGCGTAAAGATATATTTCACTGCCTTCGACTCCCTCGTTCAGGCTCTTTTTCCCGACGGGCTTGTAGACGACGCCGTTATGTATCAGCGTTTCTCTGTAAGGCTCGTCGACCGTCAGTATCATATCACGGACGGCCTCGCGCAGAGGATCAGACGGTTTGCCTTTGCTTCGCTCGTGAAGTGCGATATCCTCCTCCGATACGGTCATCGTGCGCCAGCCCAGCACCACCGCGCCGCCCGCGCCGAGATTGATGTCCACGGCGGCGCCTTCGACCGCGCCCTGAGCCAAAAGATCAAGGTAAGCGGCGTCGGGATTTTCACCGGTCCCGACGTAGAACGCGGTAAAAAGCGAGCCCTGCGTATAATCATATTTCATATGTATATAGTTTTCAACGTTCGCGTTGCCGAACAATTTCGCTTCCTTGCCGCGCTCGTTTGAAGAAAGCACCGTTGACATACCGTTCACGAAAGCGGCACCGTCAACGTCGATATCCGTTACGGGAACGCCGGGGATCGCAGCTGGGTTGTATGAATAATAAAGGTAGTATTCACCGTCTTTCAGCGGAACGGTGTTTGAGCCCTGAGTGAGATAATACGTCGTTCCCGTGCCGGCGCCGCCCGGCGCCGCAATGCTTGATACGCCTCCCACGACGATCTGCGCGATGGGAGCGGTCCCCGGCTGCACCGCCTCTTTTTTCATCAGCAGCGCACCGGTGATAGCCTGACTCGGGTCGTCCGTTCTGGAAATGCCGATATAACTGCAGTCCGGATCATACTCCGCTGAGGCTAAACCGGTCTCTTCATCGTCGATCGCGGTGTTCCACGCTTCGCCATCGGGTGCGATCAGATTCACGGGGACGATACCGCTGTCGGAGCCTGCAAGAGCGCTTCGCCACGCGATATCCTCGGACATGGAATTCATATATTTCACATTTGAAGAATCCGCGCCCGGATTCTCTTTTTTGAACTGCGCTTCGGTATAAGTGCCGACGGTCACTCCGGAGATGTATCTGGGTTTTCTGACGTTTCCGGCAAGATACATATACAGCGGATCGGACGCCTCGACAGAGTATTCCGAAAACTTACCCTGAGCCGGATTGGAAAGATTCTGCGCGGTCTCGTTATAAGGATATTTGATATCCTGTACCGAGTGAAAGACGCGGTCAGCGGCGCTTTCGCCGAGCAGATTGAAGCAGCCCTCCGGCAGGCGGGTGCTGATATTACCGTCCTCGTTTTTCGCGTCGCTTCTGATCGGAGACAGGACAACGTCCGCCGCTTTGAGCGGCTCAAGACCCTCGACGGGTCCGAGTACGTAAAGTCCCCGCATGGAAAGCGGAGCATATTCCCACGCATAGACGCATCCGTCGTCTCTTGCCGGCGCGTCTTCGCCCGGCGCGTAAACGTAGTCGTCCCATATCTCCGTGGAAATGTATGCGTGAGACGGTCTGACCGGACCGCTTAAATGTACTTTTTCCGCGCTTTTCGTTAAGTGATCGTCACAAACCGCGTACCCGCCGACGGTCTTCTTTTCTACGCCGTTCTGTTGATACAGGATCTCTTTTGATAAAACGGTAAAGAGTCCTTTGTCATTCGCCGTGGCGGATGAATAGAGCGCAGCGTCACGTATCGCGCGGTACGGATTATACGTCAGCGCGTAGATCAGATACATATTCGTTTCGATCACCTCGTTTACGGCAGTGCCGCGGCGGCTTCTGGTAAAACTCATCGCGGAGCAAAGGTTGATCGCGCGCTCCACGTCCGCCCGGGTCATGTTCGCCGTATCGGTGATCGCGTCGCCGGTTTTATGGCCGGTCAGATCCATGGCGATCCCGCCCTTTTGCAGGCGAAGTACGGAAAGCATATCGTTCAAGGATTCTTCCCGCGCTTCGTCTCTTTCACCGAAGATACGCGCATACGCGTAGTCCGCCTGACAGAAGGCGAAGCCGCCGACGTAGAGCTCGCCTTCGGTATATTTCACCTTGGGCTCGAAATAGACGGCGAACGGCTCATTTTCGCTTCCGAACAATTTTACCGGAGTACCTGAGAAATGAACGATCGGCTCCCAGCCCGCAGGGGCGTTCTCGGATGATTTAATGCAGACCAGCTCCGCGCCGATCGGCGTGCCGACCAGACCGCTGCGGCTTATGTAGATACCGCCGCCGGACGGCAGCTCGCCGGAAAGCGTGTATTCCGCTCCGCCGTACATAATGCTCGACGCGTTTTCTCCTGCAAAGAAGCGGATATCCGTAACGGCGCTGCTCTCCTGATCCGTCAGCGAGTAACCGATATAGCAGGGCGCCTCTTCCGTGCCGAGGTTGTAGTCAAAAGCCTGATATTTGCCGGCGGCGGTGGTGATCTTCGCCTTGCAGCGTTCGACGGTGTCCGCGGTGAACGCTTTCAGGTCGCCGATATACTTTCCGGAGCCTGCGGATTCGCCGGTGTTTCCGCTTTGGGATCTGACCGTGGCGTAGAACAGGAAGTTCTTTTCATCACGCCTCAGATCGTATTCGCCGTAGTTCATATCCGCGGCGCTCGACTGCCCGAACTGTGAAAGCGGCTTGTAGCCCTCCGGCGTCGAGCTGTCGTTTTGTTTGAGCACGAAGGGGTCTTTGCCCTCCGGCACCACGAGAGGAGAGCCGGCGTCTTCGTCGTGCGTCAGATATATAAGGTTCCACTTGTAGCCGACGTATGCGTTCAGATCGCCGATACGCCCGCGGTACGGCTCCATGACCGCGTTGTATTTTATCACACGGATACCGCCTGACGTCGTTTTGCTGTCAAACAAAAGCGACGGCATATCCGTATATTCCGAGGACGGAACGTGCAGCTCGTTCTGGACAAGTTTGTAGATGGCGATAACGATCGTAACAACGAGTTCTATGGCTAAAAGTATAAGATTGACCTTCGTTACGATCGAGGTGGCGGAGGTGAGAAACGCCCAGAATCCGCCTGCCGCGGCGACGCCGGTCGTAACTCCGGCTTTGATGAGCGCGGCTCCCTTGAAATAGATGGCAAGGTTTGCGGCGATCGTTAAAAGCGAAATGACTCCTGAGCCGATGGCGAGATATTTCTGCCTCAGCGCGTCGTTCGCGGCGTCTTTTTCCGCCTGCGTGAGCTGAAGCGCCGCGTTTGCGCCGGACTGACGGATTGCGTCGCTCGTCATGGCGACCTTACCGTAGTAGAGAGCGTTGTCAACGCCGAGCCATACCGGCACGCGGTATTCCTCGCCTTTTTTCACGAGCCTTTTAAGTCCGTCGACAAGCGTCCGGAACGCTTCGTCCGATTCCGGGCTTTCTTCATCCGGCTGAAGCATCTTGTTCACGAAGGTGCAGAAGCCGCAATATTTAAGCATTACAAGCTGCGCCGGAGAAAACACGTCCGAAAGAACGTAGAGCGTGCGGTAATCCTCTTCCGCCGCGTAGCTTCTTTTTCCGGCGGAAACGATCCAGTCGCCGAGCATCCGCGTATCGTCGTATCTGTAACGGTTCAGGATCTCGTACGCCGCGATATACACTCCGTCAAGATCGCTGTCCGTCAAACCGTTCATCTCGTCGACCACTCCGTCAAGATCGTCGGCGTCGGTGTCGCCTATGGATTCGATATCCGACCCGCGCGCCCTTGCGTTCAGATACTGCGTGGCAAATTCCCGGACGGAAGAACGAGGTCAGTCCCTCGGAGATCATGATACGGATATCGCTGTCGAATATGCGCTGCGCCCAGACTACGGTCTCATATCTGTCCGTCTCCGGGTCGTAGAAATTTTCATATTCCGCGCCGGCGGTACACAGGGCGGAGGTGACGGCGCTCACGATGCCGGGAGTTCCGAAAGACAGAAGCTTTCCGAAAAATTCGGCGTCGGCGTTGCCTTCGAGTATAAACTCGCTCAAAGGCGTATGCTCCATCCAGTCGAAATCCTTATACGGATTTTCCCCGCCGCCTTTCAGAAAATCACCGATACGGTAGGAGTTTTTGAGCATTTCACCAAACGACGCACTGTTGTCTTTTTTTACGGTGAATTTCGACATCGAGTGGGCTTCCAGGTCGTCCACGTACATAAGATCGAGCATTTTGTATGCCTGGACCGCAGAGGGCGCGCCCTTGTCGTAATTTTCCGCGAAATCGGAGGCCGCCGCGGCAAGCCCCTCGGCGTAATTCTGATTTTTTGCCAGAAGCGCGGCGGCGATAGCCTGATACTCGCGCATCTCGTAGCCCTCTCCCATCCGCAGAAGCGAAATGTCCGTGACCGCCTGATTTACGTTCGACGTCGTCGTATATCCGAGCATAACGCACGGAGCGTCGACGTCCGATCCGAAGCTGACCTTTTCAACAGCTCCGTCGTTAAGGTTGCGCCTGAACGGCTTGTAGCCGACCTCTTCGCAGAGCTTTACGCACTCGTCAAGAGTCGAGGCCTGAAAGATCTGCACGTCCTTAACGTATATGGCGCCCTCAGCGGCGTCCGCCGCAAAGCCGAGGATACCGGCGTTTCCGTTTGCAAACATTGAAAAGACAAGAACGAAGGCGATAAGAGAACGAATTATTTTTTTCATCCGCGCTTCTCCTCCTTTGCCTTTTTATTTTTTATTATAATGATATAAGCCGCGGCGCCGCAGACGGCTGACAACGACAGTCCTGCGGCAAGCCAAATATATCCGCCGCCGGAGAAGACGGAGGCGAGCATCGGCGCTTCCCGTTCGTATTCCATCGAATTGTATATCTTTATGCTACCGTTCGTATCCGAGAAGAAGCACTCGAGAGTTTCAAGCTGATATCTGCTTATCTCGTCCGCGTACTTTACGTTCTGACCGGTGGATGAAAGCCCGATCTTCGAGCCTTCGTAAAGGCCTCCGCTCGTCAGATACGCGCTTACTGCGATGCCGTCGGAAAGCGTCAGATTGTCGCGGTGGTTTTTTCCGCTGTTGTTGTAGATACGCACAAGTCCCTTGACGCCGATATAACAGCTGCCGTAATCCGCGTCGACAAATACTCCGCCGCCGTAGCCCGCGGCGGAATTGGCGATGACGTCTGTATCTATCAGAAATGTGCGGTCGCCGTTTACGTATATCGCGCCGCCGCTGCCGTATGATTTATTTTTGTTGAACACACAGTCGCGGAACTGCGCGCCGTTATTTGAATCAACGTAGACCGCGCCGCCGTCCCGCTTTGCCTCGTTTGTGGAAAACCGGCTGCGAAAAACGCGCAGACTGCCGCCCGAAACAAAGACCGCGCCGCCGAAATCAAGACAATGGTTTCCTGTGAACCGGACGTTGTCTATCCTCATACTGCCGTTGTTCAGATATATCGCGCCGCCGTTGTCTTCGCTGTAACAGGAATCTATTATGCAGTTTGAGAGAGACACGTTTGCTTTGTCTGCGTAGACAGCGCCGCCGTGGCAGTTGAAAAACGCGCCGATACTCTGGCAGGCGTATATCCTGCCGCCCGTCATCTCAAATTTCGGCTCTTTTGAGCCGCCCGTTATCATCACGGCGCCGCCGTGTTCGTTCGTGGTGCATTTATATATCGTGCCGCCGGTGATCGTCAGCTCCGATTTGTCCTTTACCGTAAAGGCGCCGCCGCTGTTCGTGCTTGCGCCTCCGGTGATCACGCCGCCGCGGATTCCGTCGTAGCCGGCTGAGGCGGGGTCGGAATCGAGTACAGTCAGGCGCGCGCCGAGGTCAAGAACGAAAACGCCGCCGTTTCTGACCTGTTTGTCATTATCCGTATGACGTATGATGCTGTGGCCGTTAAGGTCGATATAGACGTTGCAATGCTCTATCGAAAGAGTTTTTTCCTCGTAAATATCCCAGTTCGCGTGGAGCTTTATCTCAGTCGTCCTGTCGGAGGCGGCGACGGGACCTATGTTGTTCCAGAGTTCGTCAAGATCGTCGTACCATCTGTGAGTGATGAGCTTGCCGTTGGTTATGAAGGTTGCGGTCAATTCATATTTTCCCTCAGGCGCGTCTTCCGCCGATGCGGGAAAAGCCGTCAAAGACGTCAGAAGCGCAAGGAGGATGATAAACGGAAAGAGCTTTTTAACTTTCATCTTTTTTCTCCTCCGCGCCGGATTTTCTTTTCTTTATTGCCGCGGCGGCGCATCCGCCGACTGCTCCGAGAGCCGCGAGGCCGAGCGCGATGACAAGCCCCGCGGCAGTACCGCCGCTGAAGACGGACGCCGCAGTGTTTTCCGCCGCGCCGTCGTCCGCTATCACTTCGGGCGTCTGTTCGAGATAGTTTTCCTCATCCGTTTCTTTTGTTTCCGTCTGCGAGGGCGTACGGGTGTCGATCACGGCGCCGGGAAAGATCGTATCGGGCTGACCTTCCGCTCTGCAAACGTACGCCAGAGGCGTTACGTTATTTTCGTTAAGAGAAGGGATCAGCACGGGGATATTCGCAAGCGCGCCGCCGTCCGAGAGGAACCGCCGGTACAGTTCTTCACTTTTGACCTGACCGACCGACGAAGCGGAGGTGTTGAATCTGACGAAGACCTTCTCCGCCCATTTGTTCATCACGTCGGAGGAACGGACCGGTACCGCCGAGCCCGTCAGGTCGACTATCGGATTGCCTGCCTTTCGGTCACGCGTCTGAAAGAGCCGGTACGGGACCTCTCCCGCAATAAGTGTATCTCCGGCGGGATCGAAGGTAATGCCACGCACGTCGGGAGACTCCGTCCCCGCCGCGATGCAGGTGATCGCCTCGGATTCGTCTGCGGTGCGGACGTAACCTATAACGACGGTCTTTCCGTCGTCGGAGCTCAGACCCGGATCGTAATACCGTTCACAGCCCGCCGCTGCCGCCGCGTTTACCGCGGAGCGCAGATCGTCCCCGGAGACGGCCGTTACGCTCTTGATATAAGGACGGAAGACGTTGTCTTTCAGTATGAAAAGATATGCGGTCTGATCAGTCCCGAGATCGCAGGGCTCGCCGTCCGCGTAAAGCATCGGTACCGTGCCGTCGTTTCTCAGCGCAAGGAAAGGCTGATCCACGTATTCCGTTTTACTTTGCAGGGCGAGGGACAAAACAGCGGTCCCCGCGCCTTCATCGCGGGTAAAATACAGACTTCCCGCGTCGCCGAGACTGCCTGTACGCTGATAGGAGATCCCGTTTACGGTAACGGCGTCCCCGTTGTCTTTCGACACGACAAGGCCCGTAACAGCCTCGCCGCCCCGTTTATATCCGAGCCAGACGTCAGCCGTCAGGGGACGCCCCATAACGGTATATCCGTTTTCTTCAAGTGTTTTCAGCCCGTCGTCGCCGTATGCGAGCGCAAGCTCCGATACAGCGCCGCCGTCGTCGGCAAACGACGCGGGCGCAAGAGCGCAAAGAGCGATCGCCGCGCATAAGACGACGGAGATGAGCCGGAGAATTCTATTCATATACAGAATGTGATACCTCCCGTTTTACGTGCGGATTTAAGCCTCCGCGGGGGCGGCGGTTTTTTTGCGTTTGACCATAAGAACGGCTATGACTCCGAGAGCCGCGCCGATGGCGGCTCCGCCCGTACCCACAAGAGCGAGGGCGCCGCCGGAGAACGTGCTGGCGGATTGTGTGGGAGCCGCGGCGGTCTCCGTCAGGTAATAAACGTACAGACCGTTCAGTTTATCGTTATAGGTAAATCTGCTGTCGGTGAGATTCGCCGCGGCTTTCGAGCCGAACAGATGGATCCCACCGGTATAACCGTCCGGGATGCTCGTCGTGCCGGTCACGATTTTGAAGCTGTCCGCGAGGATGGGCTCGGCGTTTACGTTTTTGCAATAATACAGCGCGAGCCATTCCTTGCCGGCGTCGCCGTTCAAGTCGGCGTAATCGTTCAGGGCTTTATACTGCTCATGCTTTTCCGAACGGTTTGTCATCGCGGCGGTATAGTAAGCGGCGTCGTTGCGCACAACGATCTGATTTCCGTCCCTGTCCGTCTTCGTGATATCCGCCGCATCCACGATATACTTCGGGATGGGAGTGTAGCTGACGTTATAAAAACGGTAAAGGTCATAGACCGTAAGTGCGACGGATATGACCGTCAGCGCGGCGAAGGCGACGCCGGAAATAAAGGCGGCGTTCTTGAACTTAGCCGCTCTGGCCATCGACTGCTGTGATTTGGTGTCGAGCACATCCTTCATCTTGTCAAACGAGCCGAACTCACCGGCAAGCTCCATATCGGACTGTATACTGTATGCAGTGAATTTGGTCCCTATGGTAAACCCGCCTTTATTATTGGGCGCCACGCTTGCTAAAATAAGTTTTGCCGGATCCTGCGGATCTACGCCGACCATCAAAGTAAGACCCGGATCGGCGAACATTTTGTAATTTTTCGTTACTTTCTCGCACAGATTTGTCAGACGGCTTGCAAGGTCGGTGTAAGATCTGTATTTTACAACGCTGTAAAGAGTCGCTGTCAGAGCAACGGCGTCCGCCGTCCAAAAGAGCGCGGTCAGCGCGCTGAGACCGCCGAGCTCCGTTATCGGTTGGGTGAAGCTGAAGGGACTGCCGGCGTTTTTGCGCAGCGCTTCGGAGGTGAGCGCCGTACAGTCCTTGAAGATCTCGCGGTTGACGTTGTAGTAGACTGATACGGTGTCGATACTGTCAAATATCTCCATGATATCGCTGTTACCGGAGTCGATGGCTTCGTACGCCTCCCCGTTCATCACGCCGATGCGCAGCAGAGTCGCAAGCGGCAAAAACTCTATCGCCGCCGCCTGACCCGCGCTCAGCGTGCTGACGAGCGGATAGATTGCGGAGATGTTTTCCCCGCTGACCTCGGCATAGGGCTTTGTGAAGAAATCGAACATCGTCCCCTCGCCGTACGGCGTTTCCTTTAAGGTGTCGTATATCGCCGCGATGCGGGAGTTCTCGACCTCCTCCGCCGTTTCAATACCCGCTTCAAGCCTGTCGTTTATACGCTCCATAGCGCCCGCGGGAGTTTCAGCGTCATATTTCTTCGGCTCCGCGTCACCGTAAACGCCAGCAAGCGCGTCTTCGTCAAATGCGGTCTCCTCTGCATCCGAGCCGCGTATCAATCCGTAATCGAGAAGCTCCGCTCTGAGATCGGTCCAGTTTTCCAGAATGACGCGGGCGGTATCGTTGTAGAGGGACGCCATCTCGCGCTTCGCGTCCGCCGGGCGCATGCCGGCGGCGGCGTACTGTTTTTCCAGCCCGTCGGGACCGAGTTTTGAGAGGCGTTCCAGCCAGGTGGTTTCGTTCGTATCCGCAGCCATTGCGAGCACCTGTTCGATCAGAAGTATGATCTGCGAATTGCCCTGCATAAGCGTGGTGGTGAGATCGGCGGTCTTTTTCTTGTCAGCGGCGGAGAGCGCCTTGTACTGACCGCCGGTCAGTCCGCGCTCTTCCTTTGAAGGCGAGAGCAGCAGATCGCCCATCGGCGTGCCGGTGTCTTCCTCCACGATACGGTTGAGGATAGCGTGGGCGAATTCGGCTTTATCCTTATTCGCACCGTCGGCGGAATTGTAGTTTTCCCTGTATTCCTTGATTGTGGTGATAAAGTTATCGATAAAGGGTTTTATCTGACTGTCGCGGTATTTATCCATCAGAACGGCGTAATCTGAGAAGGAGTATCCGCCGTTCATGTTCATCACGGCAAGATCGGTGATCGCCTCGTTTGCGTCTGTGGTGGTCCTGTAACCGAGATATACGAATTTCTCCGTTTTGAGGGCGCTGCCCGCTCCTTCGTTCAGATTGCGGTCAAGCACGGTATAGCCCACGTCGGTAAGCGCCTTTTTCGCTTCCTTCTCGGTCTCGCCCATACCCACCATCACGTCGCTGACGTAGACGGGGGACTTCTCCGCCGCCAGCGCCTGAACGGGCGCGTTTAGCGCGATGACAAGCGAAAGCAGAAGTGATATCACTATATTAAATTTCATTTTATATTCTCCTTATACGGTTTATCGCCGGGGATTACGATGCGGCGGCGGTTTTTTTCTTTTTTCCGACCATCACCGCGGCGAGGGCTCCGAGAGCCGCGCCTACGGCTGCTCCGCCCGCCCCGACCAGAGCGAGAGCGCCGCCGGAGAACGTGCTGGCGGTTTGCGTTGAGGACGCGGCGGCTTCGGTCTGATAATATACGTAAATACCGTTCAGCTTGTCGTTATACGTATAGCGGCTGTCTGTGAGGTTCGCGGCGGCGTCGGAGCCGAACATATGTATTCCCTTTGTATAGCCGTCGGGAATACTCGTCGAGCCGGTCACGACCTTGAAGCTGTCCGCGAGGATGGGCTCGCCGCCGGCGAGCCTGACGGAATAGAGCGCGAGCCATTCCTTGCCGGCGTCGCCGTTGAGGTCGGCGTAGTTATTGAGGGACTTGTACTGATCGTGGCTTTCGGGGCGGTTGGTCAGCACGGCGCGGTAATACGCCGTGTCGTTGCGGGTCACAAGCGTGTTGCCGTCGGCGTCGAGGGTGGTGATGTCCGCCTCGTCCACGATATACTTCGGGATAGGCGTATAGTCGACGTTATAATAGCGGTAGAGATCGTATACAGTAAGTCCTATGGAAATAAGGGTCAATACAGCGAAAACAACGCTGAAGGCGGTCTTCATCGTTCCCCATCTGTCCATGGCGCGTTCTTTGCTGTTCATTGCATTTTCAAACTGATCTTCCAGCTCTTCTATATCGTCGTATTTTTCCTTTATATTGTAAGTTCCGTCATAATACTTTTCCATTACCTCCGTATCGTAGACGTAGTCGTCGAATTCGTCAACGTACTCGAAGGTGACTTTTGTATAACCGGGACGGGTCCACGTGTCGATACGGATCGTCGCGTACTCATACAGTTCGGCATAATTGTCTACGTATGCGTCGCAGTTATTGTAAAATGCCTCAATGGATCCATTGATCGCCAGGTACTGATCGACTGCCCTGCTGTACTGAGCCGGAAGCGTGGCGCACTTGATAAGGGAAACGACCGTCATCGCGCCGAAAAAGCCCGTGACCGCCCAGGAAAGCGTCGTAAGCCTCGAAAGACCGAGAAGATCGGGATCCGGATTCATCCATCCGTTTTTCTTGTCAAGGTCTTCTCGCAGCGCCTCGCTCGTCAGAGCGACCTTGTCGCCGAACAGCTCGCGGTTGACGTCAAGATAGATCGATACGCCGCCCATGAAGTCGATACCTTCATACATGTTGGAGTTTTCGGGGCTGAACTGCTCGAACGCATCTCCGACAGTAGCGCCTATCTGCATAAGAAATCTGAGCGGCAAAAAATTTATCGCCGCGATCTGACCCTCGGAAAGCGTGCTTACGAACGGATACATGGCGGAAATATTATCTCCGCTCACCTCGCCGTATTCAAGCGTAAAGAAATCGTAGAGCGTACCGTCCCCGTAGGGCATTTCCTTGAGCATACCGTATATTCCCGCGATATCGCTGTTCTCGGTGGCTTCGTAAAGTTCTTTTCCGTTCTCCATCGTTCCCGAGAGCGCGTCCATTACGTTTTCAATATCGTCCGCCGTCTCCTCGGGATCGGACGATTCGGAGTCTTTATCTATAACGGGAACGTCAAACTGAACTTCAAGATCGACGTTTTCGATCTCCGCCGTTTCGCCTTCGCTGTTCCCGGCAAATTCCATATCGTATGCAAGAAGCGCGTCGCGCAGGTCGACCCATCCGTTAAGAAGGGTCTTTGCGGTATCGTCGTAGAGCGCCGCCATTTCTCTGCCTGCATCCGCGGGACGTACGCCCGCTTCGGCGTACTTCGCTTCAAGCCCGTCGGGGCCGAGTTCGGAAAGCCTCTCAAGCCACGTCGTCACGTTAGTATCGGACGCGATGGCGAGCATCTGCTCCACAAGATACACCACCTGAGTATTGCCCTGCATCAGCGTTTTGGTGAGATCGACCGTCTTTCTCTTTTCATCCGCGGAAAGTGCTTTATACTGATCGTCGGTCAGTCCCAGCTCCTCCTTTGTAGGGTTGAGCAGCAGGTCGCCCATATTGCCGCCGCTGTCGTCCTCGGTGACGTGGGAAAGAACGGAATGGACAAATACCGCCTTTGCTCTGTTGCCCGGATCGTCGGAACCGTAGTTGGCGCGATACTCCTTGATCGTGGCTATAAAGCAGTCGACAAAGGGTCTGATCTGACTGTCGCGGTACTTATCCATCAGAACCTCGTAGTCCGAGAAGGAAAAGCCGCCGTTCATGTTCATAACCGCAAGATCCGTTATCGCCTCTTCGCGATCGCCGGTGGTCTTGTATCCGAGGTAGACGAATTTCTCCGTCTTCAGCGCGCTGCCCGCTCCTTCGTTCAGGTTGCGGTCAAGCACGGTGAAGCCCGCCCCGGTCAGAGCTTTCTTTGCTTCTTCGGCGGTCTCGCCCATACCCACCATCACGTCGGAGATATAGACGGGCTTCGACGCGGCAAACGTACGCACGATACCGCCTGACGTGAATGCAAAAACCAATACAAGAACAAGGATCGTTTTTAAGGATTTCATCTGGCAGCCTCCTTTTGGATTTTTTTATTCTTCGCTTTCAGTCTTGCGCGGAAAGTGATAAAGAACAGTATCACGAACGTGATAAGCGGCAGTACGAATCCGAAATACTTATACTGCGACTGCACGAGCGTGTTGTATATCGAATGATATGTCATCGACATGACCAGAAGCGCGAAGGAGCCGGGTATGAACAGTTTTTTCTTCTGATGTATGAAATGCAGTCCGAGTCCCACGACGCCGGTACAGACGCCGTGCATCAGCGCGGCTCCGAAGCCGCGGAGCAGCGCCCAGATCAGAGAGACCGTGGAGAAGTTCTGCAAAAGGATAACGATGTTTTCGAGTATCGCAAAGCCTACGCCGAGCGCAAATCCGACGGAGAGAAGCTTTTCTCTGTTGTCCGTGAACACAAAAGCGAAGAACAGCACCGGCAGCGCCTTGATGATCTCCTCCGTGACGGGGGTGAATACAGTCGTCACGTATTCGTAATCATTATTGAGTCCGCGCAGGATGTAGCCGTTTATCTCGGAAACGAGCAGGCAGCAGAAAACGCCTACGATCACGTAACCGACGACGGTCCGCGCGAATTTGTCCTTGATGATCGGCAAAAGGAACAGCATCGGGACCGTGACGCAAAGAAATGCGATATAGATCATATTGTTTTCCATCTGTCGATCCCCCTTTTCATCATCGGCAATATCAGGATCATGTCAACGCACGTAAGTATCGAGAGGATAAGCACGGCGATCTCCCAGCCGAGCGCGCGCGCCGCAAGCGTTGCCGTAAGCAAAACGGCGTACAGCAGCGCGACCCAGTTATAAGCGCGCACGCATTGTATCACGCCGAATTCCACGTCGGGGATGACGGCGTGCTTGAAATTGAAATAGGAGGCTGCCGCGGCGAACAGCGCCACCGCGCCGCAGCAGATCTTTGACACGGCGGGTATTTCCGAAAGAATTACCGGCACGGACAGAAGCACGATGACGACCGGCGCCGCAAGCGCGATAACGCGGTATTTTTTAACGCGTTTGTTTCCGTCGTCGACAAGTCCGTCCATCAAACCCGCGTTGGCGGTCAGAAGGAAAAGAAACACGCCGATATACGTCAGATAATCGAGACGGAACGCACGCTCCTCAAAACCGGCGATCCGCCGGATCACCGCCAGAAGATATCCGAACATCATACAGCCGACCGCTCCGGCGATCATCTTTGCATAGAGCGGCGTCTTTTTTGAAAGAAATACTATTATGCCGTAAGTAAAACCGGCAACGGAGCCTGCAAGCAGAAACAGCTCCGATAAAAACGCTGTGTTCATCGAAAATCCACCCCTTTTCGCTTAATAATAAGCCAAACCTTCAATTTACGCGGTTTTTCAATCCGAAAGAGCCGTAAGCTTTTCCGTCTCACGCGCGATCTTTGAAAGAAGATCTTCATAATCTCCCGGCGTTTTGTTGCGGAGAAGCTCGGTCAGCTCGCTGACAGGGGCGGCTACGGGATCGAGCGCCAGATTGCTCACTCCGCCCTTTAGCTTATGGGCGATCTCGAACGCCCGGTCAAGGTCGTTTGCCTTCAGCGCATCGCCGAGCCCGCACGTCGAAAGCTCCTGCACGCATATTTTCACAAGACGCAGATAAAGCATCTCGTTGTTTGCGCAGCGCGACATACCTTTATCGACGTCCGCGCCGTATTCTTTAAGTTTTTCGATAGTAAACATATTCGTACCTCCGTTTTTAATATACCGAATAACCGGTCTGTTTCATTTCTTTCATGCGGTTAAGCGCCGTATCGGCGTCCTGAAATACGTCTCCGCCCGGTCTCGCCCTGTCGGAGAACGCGACGCCGATGAAAAGCTCTATCGGTTCAAGACCGTTCTCTTCCGATTTGAGCGTGCTGTTGATGTTCTCTATTTTTGCAAACACAAGGTTCTTGCCGGAGCTTGTAAAGCGAGTGACGATGACGACGAACTCGTTTTCGCTCAGACGGCAGATATGGTCGACCGACCTGAAATTCGATTTCAGCACGTCGGCGACGCGGCATACCGTCCTGTCCGCGTAATCGCGTCCTTTGTTTTTCTTGATTTCATCATATCCGGCGATCTCCGTGACGAGAACTGCGACGTGGTCCCTGTCCGCGTCGTGGAACAGTATGTCGAACGCGCTGTAATTGTAAACGCCGGTCAGCGGGTCGTGGAGCGCCCTGTAAGTAAACCTGTCCGTGCGCGTAAGGTTCTTTTTGCCTTCCGTTACAAACGGCTGCTGCTTGTTCTCCGCCGCGAATTTTTCAAATTCATCCGCCGGCAGCGGCCGTGAGAAATAATATCCCTGAATTATGTCGCAGCCCATCATTTTCAGCGTGAACACCTGCTCCGCGGTCTCAACTCCCTCGGCGATAGTCGGAACGTCGAACGAATCGGAAAGGCGGATCATCGCCTCGAGCAGACGCGTGTCCTTGCGCTCCTTGAAGGCGCTGCGTATGAACTGCATATCCAGCTTCAGCGCGTCTATGGGAAGCGTCGAAAGCATACTGAGCGACGAATAACCGGAGCCGAAATCATCCATTTCTATCCTGAAGCCCAGTCTGCGCAGGTTCTTTACTTTTTCTATTATCTTTTCGGAATCCTCCGTATACGCGGACTCCGTTATTTCAAGCAGAAGCTCCTCCGTTTTTATCCCGTTTACCCGCACGAGATCTACCAGCTTGTCCGTAAGCTCCGGGTCGTACAAGTCTATGCGCGATACGTTGACAGATACGGGAATGACTTTTTTCAGACTCTTTTTCCATTCGCGTATCTGCGCCGCCGCCTCCGCCCATACGTAATTGTCAAGCGCCTGTATAAGTCCGTTTTTTTCAAACAGCGGTACGAACACGCCGGGGCTGACCATACCGAGCCTCGGGTGCTTCCAGCGCACGAGCGCCTCTGCGCTGCTCAGGACCGGCTCGTCGCGGCGGACGTCGAATTTCGGCTGATAATAAACGACGAACTGTTTTTCCTTTATCGCGGCGGGAAAATCGTCTATCAGCTGTTCGGCGAGCACCTCCGCCTCGCGCATGGAATTGTCGTAAAAGCCGACGGGATTCGCAAGATTTTCCCTGACGGAATCCGCCGCCATTTTCGCTCTGTCGAACCTGCGTTCTATATCAAGCGTTTTGTCGGCGTCCTGATAAACGCCCATTCTGAGACGGATGTGGCTTTCGCCGAATTCGCCTTCCTTCAAAGCGACGGCAAGCTTTTCGAGAATCTCCTCATAGCCTGTGCGGTGAGGACAGTAGAACATAAACATATCGGGCTCGGTGCGGCATACGATGCCGCCGACGTCGGCGGTCACGCCGAGCGCTTTTTCGGCTATGCGTTTAAGCACCTCGTCGCCGTACGCTTTTCCGTAACGGTCGTTTACCGTGTGGAAATGGTTTATGTCAACGACTATCGCGTCGGTCGGCACGTCCTTGTTGTAGTTATCGAACTGGTTCGCGTAGTGGTAGAAGAATTCTCTGTTGTAAAGCCCTGTAAGATTGTCGCGCTCGGTCCGGTGCAGGGTGTCCCTGTCCTCGGAAAGCTCGACGGTGCGCAGGATACGCGCGAGTATGACCTTTGACGCCGGATAAGGCTTCGGTATGAAGTCTATCGCGCCGAGCGTCAGGCACTCCACCTCCGCCTCGCTGTCCGACGTCGTTACGATCACCGGCAGATGCGAGTAGACCGGATTCCCTTTTATCTGTTTCAGCACGTCGATGCCCTTGATGCCCGGCAGGTTCAGGTCGAGGAGGATGATGCTTATGGTTTTGAACTCCTCGCGCACGATCTCCAGCGCTTCCTCTCCGGACGTTGCGATTATAAGGTCGTAAGAGTCGCTTACGCTCGCTTTCAGCATCTCCTGATTTATTATATCGTCCTCAACGAGCAAGATCCGTCTTTTTTTCTCCGTAATGCGAAAATTCGTTGTGTTGTCTCTCATATTCATTCTCCTTCCGGTTCAGGAACGCGTCGCCGCGCCCATGCTTTTAAGCAGTTTCTTTTCTTCATACATGATCGCGTCGGCTTTTTCAAAGACCGATTTGAAGGTTTCCGGCGAGCCCGGCGCTTCTCAGATACGTATTGCCCGTAACGACAAGAGAGCCCCGGCCCACGCTTGTGCCAACGGCAAAAGCCCGGGCGGTACGTTTGTTTATGCCGCGCGGCAGTCCGGCGTTTGTCTCCGTTTCCGTTTTATCCATAACGCTTTGTCCTCCGTTGAATCATTCTGACTGATGATCTTTCGCCCAGATCATTTCTTCAAGCGTTTTGTATAAATGCTCGGCCTCGACGGGCTTTGTAAGATGCGCGTTCATCCCCGCCTGAAGCGAGCGCTGAACGTCCTCGTCAAAGGCGTTCGCCGTCATCGCTATTATCGGCACGGTCTTCGCGTCCGGTCTCGGCAGCTCTCTTATCGCCCTCGCCGCTTCAAGTCCGTCCATCTCCGGCATCCTGACGTCCATAAGTATCGCGTCGTAGTGATCCGGCTCGCTTTTTTCAAACATCATAACGGCTATCCTTCCGTTTTCCGCGTGGTCCACGTGAGCGCCGCGTATATCCATAAGCTCCTTTACTATTTCGGCGTTTATGAAGAAGTCCTCGGCGAGAAGTATGTGCCTGCCTTCAAGCCCCGCCCTTCTGTTTTCGTTCAGCACGCTCATGCTGTTGCGCCTTGCGATACGCATGAATTCGTCTATGACGTTCGACGCGAAAAGCGGCTTTGCAAGAAAGCTGTCGACGCCGATATGGAGCGCCTCGTCCATTATATCGTCCCAGTTGTACGCGGTAAGTATTATGACCGTCGTTTCGTTGTCGTAGCGGCTCCGTATCTCCTTCGCCGCCTCAACGCCGTCCATCTCAGGCATTTTCCAGTCGAGAAGCACAAGATTGTACGGCTCGTGCTTGGCGTGGCACACCTCAAGCATATCGAGCGCCTCCCTGCCGCTCGTGCAGGTATCCGTTTTTATCCCGGATTCCTCGAGCGCAACGCGCGCGTGCTCGCAGGCTATGGGATCGTCGTCGACGACGAGGACGCGCATATCCTTTACGCTTATCGCGTCTATATCCGTATGAGGGTTATCGCAG
>CACZVC010000043.1 GCA_902784545.1 uncultured Ruminococcus sp. | reverse complement strand
AACGGTATCGGGCAGGGTGGAGCTGTTGAACCAGCAGATGAGGTCGAGGTCGTGCGAGCATTTCTGCAAAAGCAGGGACGAGCCGCATTCCGCCTCGCTCCTCCACTTGCCGCGCACGAACGACACGGAAGTCAGAAACACGCCGACGTGCTCGTATGTGTTTATATGCCTTACCTCGCCTATTTCGCCCGAAAGTATAAGCTCCTTTATTTTTCTGTAAAACGGCGAATAACGCAGAACGTGGCAGACGAAAATGCGGCAGCCGTATTTGTCCGCGGCGTCCTTCAGCTCGAGCAGGTCCTTTTCGTTATTGCACACGGGCTTTTCGAGCAGTACGTCGTAGCCCTGCCGCAAAAACGGCAAGGTCGTTTGAACGTGCAGCTTGTCCATCGTGCCGTTTATTATGCAGTCGCAGAATCTGCCCCTTTGAAGCGCCTGTTCTATCGACGTAAAGCAGTTTTCGCGCGGGACGCCGAAATTCTTTATCATATAATCGAGCTTGCTTTCGTCGGGGTCGACGCAGCCGCGTATTTCCATCGCTTTCAGCTCGTTGCAGCCCTCGTTTGAATATACCGTGGCTCTGTCGCCGCAGCCGATTACCAGAACGCTGATCTTTTTCATTTTTATTTGTCCTTCGGTCTCTGTTTGTATTTATCCGTCTTTCAAAGTCACCTGATGTTCGCGGCGTTTATGTTCGTCAGCATACCGAGCGAGGCGTCGATATTCCTCTCCGTCCAGATGTAGAACAGATAATCCGGCTTTTTGGTTTGCAGATCTTCAAGCGTGTAATCGTACAGAGGCGGGTTGCTCGCCGGGTTGTTCAGATACACCTCGCTGAACATAAGACGCAGATACATCGAGTACGCGCCGTAATACGAGTCTCCCATAACGTAAGCCGTGGGCGCGCCGGGTCCCGCCGCCATCGCCTCGTCTTTCCAGCTTACAGCCGCCGTGACCGCGGTGACGCCGCCCGGCACGTTCATGAATCCGCCGGTGAGAAGGTCGCCGCCCGACGGCACTATCGCCGTCGTGAAATCTTTGTCTATATCATATATCTTAGTTCCCGGGAAATCCTTTTTGACCTTTTCAGCCGCGCGGAGATAGCCGTAATACGCGCCCAGCTGAGTCCAGTGCGAATCGGCCTGCATGAACAGCAGCCTGTCCTTATGCTGATCGAGTATCTCGCGCAGATCGAGGATATATATATCGTCGTCGTCCTTCATGAATCTGCCGAACTGGGTTATCGACGTGTCGCGGCTGTAATCTCCCCAGCCTCCCTCGGCTTCGCTGAACTGCATATCGTGATGTATCGTCGCGGGGTTGGTGCATACTACGACGATTATCTTCGTATTCTTGCCCGTGACCTGTCTTATGTCGTCGAGCTGTTTATGCAGAAAGCCCTTCATACCCGCCATATACGCTTCGGCGTCGCCCTGTATCGCGGCGTTTCCGACGTAGAAATCCCTGTACCAGTTCAGATACACGCGGCTGTTATGACCGATCATGGCGTTGACGCCGACAGGCTCGCTGTATTTCAGTATCACGCCGCGGCTGTTTGTCGATAAAGCCTTGCCGTCGGCTTTGGCGTAAAGGTAAACGGTCTGCGACGCGACGCCGGCGGGCAGAACGTATCTGCCGTAGAAATATTTGTCGAGCGCGCGCTCCTTGACTAAAACGTTTCCGTCAAAATCGCAGACGTACACGAGCGAATCCGGCTCCGTTACGCAGTAAATGACTATGACGTTCTGCACGCCGTCGTTCAGCGTCCACGTTTTTATATCGGTAATCTTTGACGTTTTCTCCAGCGGAGGCTTTGTTTCCGCCGCGGTCGTTTCCTTTACCGTCGTTTCGGGCGCGGTCGTTTCCTTTACCGTCGTTTCGGGAGCTGTGGTCTCCTTCTCCGTCGTGACCGGCTCGGTCGTCGTTTCGGCGGTCGTCGTTTCCGCAGTTGTTTCGGCGGCGGTCGTTTCCTCAGTCGTTTCCGCGTCGGTTTCCGTCTCCGTCGTTTCATTCGCTTTCGTCTGCTCCGCGGTCTCCTCCGCCGCGGTCTCCTCCGCGGTCGTCACCGCGGTCTTTGTTTCGGCTCCGGTCGTTTCTTCCCCGGTCTCCGTCACGCCGCCCGACGTTTCGTCGGTCGCGGGAGGCACGGGCGATGTCGTACCGGTCTCTCCCGATACGCAGGCGGCTGCCGAAAACAGCACAACCGCGCACAAAAGCGCGGAAATAATGATTCTGAAGTATTTCATATAAGACCTCTTTATTTATTTTCAGCGGCGGCGATACCTGCGAGAGCGCCGCGCATCGCGGTTTTCAGCATCGTTATCGGCTCGCCGTTTGCATCTATCATAGGCGGGATCGGCTTCAATCCCGGATCGACGGGCTTAATGCCCGCGAAAGCGTATCCGTCGTATATCTCGTTCACGTCGAGCAGAGCGCCGCTCGCGGTTTTTACGACGATATGAAGGATATGATCCTCTTCGGTGACGTCGGTTAAGTCAAAAACAAGATAAAAGCCTGCCGTGACGGACGGATCGACGCCGAAATACGCGTCCACGTCCGGTCTGTCCTCGTATACGCTGTACACGACGTCGTTATCGTCGAAGCGGTAGCCGACGTCGGCGACGGTATCGTTCTCGATCACCACCCAGCCCCTCAGACTGACCGCCGTCTCGTACGTCGCCGCTTCGTCGTAATGACAGCGGCTGACCGCGGGCAGTTTTCTGCCCTTGTAAAAATCGTACGTTTCAAGGTCCAGAACCGTACCGTCCGTCGCGCGCACGGTCAGCGTAACGGTATGTTCGCCGTCCGGCAGCTGCGTCAGATCGACGGTAAAGCAGAAGCCGTTGCAGGCGTCCCTTTCCGTTTTAAAGTAGTCCCACACGTCGGGTCTGTCCTCCGTGTGACCGGGGTCGAAAACCGGCTCCCCGCCGTCTATACGGTATCCGAAGGAGTCTATACTCCCCTCGGCAAAACACACCCAGCCGCGCAGATACACCGCTTCATCCGTTATATCGCAGTTGTCCGCCCAGTACCCCTGAAGCGTGACCGCCGAAGCGGTGAAAGGAAACGACAGCGTGACAAGCAGAAGCGCCGTTATGAAAGCCGAAATTTTTTTCATAATATACGGTCCCTTTTTCCGTTTTCAACAATTTAATTCATTATATCAAAACGGCGTCGTTTATGCTTGCAGTTTTATGTAAAATAATTGTTAAGTGATTGACAAAAGCGTCCGGACGGTGTTATAATAATCAAAAAAACAAAAGAGGAAATATGAAAAAAGTTATTACGTTGATACTTGTTTTATCCTTTGTCCTCGCGACCGCCGTATGCGCGCGCTCCGTTGAATATGAATTGAAGCCGGTACCGGCTTCCGTACAGATAGACGGCGTGCTTTCCGAGGGAGAGTGGGACGGCGCGGTAAGGATAGAGCTTACGAAAGAAAACACGGGGATGTGGGCGAATTTCTACGACGAAAACAGCCGTCTCCCGCTTTACGCGTACTTTTATTACGGCGAGGACGGCATTTACGTCGGCGCCGACATCTACGACAACGACGTGGATAAAAAGAATATGCACGACTGCTTTGAGGTCGCCTTCAACCCCGGCGGTCTGATACCCGACGGAGACAGTCTTGAAGGTCTTTTCTTCACGTTCTGGCTCGAGGGCAAAAACATACGTATGAAGCGCCACAACAGATTCGACGGCGATCAGGTCGGCGAATTTGAGGACGGCGCGGTATGCAAATACAAAACGAACGGTCACGGTTACACGGTGGAGGCGCTTATAAAATGGGAATGGCTCGCGCTACCAGACCGTCCGGTGCTCGACGTAAGATCCGGCGAATACAGGACCGGCGTGCTTGACAAATTCGATCACAAAGCCGATAACGCTTTCGTTTACGCGATTGTCTGTTATCTTAACGGCAACGGAGGCGACAAAAACACTTACAGATGCGTTTACCGCACGGTAACGGACCCGTCGCTCGCCGGCAATTTCTCCACCGCGACGTATGATATAAAATTCAACTTTGAAAAAGAGGAGGAAACGACGGCCGCGGAGACGACGGAAGAAGAAACGACGTCCGCCGATACGACGGAACAAGCGACCGTGACGGAAGCGGAAACGACGGCGGAGGAGACGGCAGGAGAGAGCGGCGGCAGAGCTTGGATGTTCGTTTTGCCGATGGTCGCCGCCGTGATCGCATCGTTAAGCGCCCTTTTCATCGTGATATCAAAAAAAAGAACTAACAAATAAGAAGGTCAGCTATGAAAATCAATCTTGACAAAAAAGCGCTTGCAAAGCAGGCGTTCGAAGAATGCTGTTCACCCGAAACGACGACGCGCTACGGCGTAAAGCGCGGCCGCCCGTTCTGGAACGTTGAATCTCAGCAGTTCATGTACGTTCCGGCGTTCCACTTCACCGCTATACGCGACTGCGGAAGATACAGATATACCGCGGTAGACGAAAAAGGCGGTGTGCATACGTTTGAATCCGGCGACTGCTGTTCGCTTCTTACTCCGATCTGGGCGGAGCTGCCCGAGGGCGTGGTAAGACTGACGGTCACGGCGCTCACGCCCGACGGCAAAGAATACGCAACGGTCGGCGCGCGCACGTTTTTCCGCCTTGCGAGCTTTCCCGAAGAAACGCCGCCCGCGGTGTGCTCTTATAAGGAGAGCGCGATAAAAGCGTACAGATACGCCATGTCGGCGGGATTCATACGGCACTGGCTCGAATACGGAGAGCCGGATCCGTACTACGATCTCAACACATATCCGAGCAAAATGATAAGCGCGCTCGTATTCGCCATGATAAGCTACGCGGAGATCTGCCCCGAGGACGCGGAGACGGCGATGAAGGTCGCGGTGTCCGCCGCCGATTATCTCATACGCATTACTCCGCGCGGCGACGATCCGCTCGCCGATCTGCCGCCGACGTATTATCTCGATTTCTGCCCCGATCCCGAAAAATACGGCGTAATAACGCCGAACTGGCACGCCGCCGAAGCGCACAACGGCACGACGATGATGATATATCCGGCGCGCGCGGGACTTATGTATATCGAGCTTGAAAAAGCGACGGGCGATAAAAAATACCTCGACGAGGCGATAAAGATAGCAAAATATTTCAAAAAGACCGTTCTGCCGAACGGAAGCTGGTATCTCGTGCGTTCCTGCAGGACCGGCGAGCCTCTGACGGACAACTATATAGCGCCGGTCGAGGTCGTGGTGCCGTTTCTTACAAAGCTTTATCTGCGCACCGGCGACGAAGATTGGAAAAAGCTCTGCGACGGCGCGGTAAAATACGTTTTTGAAACTCAGCTCAAAACGTACAACTGGGAAGGACAGTTCGAGGACAGCCCGTTATCGACGAATTATATGAATCTGACTCACTACGCGCCGGTGGCTCTTGCGAAGTATCTGGCGGAATACAAAGGCGACGAAAAGTCGCTTGAGCTGGCGAAGGAGCTTATGCGCTTCGCCGAGGATCAGTTCGTCGTGTGGAAGCGTCCCTGCCCGTGGCGCCACGCTACGCCCGACGGCAGCGAGCCTTACGATCCGTCGCTGTGGCACACGCCGGCGGCGCTCGAACAGTACGGCTGGTACGTGCCGATAGACGCCTCGACCTGCGATCTCGCGCTCGGATTTCTTGAACTGTACCGCGCCGGCTGCGGCGACCTGTACCTTGCAAAGGCGCGTGCTCTCACCGATCAGCTCACGAGAGTACAGCACGAGGACGGAAAAATACCGACGCACTGGATGAACGTCCCCTCCGCGGAGGCGAATTTCTGGTTCAACTGTATGTTTTCAAGCTGTGAAACGCTTTCGATAATGTCTGAATACGAGGAATGATATGAAGCTGAACGAAATACATCTGCGCGACCCGTTCGTTCTCGCTGACGGCGGAAAATACTATCTTTACGGTACGCGCCGCGGCGAGACCACGAAAAGGATCCCGTGGCAGGGACTCGACGTATATATATCAGAGGATCTGACCGAATGGAGCGAGCCTTACGAATGCTTTACGCGACCCGATGATTTCTGGGCTGACCGCGACTTTTTCGCGCCTGAGGTGCATAAATACCGCGGAAAATACTATATGTTCGCAAGCTTCAGGTCGGAGACGCATCTGCGCTGTTCGCAGATACTTATCGGAAACAGTCCGACGGGACCGTTTCTGCCGTTTACGGAAAAGCCCCTGACGCCGGAGGACTGGGTATGCCTTGACGCGACGTTTTACGTCGACGAGGACGGCACGCCGTGGACCGCGTTCTGCCACGAATGGACGCAGATAGGCGACGGAACGGTCGAGGTAATGCCGCTGACGCCTGATCTTTCGGCTCCGGCGGGAGAGCCCGTGACGATAATCCGCGCCGGCGACGCAAAGTGGTCTTATTCTCTTATAGACGTGACCTCGCGCAATTACGTTACGGACGGTCCGTTTTTCAGAAAAGGCAAAAACGGAAAGCTGTATCTGTTATGGTCGGGCTTTCACGCCGGTCCTCAGTACTGGTACGTCGAGGCGCTCGCGATAAGCGACAGCGGAAGCATTCTCGGTCCGTGGCGCCACGCCGACGAATTCATTTACGACGAGGACGGCGGACACGGGATGATATTCGACGGCTATGACGGACAGCTTTATCTGATACTTCACAGCACGAACGTACCGCCGAACGAACGCCCGCGCCTGTTCAGATTAAAGGAAACGGACGACGGATTTGAGATAACGGAAAGGATCGGATGAATTAAGATCAAAGAAGCCGCTTCGCGCGTGATATGCGCCTTGCGGCGCGTTAAGGAGTCGGCTTCGTGAACCCCCACCGCTCTCAAGTTCGCGGCGGGGAACCCCTGACGCCGACGAATTGTGCGGCTTCGCCGCGATTGGGGCTCCCCGCCCCCCTGACCGCCCCAAACCCCACCACCCCCAACGTAAGTCGGGGCTTTTTTGACGGTACGGGATCCGGGGCTTTGCAGCGCAAGCTGCGCGCGCGGGGTGCCCCCCTCCACCCGCGCGCTTATTTTATACAGTCTATTGATTTCATTATTCTTGACCGCAGTTTCTCCTCACGCCCCGCAAATAACGTTTTTCCGATTTTTATTCTTTTTTCTTTATTCTTTCTTCTTTATTATTTAACGCATCGGGAGGGCAGACCCCTCCCCTACAAGCGCCGCCTGCGATATGCGCTTCGCGCGTGAATCGTACTCCTCACGCCCCGTGTGATCGAAAAAAACTCCTTCCGCACCGGTTTCGCCGGCAGGAAGGAGTTTTACGTTTTATTTATACCGCTTTATAAATCAGGATCTTACTTTGATATCTTTCTTTTATCGTCACCGTGATACCGTCGTTTATCAGTTCTTCTCCTTTATACATCTTTTCTTCCTTTGTGTCGATATCGGTTACGGAATACGTTTTTCCGGGAGCGAGGTTTACGAGCTTATAGCGCGACGTTTCGCAGTCCGAGCCCGATCTTCTGAAAGCCATGACTATGCCGTCGCCGTTTTCGGGACGGTCATAGCGGTACGCCGCCCAGCCGCCGTGATCGGGCGTCCAGCCGCCGTTTTCGAGCGGATAGAAATCGCAGGAGAAATACGGCTGCAAGGCGCGGTACTCGTCACACATTTTCGCCATCCATTCAAACTGCTCCTCCGTCGGCGTCGGACGGTCTGTCCACCACCAGCTTCCGACGTAGGCGGGGGCGTACGTGCTTCTCGTTGCGTACGTGTCGCCCGGCTTTTTGCACACGCCGCCGGAGTAAGGCACGAAGCGGTTGAAGCCGAAAAGCTGACTCTGCAGCGCGTCCGGGTCGCGCGTCGGCTCGCAGTAAGCGTCCGTTTTCCAAACCGGCACGGCGCGTTTCAGCGATTCAACGTCGATTCTTCTGCCGCCCGAGGCGCAGTTGTCTATTATCAGCCCCGGATATTTTGCGCGCAGATCGTCCCACAGCTTATATAAATTCATTATGTATTTTATCTCGTTCATACCGCCGCGGTACATTTCGTCGGTTATGCGCCACGATTGGAGCGGCTCCATATTGAAATCCATACGGAAGCATTTTATATCGAGCCGGTCGATAAAGCCGCATATCATATCAAAAAGATATTCCCGCACCTCGTCGAGGTCGAGACGGAGCAGCAGATAAAAGCCGTCGAGCGGATAAAGCCATTCGGGATGCGCCAGCGCGAGGTCGGTACCGGGGTAAACCCTCTCCGGCTCCATCCACAAAAGGAACTTCATTCCCGCTTCGCACGCGGCGGCGGCGACGTCGAGCAGACCGTCCGGATGCTCGTCCGGTCTTACCTGCCAGTTTCCGACCTGCTTATACCAGTCCGAGGCGCCGGGCTCGCCGCCCTTGCCGTACCAGCCGGCGTCTATCCAGTAATATCCGGCTTTTACGCCGTGCTTTTTGAAGTTCTCTATATGGAAAAGATGCTTTTCCGTGTTCATCCCCATGCCTTCGAGCGCGAAAGGAAGCTCCTCCGGCTTATACGGAGAGCGCTTTTTTATAAGGCGGCGGAAGGCGTTGCTCCCGTCGACGCGGCTCCCCTCGTATTCGAGCAGAAGTATCGACGACGTGCGCACGCGCTCGCCGGGGCGCAGCTTGAAGGACGTGTATTCAAGCCCTGTCTTTATGCGTATCACGTCGCCGTCCTCTCTTACAAACGACGCGCGCCACTGCCCCGACCAGCCGACGGCGGCTATAAGTCCTCTGTCTTTCGCGCGAAGCTCGAAAAACGGCATCTGTCCGCTGCACGAACGGCCGCCCCACGGGCGATATTCGCGCCTGAGATTCAGCGGAAGCGACCTTTCGTGCACCGAAAACTCGGTCGCGGTCTGATCCTCGTACAGATAGCTTTCATAGCTTGTGTTTCCCGTCGTTTCGTAAAGCGTGACGGCGGTCTTTTTTCCGTCGGGCGCAAAGCACCAGAGCGCGTCGCAGTCGCATATATCGCTTATAAGCCCGCTTTCGTTCTCCGATTTGTTTTCAAACCAGAGCGACCATTCCGCGGCGTTATATTCTTTATATTCCTCTATGTGAAGCTCTATGCAAAGCCCGTCCGGCAGACGGTATTCGCGCCCGTATCCGGTATTCGTGACCGTTACGGACGGCAGCCCGAACGGTTTGCCCTTGTAATTCAAAGAAAATTGCGGCGTTATATTCATTTTACTGACCTCCATTGTCGTATAAGCATATTATAAACTCTTTTTTGAGCCGTGTCAAGACGAATTTCCGTATTGACAAATAAAAATCGCCGTGTTATAATATTTCAAAAGGTTTGTGATGACAGACAGTTTGAAAGGAGAGCATCATGATCAAAAAAATTCTGACTTTTGCTGCGGGTCTTTTAGCCCTGCCGTTATGCTGCGCCTCGTGCGTGAATCAGCCTCCGGCTGAAACGGATACCGAGAGCGTTACGGAGACGGAGGCCGTCACGGAGCAGGTGACGGAACAGGTGACGGATATACCCGAACCTTCGCCGTATCAGATACCCGACCCGTACCGCGTTGATTTTTCAACGTTCGACGACGCGCTTTTTTCCGCCGCGTTTACAAAGGGGACCTGCGCCGAGCCGGAGAGAAAGGATAACGGCGTTATATTCAGGGCGACGGAGCAGTCGCGCGACCCGAGCGTGTTTTTCAAAATGAACAGCATGTATAAAGCCGCCGGCTATCCCGAAAACGAAAACGGGAACGCCGTGCCGTTCACGCCCGAGGAAAAAAAGGTCATAGTGCTTAAAATACAATCCGAATGGGGCGGCGCGTTTGAAATGTTTTACGCGACCGGCAGGATCAAAAACGCGCGCTCAGGCTACTCCATAATCGCGGTATACGGCGGCGATTCGGAGTTTTTCGGAGAGCGCAAAACGCAGTATCTTATATTCGGCGCCGATGATTCGACAAAAGGCTGGGAGCGTACCTTCAACGACAAATTCCGCCTCGACTATACAAATTACGCGGAGGAGGGCGACGAATTCCTTCTGATGTCCGCCGCGTTCTGCACCGACCTTGCCGAAGCGGAATCGTATATATCCGCGGATAAAGTCCCGGAGCCTGAGCCTCCGGCGGTCGAAGCCGGTTATTACATCTGCCTGTACGAGGACAGACTGCATATACCGAAGGACAACGTAAAAGGCTCCGTATATCAGTCGCTCGACGAGGCGAAAGCCGCCTGCGACAAGCAGAAAAAACTCGGTTATCGCGTTGCGGACGAAAAAGGGAACGTCGTTTATACGCCCTATACCCTGCTCCAGTGCGATCTTTTGCGCGAGGGGAATTACGTTACCGTATACGCGAAGAAAATGAAATTCAAATACGGCGACTCCTGCACGAATCCCGGTATAAACCACCGTCCGTTCCGCACGAGCTGCGACCGTCTCGTCGACTGGATACTGTACCGCGCGGGCTTTACCGATCAGCCCTTGATACAGGGCTGCGTCGTTTCCAATCTTATGACGTGGTGTCAGAAAATGGGCTTTAAAAAGATAACGAAAGTCGAAGATCTCCGGCCGGGCGATATAATCTTCGTAAGACCCGACAAGCGCAATTCGCCTCAGCACGTTTTCATGCTCGCGTCGGAAATAGATAAAAAGGGCAACTCACAGCGCTACGACCACGGCTCCGACACGCGCATAATGTCAAAGCAGCCGATGTACGAGCTGTTCGACAAGCCCGAGGCGCCGTTTATGTACGCCTACCGTCCCTCGGCTGACGCGAATAACAATATTTACGCGAAATACATGGAGAATTAAATGAAAAACTTACTTAAAAAATGCGCCGTACTGCTTCTGTCGGCGGCGACGCTTTTATCCGCGGCGTGTACCGGCGATACGCAGAGCACCGAAACCGAAGAGACGACCGCAGCCGGAACGGAAACGGAGGCCGTAACGGAGGAGCCGGTCGACAGGTCGGTACCGCAGAGCGGCACGTTCACGCATACGACCTCGCTTGAATTCGGCGAACAGGAGATCGGCATGACAGAAAAGGAAGTATCCGAGGATTACGAATTCAAATCGACAAAGGAATCCGGCGCGATATTCGGCATAGGCGAGGGCAAGGCGAAGGGCAGCGTAATATCGCTTAACCCCAACACGGTCTCGTCCGTGAATATCGGCGTGAAATTCAACGAAAACGTAACGTCGGAATACAGCTTCAGGCTGAAATCGTCGGACCCCGACGCGGATTACGACGCGACTTATTTCGGTCTGCGGCTCGACAACACCGGAGCCGCGCCTAACCACGAATCGGCGCGCGTGTGGATACTTATGAAGGATAAAAAAATAGGCATCCGCACCGGAAAATGGCCGGGCTGCAAAATGGTCGCCTCGCCCGTAGATTTTTCGGAGGGCGTCAAGGTCTGCTTCGAGGACGATCCGTCGGCGAACGTGGTAACGGGATACTACGACGACAACGGTGAAAAAAAGCCGCTTTGCAGGCTTGTAATAACCGAAAAGGCGCTTGAATTTTATCTGGAAGGGAGCGAAAAGCCGGATATAACCGACAAGCTGTCGGTGCCGATAGCTAAAACCGGCTATTCGCGTATATGGACGCATCATATGAAAAACGCAGCTGAAATCTCGGAGCTTAAGATCTCCGGCTCGACCACAATAAAAACGACCGTTCCCGTCGATATGCTCAACTCGCGCGACGTGTTCTCCGATACGTGGGTGGCGATAGACGACGTCGGAAGGACAATGCCGACAGGCGCGGAAACGCCCGCCGCCACGGATAAAAAGGTCGGTATGTTCTACTTTATGTGGCACAACGCGAAAAGTCAGGGGCAAAATCCGCTGTTCGACCACACGGCAGCTTATCTCAAAGGCGGAGCCCCGGCTGTATGGGATCTGATACCGAAGGGCAATTTAGGCTTTGCGCATTACTGGGCAGAACCGTATTTCGGCTATTACAATTCCGACGACGAATGGGTCATAAGAAAGCATGGATATATGCTTTCCGAAATGGGCGTCGACTTTATTTTCGTCGACGCGACGAACGGCATAATCTACGAGCGCAGTCTCGAGGCGCTGCTCCGCGTATGGAGCAAAATGCGCGCCGAGGGGCAGAACACGCCGCAGATCTGCTTCCATTGCGGAAACGACGACACGAACGCATCCTCCTCTCTCAATTACCTCTGGAACAATTATTATTCCGTCGGCAAATACTCCGATCTCTGGTTTTACTGGGACGGCAAGCCGCTTATATTCTTCCCTGACACGTTAGGCAAAACGATATCCGACGAGATGAAAAACTTCTTCACCGCCCGTCAGAGCTGGGCCAACACCAACGACACCTGGTATAAGACCAAAAAGGGCAAGGGACGCTGGGCGTGGGCTGATATGTACCCGCAGAAGCCCGGACTTTCACCGACCGGCGAAATTGAGCAGATGATAGTCATGTGCGGCTTCTGGGCGAACGGAAGCTACGGCACGAACGCCGGACGAAGCTACACGTACAAAAACGGCATACCTGCGCACGAGGGCGACTGGGATTTCGGATTTTCGCTTATGAACACTACGTCGGGGCTCGGGCTCGCGTATCAGGAGCAGTTCGATCTCGCCGCGGAAACAAATCCGCCGATAATCATGATAACCGGTTGGAACGAATGGTGGGCGGGACGCTGGGGCGGCTCCGCCAACAACCCCGCGCAGGGTCAGACGATCTGCAACGAATACGTCGTGGATCAGAAAAACCCGAAATACCAGTGGTATTACGTTGATAACTTCAACACCGAATATTCGCGCGACCTCGAGCCTATGTCGGGCGGCTTCAACGACAACTATTTCTATCAGACCGTTCAGAACGTCAGAAAATACAAGGGCTCCCGCAGTCAGGACGCCGCCTTCGGTCAATGGGCTGTCGATATAAAGGGCGATATCGGTCAATGGAACATAATCGGTCCTGAATTCCGCGATTACAAGGGCGACACGGTAAGCCGCGACTGGTTCTCATACGTCGGCAATTTCAGATATACTAACGACACGGGCAGAAACGACATAGTTACCTGCAAGGTCTCGACCGATAAGGATAATACGTATTTTTACTGCGAATGCGCGGACGATATTACCGCGCCAGAGGGCGAAAACTGGATGAATCTGTTCATTGACGCCGACTGTGACGCGAAGACCGGCTGGTACGGCTTCGATTATATCATAAACCGTAACAGAAGCGACGGAAAGGTTTCGGTCGAAAAATTCAAAGACGGCAAGTGGGAATTCGAGAACGCCGGTGAGGCTGAATACGACGTACGCGGAAACGTTTTGCAGATAAAAATACCGAAGAGCGTTATAGCCTTGGGCGAAACGTTCGATTTCAAATGGGCGGACAATTCCGTCGACGACGGCGATATAATGAAATTCCTCGACAAGGGCGACGCCGCGCCGTCCGGACGCTTCAAATACCGCTTCACGACCGAGCAGGCGGAGGTAAAAATACCCGCTTGCCTTACCGCGGATATGACGGTGCTGAAAGCCGGATCGTATTACGCTTTTGCAAACGGTAAACAGATAAGGCTCGACGAGACGAGCACAAAGGCGGTAACGCTCGGCAGGGATAAAAAATTCTATATTCCGAAGAGCTTTGCGGAAGATGTGCTCGGTCTTGACTGCAAGGGACTTGAAACGTACGATCATTACGGTATCGAATACGTTATGCCAGCGGACGCGCTTACGGCGGAGGGAAAAGCGCTTTCCTTCTCCGCCGACGGTCTTGTGGTCATATCCGACAAAGCGGCCGACGAAAGCGTTATGACGACGCTTTACCGCGCGCTTATGTAAAATCCCGGCTCAAAAGGATATGATAACAAAGGGGCTGTCGCATTTGCGGCAGCCTTAATGATTTGCGTCTTTAATGCAAATCAATTCATGACGGTACGACCGTCAATTCATGACGCTTTGCGT
>CACZVC010000042.1 GCA_902784545.1 uncultured Ruminococcus sp. | reverse complement strand
CGTAAGGCACATATCATGCGCGAAGCGTATATCACAACAGGCTTGCCTGTTATATCACATTTGCGTAAGCAAATATATCATCCCGCGCAAAGCGCGGCATGGGGACGCCCGCGCGCGCGGCTGAAGCCGCAAAAGCCCCGAATTCCATGCCGTCAAAAAAGCCCCAACTTACGTTGGGGGGAGGCGGGGGTTTGGGGGTGGATTGGGGGGGGTGGGGAACCACCAACGCGCCGGAACGGCGCAAACAATTTGTCGCGAAGCGACTCCATATTTATTCTTTTTTCTTTCTTATTTATTCTTTATTCTTTTTTCCTGTCTCAAAGACAAAGCGTATCAACCTGCGGTATAAGCTCGCAAAGCATTTTCTTGCAGTTTTCTATCTCGGCTCTTCCCTCCTCGGTATCGAAACCGCCGCGTCTTATCCTTCTTCTCATGATCCTCGTGAAGCCGATTATCATGGCTTTTTTCTTTATAAGCTCCAGATGCTTTTCATCCGCGCCGTCGAAATAGTATCTGACCGTCAGCTCCCATATCCTGCTCGTCGTTTCAAACGGCAGACCTATGAATTTTTCCACTACCGTGTGGTCGATCGAGGCGAAGCCGACGTATGCGTTATACACGGAGCCGAACTCAAACACCGGGTCGCCGGTGCAGAGCGTATCCATATCTATAAGCAGCGCCTCGCCGTTCTGAAGCATGATGTTCTTGAAATGATAATCTCCGTGCATCATCGTATCGGTATCCGGCACTTCGGATATGAGCTTGACGAGCTTCTTGAAAATATCCGCGGGCAGATACGGCATAAGGAAATCCGCCCAGTCGAGCGCGACCTTTTTCATATCCGGCATATCGGACTCGCCGACGTGCGTCGAATGTATCTTTTTGAGCAGATCGACGGACATCCTGACGACCTCGTCGAGCTTTTCCGGCTCGGCCTGTATGAGCTTCGCAAAGGATTTGGCGTTAAGCAGCTCAAAAACGGAGCCGTAGCCCTCGCCCACACGGACGACGTCGTACGGTATGGCGGTCGGTATGCCGAGGACGAACGCGCGCCTCGCCAGCTCGCGCTCGCGCTTTATATCCGGCAGAGCGTCGGGGTTGCGGTAGACCTTTACTATCGTGTCGCGGTCGATACGGTACACCATGCCGTTTGCGCCCTGGCCTATGACCTCACAGCCGTCGACGGACAGACGGCGAAACGCCTTCTGCACCTCTATCATCTCGGTAAATCCGGTCATATCGAGTATATCGTATACCTCGGACGATACGTTCACGATCTTAAGCTCCGGGCAGTCCTTGCGCACGCGCAGGACGATGCGCAGACCGGCGCTCGATATGTATTCAAGCTCTTCGCAGTCGATCACGACCGCGCAGCCCTTGTTCTCTTCCCTGAGGGCGTTCACCTCCGCCTCCGCCGCCGCGGCGTTGGACGAATCTATGCGTCCCTTGAAATACAGTGTAAGCACTCCGTCGTTTGTTTTTCCGCTGATATTTTCCATTTCATTCCTCCTGTGACGGGATCATATATTTTTAATAACGGTCAGAATATTTTTTCCGTCTTCGTACTTATAGGACACGCCGTCCATCGTTTTTTTGACGATGAACAGACCGAGACCGCCGATCTTTCTCTCCTCCGCCGAAAGCGTGACGTCGGGCTCCTCCGCGGACAGCGGATCGAACTGTTTGCCGCGGTCGCTGAAAGTTATGACGGCGCGCTTCGGGTCGTCACCGATTCCGATCGAGACCTCCGCCTTGCCGGCCGCGTCGCCGTAGGCGTATTTTGCGATATTGCCGAAGACCTCGTCGATCATAACGTCGATCTGTATCTGCGCTTTCATGGAGCAGCCGGCGTTTTCAAGCTCTTCGTTGATAAAATCCGTCACCGTCCCGATATTTTCAACAGCGGCGTCGACCTCTATCGTTTTTTCTTCGCTTTTTCCGTTCAAATCAAAACAAAGCATCGTTATATAATAATCCTCAGAAGCGCGGACGGTAAATTCCCCCGCCGGCGCGGCGTTATCGTACGTTATACCGGGCGTTTTTTTTGCAGCAGACTTTTCCGGCTTTTGCGCCCCGTTCATATGTAATTATATTATCATACAAAAAAATCAAAAAATACATTATTTTATAACTTTTTTGTATATATAGTATTATTATCGCAAACGCGCCGGAAAACCCGGCGTTTTTACGCTTGTTAAAAATGAATTCTTTGAAAATCCTTTTAAACGTTTTTCTTTTTTTATTTACAAAACGCCGCGGTTGTGATATAATTGATCGAACAAAAAAATTCAGGAGGATTTTAACATGGCAGACCGCATAGTACTGAACCCTATCTCATATCACGGACACGGCGCTGTTTCGAACATAGTGCCGGAATTGAAGGCAAGAGGCTTTAAAAAGGTATTTATCACCTCCGACGCCGACCTCGTAAAATTCGGCGTTACAGCGAAGGTGACGAAGCTGCTCGACGACGCGTGCTTCCCCTATACCGTATACAGCGACATCAAACCCAACCCCACGATAGAAAACGTCAAAAACGGCGTCGCCGCTTTCAAGGCGTCGGGCGCCGACTGCATGATCGCGCTCGGCGGCGGCTCCAGCATGGACACCGCGAAAGCGATAGGCATTATAATAAACAACCCCGAATTTGAGGACGTTCGCTCGCTTGAGGGCGTTGCTCCGACGAAAAAGCACGCCGTATTCACGATAGCCGTACCGACCACCGCCGGCACCGCCGCCGAGGTCACTATCAACTACGTTATAACCGACGTTGAGAAAAAGCGCAAATTCGTATGCGTGGACGTAAACGACATACCCGAGATCGCCGTCGTCGACCCGGATATGATGGCGACGATGCCGAAGGGCCTTACCGCCGCGACCGGTATGGACGCTCTCACGCATGCGATAGAGGGCTATATCACGAAGGGACACTGCGCGATAAGCGATATGTTCCATCTCGAAGCGATACGCCTTATAGCGAAGCACCTGCGCGGCGCGGTACAGAACACGCCCGAGGGACGCGAGGGAATGGCTCTCGGTCAGTATATAGCCGGCATGGGCTTCTCCAACGTCGGTCTCGGCATAGTCCACAGCATGGCGCACGGACTGTCCGCGCTGTACGACACGCCGCACGGCGTAGCCTGCGCGATTCTTCTGCCCGTCGGTCTTGAATACAACAAGCCCGTATCCGGCAAGCGTTACCGCGCGATAGGCAAGGCGATGGAGGTCGCCGGAATAGACAGTATGACGGATGAGGAAGCCGCCGACGCTACGATCGCCGCGGTCCGCAAGCTCTCCGCCGACGTCGGCATCCCCGCCAACCTGCACGGCATTTTAAAGGAGGAAGATATTCAGTTCCTTTCCGAATCCTCCTATGCAGACGCCTGCCGTCCCGGCAACCCGCGCGAAACGAGCGTGGACGAGATAAAAGAGCTTTACAGAAGCCAGCTTTAATTTACGAAACAAAGCGGAGGGTCACGCGCCCTCCGCTTTTTTTTATTCAGTTCGACAACTCTCTGAACAACGCAGTAACGTCCTTGTTGTTTATCGCTCCGTCTCCGTTAACGTCGGCGGCGCCTTCAAGCGCTCTGATCGTCGGATCGCCGCTTACAAAACGGAACAGGGTAACGACGTCCTTATTGTTGATCGAGCCGTCCCCGTTTAAGTCTCCGCGCGTGACCGTCGTCTCCTTGCCGTAAATGATTTTCGCCTTGAAAAGATAATCGTTGAACGTGTCGCCGATCCTTATACCGCACCACTGCGCTTCACTGCCGCCGAAGTAAACCGTCTTAAGATTTTCAGCTTCCTGAAATGCAAATCTGTTTATATCAGTCACGCTCTCCGGTATCGTTACAGTTTCGATATCCTCGCACCGCTCGAGCGCGCCCTCGGCTATCAGCGTAACGCCGTCCTTTACTGCAAAGCTTTTAACGTGTTCATCCTTCATCCATATGAGCGCGGCGTATGGATTGTTTTCGTTTCCGACGTAGAACGCGCCGTCCGTATCGGTATACATAACGTGCGTGTTTGCAAATGCATTCAAACCTATGAAAGAGACGCCGTCAGGTACCGAAAGCTCCCAAAGAGGGCATTTATTGAACGCTTTTCTGCCTATGCTTTCAAGGCCGTGCGGCAATATCGCCTTATTGAGCGAAATGCAGTAATTAAACGCCTGATCGCCTATTATTCTGACGTTTTTGCCGAATACGACCTCTTTCAGATTATCGCTCGCTTGAAAAGCGCACGACTCAATTATTTCAACACTGTCCGGTATGACGATCTTTTCAAGCGAGTCGCAGCCTGCAAAAGCGGACGCGCTAATGACCTTCAATCCTTCCGGAACGTCGAAGCTTTTCACGTTACGGCAATTTGTAAACGCGCCTTTGCCGAGATATTCGAGCTTATCGCAGTTTACCTCGATATCCGTCACGGTTATTGATTCTCTGAAGGCGCCGTCACCTATGTATTCAAGTCCCTTGCCGAGCACTATTCTTTTCGTTGACCAGTTATTTAAGCCGCCCTGAACAAGATTCTGTGAAAAGGCCTGCGGACCGATAATTTTAAGACTGTCCGGCAATACCGTTTCGTTTACGAGTGTCATTCCGTAAAACGCCTTTTCGCCTATTTCGATCAAGCCCTCGTTGAATTTAAGATTTTTAACATTGCAGCAGCCGTAAAACGCGCCCTCTTCTATTTTTTCAACGCTGCCCGGTATTTCTATTTCCGTGAGTTTTTGGCAGTTTTTGAACATAAATGCATTTATTTTCTTAACGCCGTCTCCGATAACTATGCTCGTAAGCGGAAGACCGCTGAACGCATTTGATGAAAATTCACAGTCCGCCGTATTTATCACGACTTCTTCAAGTCCGGAATGAACAAACGCATAGCTGCCCACCGTTTTTACGCTTTCCGGCATAGTAACGGTTTTCAAACCGGAACACAACGAAAAAGCATACGATCCTATTCCCGTAACGTTTTCCGGTACCGTTACGGACGTTAAGCCTCTGCATCCCGAAAACGCGCCATCGCCTATATAAGTCACATCATCCGGTATAACGCTGTTTTCCGAGCCGAGAAGCAGAACTCCGGTAGCTTTTTCTATCAAACAGTCGTTTTTGCCGATATACGTTTCGTTTTTATCCGAAACCGTTATGTGTGAAAGCGCCGTCGAGCCAAACGACGAGTTGAGACTGCGGCAGTTTTCTCCTATATGTATTCTTTTCAGCGGGAAGCAGGAGAAGGCGTTTTCGCCTATGTATATAACGCTGTCCGGCACCGTCACGGATTCGAGGTTACAGCAATTGAATGCGTATTCCTCTATCACCTCAAGCCCCTCGTGCAGTATGACCTCCGTTATGTCGCAGTTGAAAAACGAATTGCGCTGTATCACCGTAACCGGTCTGCCGTTGAATTCCGCGGGTATATCGAGCGTCTGCTTTATCATATCCTTGTCGCGTGAGGTAACGGCGTATGTGCCGTCACTCTGCGCGAAATACATAAGCTTTCCGCCGTCGTCGAATTCCGGTACGTCCGACACGGTGCGCTCCGGTATGCCGCCGTCCGCGTTTTCCTCTGTCGCCGTCGCCGCGTACGTTAACGCAGTCGTCAACATCAGCGCCGCCAATATTATAGATATTATTCTTTTCATATTTTCCTCCGAAAAATGTCAATCGGTAAAGCTCTCAATTTCAAATCTGCCGTGAGGATACGCGTCGTCACTCTTTGAATACAGCGCCGTAAAATCGTATTCGCCTGCGCTTAAACATATATATTGAGTCGTGTATGATCCGGTATCGCTTACATACGATATTTCGACTCTTACATCAACCGGGTTTCCGTAAACATCTGTAAGATCGCCGCTCGGCATAACGCCGTTCAGCACGCCGTCTTCACCGGACTGCCCTATAATAAACGTACCGTGAAAGCTGCTTGTTTTATGCAGGAATACGTCCTTCATCGGATCGCCCGTCTCTTTGTCTATTACCTTTATTGTAAATTCATAATATTCTGTCTTATGCAGTTTGATCTCAAACAAAACGTCCGTCGGTGCTCTGCCTTTTATCGCTATACCGTCGTAGCCGTCTTTTTCAAAATAGAACGCCGCGTCTCTCTGCCAGCTTGATATAAATGCAGGATCTTGAGCTAATATAATATCAAAGATGCTGTTTGACGTGATTTCTCCGTTTTTATCGGTTTTCAGATATCTGCTCCGTTTTTTAATGCTGCTGCTCAGATACTGCCCCTGATATACGACGTAAGTATCGGCAAGCGGTTGACCTGTCGCGTCGTCTTTGACTCTTATCGTCACGGGTTTATATATATTGTAGTTGTAAATGAACAGATAAGGTCTGTCCGCATTTGTACCGTCGTTGTAATACACGTTGTAATACGCCTTTTTTTCGCCGGTATCGAGCGTCTCCTCCTCGACCTCGATCATACAGGATGAACAGGTCTTATACGTTCCGTCGTCCTCGTACATCGCTTTGTATTTTCCGGGATACAGAACGAACCGGACATAACCGTTTTTGTTTGCGTAAACGTAGTCTATCTTGTTTCCGTCAAGGTCGCAGAGCCAGACCTTCAATTTTCCCGAGGCGATTTTTTCAAGATACTCCGCCGTAACGTCCGGCAGCGGATTGCCTTGAACCGCCTGATATTTTTCATACTGTACGTATCCGCAGTCGACCACCTCGAACACGAACTCCGCGGACGGATGCGCGCAATAAACGCCGCCGGCTTTGCGTTTGGCGTAAGGACTGCTTTGTGAGACTATCGTAGGTTTGTCGACGCTGTCCGGCGTTGTATGTGACGTCTGCACGGATCTGAATTCACGGTGAGGATCCGGCTCGGTCACAGGTGTTGTCGTTTCAATATCCGTTTCAGCCTCCGTCGTTTCGGGTACAGTCGTTTCCGTTTCTGTTTCCTCGACGGTTTCCGTTCCGTGGATATCTTCCCATCCGGTCGTTTCCGGCGAGGCAGTTTCGTCATGTGCGGTCGTATTGTCCGGTACGGCAGTTTCGCCCGGTGCGGTTGTATCGTCCGGCACGGCAGTTTCGCCCGGTGCGGTTGTATCGTCCGGTACGGCAGTTTCGTCCGGCGCAATCGTTTCCGGATCCGTCGTTTCCTGCGAATCCGCCGTTTCGAAATCGGTGCCGACTGTGAGATACATCGGCCATATTTCCGTTCCCGTGATCTCGAAAGGGACGTTATTGTCGTGTGTATCGAAAATATTGTTCGGATCCGCCTCGCCCCTGATATGAAGCGCCCTGTATTCCTCAAATTTCCATCTGTCGGTCACTTCAAACTCAAGCGATACGAAAACGCAGTCCCCGCGTATAACGCCGCTTTGGTCGAGCGCGATCCGGTTGAACATAAACGGGCTTTCCGTACCGATCCATATCGGCTCGCCCGACGCGTTTTTCTGATTCGGCTCATATATAAGCGCGTTTTTATCTGCGTATTCCGCTCTCAGAAGCCTGAGTCCCTCGTCCCAGTAAATTGTAAGACCGACGGAGGCGATCTCCTTTACGTTTTTGAGCGTTACGTCTATTTTTACCGTATTGTTCTCTCTAACGGTATAATGCTGTTTGTCGCCTATCTGTATAGTCAGTATATCGGAGATATCGCGTATATCGGTCACGGCGTCGGACGTATCGGGCGTATTGCCCGGGTTGAGCGAGTTCAATTTCATAATGCCGAGGTACGTACCGCCGCAGACAAGGACCGCGACGAGTATCACGCCGACGTACTGCATAGCCGGGCGTCTGAAAAAGTCAAAAAATCCGGTTTTCTCTTTTTCTTTATATTCCTTATTTACGGTCTTTGCTCTTTCAACGGCGTCGGGAGACGATACCGCGGAAAGCAAACCGTTGTAACGCTTTGATAACGCGTTTTCTATATCGTTATAATTCTTTCCCATATTTTCCTCCTGTCAAAGCCCGAGCTTTTTTGCGAGCTTGTCAAGCGCTCTGTAATACTTTGTTTTAACGGATGAAAGAGGCATACCCGTCTGAGCCGAAATCTCCTCAAGCGTATACATATACATGAATCTGAGCGTAAGTATACTGTTTGTTTTCTCGTCCAGTCCCGCGCGCGACAGGATATCGAGAAATTCAAGATCCTCTGTGTTCAGTTCGTACGAAAACGCCTCCGAAAACTCAGATACGTCCTCATACGGGCGATTATGACGCTTGATCTTTATCGCTTCCCTGTACGTTATTTTCAACAGCCAGGCGTCGAATTTTGTTTCGTCCCTCAGCTCGGAAAGCTTTTCCCACGCGTACGCGACCGCCGATGCGGCCGCGTCCTTTGCGTCCTCCGCGTTCCGTACAATGGACAAAGCGTAAAGATACAGTTTTCTGTCGCATCCGGAGACTCTTGACGCAAATTCCTCTTTTGTCATACCGTTTCTCCTTCCGGCGCCGGATAAAATAAGACTTGTTTCATCTGTCGTATTCCATTCCTTTCACTTATTAAGGAGAAAAAAACGGGAAAAAAGTTTCAGATTTTTCTGATTTTTTATTATTTACAATTTGTTTTTATACTGTTAACGAACGCGTCGAATATACCCTGCGACACCTCGTTTTTATACGCGGTGCATTCCGGATGCCATTGAACGAGCAGAATGAATCTTTCGCTGTCGGATTCAAGCGCCTCGATCATCCCGTCCTCTGCTCTCGCGGTCACTTCAAGACCTTTCGCGGGCGTTTTTACCGCCTGATGATGAAAAGAATTAGTCATTATTTCTCCGCCGGTTATGTCATACAGCCTCGAACCCTCCGCGACTTTGACCTTGTGCGACGGCTGATCCGCGGGTATGCTCTGCCTGTGCGTGAGCGCGCCCTCGTACTGCGACGGTATATCCTGATAAAGCGTGCCGCCCATTCCGACGTTCACGCTCTGTATCCCGCGGCATACGCCGAGTATCGGCTTATCCGTTTTCAGCGCGATGCCGAGCGCCGTCATCTCTAACTTGTCGCGCACGTCGTCTATTTCCACGGTATCGTTCAGCTTTTCCTCGCCGTAAAGCGCGGGATCGAGATCAACGCCGCCTGCGAAGAAAAAGCCGTCCGCCGCCGTGCAGAGCTGTCCGAGCGCGTCCTCATCCGTGTTCATAGGCACGATCAAAGGCGCGGCGCCGGCTCTTAAAAGCGCGTCTGTATATTCCATTTTACACATTGTCTTTCCCTGGTCTCTCGACGCGAATACAAGTATTATCGGTTTTTTCATAAATATTTCCCTCCGGGCATTTTTTGTTGTCATATTTTATCACAAACCGTCTGATTTTTCAAGTATCGCCGTACAAATTATTATAAACGTTACGATAAGTTAATATCATTATTTAAAATATGAGTTAGAATATATACAGTAACAATAAAGGATATTATCATGTTCGATCTGCCGAAAGAAATCAGCTTTGCGCTCGACACGCTTGAAAAAGCCGGATTTGACGCGTACCTCGTCGGAGGCGCCGTCAGAGATACGCTGATGGGCAAGCCGGCGCACGATTACGATATAACGACCGCCGCGACGCCGGAGGAGACGGAAGCGGTGTTTTCCGGCTTTCGCGTCGTCGGGACCGGTATAAAGCACGGCACCGTCACCGTCGTCATAAACGGCGTGCCGGTTGAAATAACGTCTTTCAGAAAAGAATCGGCGTATACGGACGGGCGCCACCCCGATTCCGTAACGTTCTCGCGCGACGTGAACGACGATCTCTGCCGCCGCGACCTTACGATAAACGCGATAGCCTATTCCGTGAAAAAAGGCACGGTCGACCCGTACGGCGGCGTGACCGATATAGAAAACCGCGTGATACGCTGCGTCGGCTCGCCCGACGAGCGCTTCGCCGAGGATCATCTGCGGCTGCTGCGAGCCATGCGCTTCGCCTCCGTGCTCGGCTTCAGGGTTGACGAGGCGACGAGGCTGTCTATACACGAAAACAGAAAATACATACTGACCGTATCGCACGAGCGCATTTTCTCCGAGCTGTGCCGCCTCGTCTGCGGCGACAACGCGAAGGCGGTGCTTCACGAGTATTCCGACGTCATATTCCTTCTTATCCCCGAGCTCGCGGTACAGAAAGGCTGCCGCCGCGAATACGGCGACGGAGGGTACGACCTGTACGAGCATACCGTAAACTGCCTGTCATATACAGACCCGCTTTTGCATCTGCGCCTCGCGGCGCTTCTCCACGACACGGTGAAGCCCTCCGGCGCGGTCACCGAGGACGTGTCGCATATTAAGGAGACCGTTGCGAAAAACGTGCTTTGCCGTCTGCGCTGTTCCACGGCGCTGTGCGACACGGTATGCCGCATAATCCGCAGTCTCGACAGCGTGAATTCGCTTACCGACAAGGTGAGCATAAAGCGCTTCGCCGCGTCGGTCGGCATAAAAACGGCGAAGGACGCGCTTAAACTGAAACGCGCCGACGTGCTTGCGGAGAATCCGCGGTATTACAGCCGCTTAAACGACCTGAACGCCGCCTACGAGATCCTGTGCGAGGCGGAGGAAAACGGCACGGCGCTGAACGTGCGCGATCTTGCGATAAACGGAAAAGACGTTATCGGTCTCGGGGTAAGACCGGGTCCCGCCGTCGGGGAGCTTCTCCGCTTCGCGCTTGACGGCGTTATATCCGACGAAACCTCAAACGACCGCGATTCGCTTTTGGAATTTGTCTCAAATCACATTAAATCCATATAAAACATCAAAAAAATTCAACTTTTTTTCGGATAACGTATTGCTTTTTCAAAACATTTGTGATATAATAACTCTGCTTATCCGGTTGCGGGGCTTTTTTAAGTCTGCTTTCCGGTTACATATTATGATAAATTTACCATTGGAGGGACATAATGGAAGTTTTAAATATCATCCTTGCCGTGCTTTTGGTCGTTATGGCAATAGCTCTTATCGTGTTTGTGCTTTTCCAGACCGGCGGCCGTTCAAACAAGCTGTCGCAGGCTATCTCGGGCGGAAGCCCCGATAACTATTCGGGAAAGAACAAGCAGCGTTCAAAGGATAAAAAGCTCTCCCGTATAACAACGTACGTTTCGATAGCGTTCGCGGTGCTCGTGATCGTGTTCGCGCTGATAATGAACTATCAGCACAACCATCCGCAGTCCGCAGCCGAAACAACGACTGAAGCCGCTGTGACTACGGTCGATGAGACCGAGGCGGAAACAGCTGCCGAAACGACGGCGGAAGCGACCGAGGCGGCGACCACCGCTGCTGAATAAGCTGAAAAGATCACAAAATCGGCACGACGGTGCCGATTTTGTATATTAAGGAAAAATATATGGCGAAAAAAAGGCAAACGAACAAAAAACAGATAAAAAGGACGGTCAGGCGCGCAGACAAAAGGAAAAGCGCGTCAAAGGATAAAAGACCGCCCCGATCATACGGGGGCGTTTTTCAGTCGTCCGCAGACGGATACGGCTTTATAACCGCGGACGATAAAGACACGTTTCCCGCCGATCTGTTCGTTCCGGTAAAATACGTGAACGGCGCCGTCACGTCGGACCGCGTCCGCTTTACCGTCGGAGAATACAACGGCAGGACCGAGGCGCGCGTGACGTCCGTCGAATCGCGCGGAGTAACGACGTTTACCGGGATATACAAATATATAAAACGCCGCGAGGGGAACAGGCTTACCGTCCGGCATATCGTCATAGCCGACGACAGAAAGCTGTGCTTCGACACGCTGATATCCCCCGCGCATCTTAACGGCGCAAACGACAACGACAAGGTTTTGTGCGAGATAAAAGAATACCCGGACGCGCAGAAGCGCGAGCCGGCGCGCGGTGTGATACTTAAAACGTACGGAAGCTCCGACGAGCTGTACCCGAACGTCGCCGCGGCGCTCGACAACGCCGGACTCAAAGCGGAATTTCCGGAGGACGCGGAGGCGTTTGCGGACGGGAGCGCAAAGCGGCGCGTTTATAAGAAAAACCGCCTCGACCTCACGGAGGAGCGCATATTCACGATAGACGGCGCAGGCTCCAAGGATTTCGACGACGCGATATCGGTAAAGCGCAGAAACGGCGGCTTCGAGCTCGGCGTACACATAGCCGACGTATCGGAATACGTAACGGAATACTCGCCCGCGGACAGCGAGGCGCTTTCGCGCGGGACGAGCGTTTATTTCGCCGACCGCGTTATACCCATGCTCCCGGTCTCGCTTTCAAACGGCGCGTGTTCGCTGAACCCGAAGGTCAACAGATACGCGCTGTCGGCGATAATGTATATAGACGAGGACGGCGAAATAAAGGACTGCGGTATTTACGAATCCGTTATACGCTCAAAGGTGCGCGGCGTTTACGGCGAGGTGAACGACGTGATAGACAAGGGCGAGGACAGCCGTTTTTATAAAAAATACTCGCCGGTATTCTCCGACGGCGGGCTTGACGACATATTAGCGCTTTACGCCGCGCTTTGCCGCAAATCGGCGCGCCGCCACGCGCTTGAGCTTGAAAGCGCGGAATTCCGTTTTGATATCGACGATGACGGAAATATAGTGAACGCGGGCTTTGAGGAGCGCGGCGTGAGCGAGCGCGTCATCGAGCAGTTCATGCTCGCCGCGAACGAAGCCGTGGCGACGGCACTGAAAAACCGCGGTCTGCCGTGCGTTTACCGCGTGCACGAGGAGCCGGATACGGAAAAGCTTCTGAAACTGAAGGTGTTCGCCGAATCCGTCGGCATCGACGCGTCGGCGCTCGACGGCGATATATCGCTTTATCAGATAGGAAAATTCCTCGATTCCGCAAAAGCAAAGGGCAAGGGGGACATAATATCGTATCTTGTCCTGCGCTGTATGATGAAGGCGAAATACGACGCGGAGCCTTCGCCGCATTTCGGCCTCGGCTCGCCGTGTTACTGCCATTTCACCTCTCCGATACGCCGTTATCCCGATCTTATGACGCACAGGATAATAAAAAATCTGCTTTTGAAAAAAGGCGGCGACGCGGCGCACTACAAAACGGCGTCGATAAACGCCGCGGAGCGATCGAACGAGCGTGAGGAGATCGCGGCAAAGTTCGAGCGCGATATGGACGATCTTTATATGGCGTACTACACAAAAAGCTTTATCGGAGGCGAATTCGACGCCGTTATAACGAGCGTCGTTTCTGGCGGATTTTTCGCCCGTCTGCCGTACGGCGCGGAGGGCTTCGTCCGCGTAAGCCCGGTCGGTGCGGAATACCTGCCGGAGCTTATGACGCTCATATCGCACGGGAGGACGTACCGCCCGTCCGATACGGTGAAGGTAGAGGTGACGGACGTAAACGTCAGCTCGAGACGGATAGAGCTGGAGCTGATCTGAAAAAAAACGGATATTTCCGCAGACCGGAAATATCCGTCGTTTTTTGTTTTACCAGCCGTATTTGTCGTAATTCGGCTCTACCACGGTCTTGTTGTACTCCATACCGCCGGGATAATTGGCGCTTTTGAGTATGCCGGGGGTTATGCCTTTTTCAAGCAGCTTTTCGACGGCGACGCTCGTTATGCTCCACATTATGTAGTCAGAGGCTATGCCGGAGGCGGCTCCGAATTTTGCCTCTATTCCGTCGACGTCGAGCATCGCTTCGGCGGCGGGGGCGCAGTTGTCTATCGTTATCGTGGCTATCTCGTACAGCTTTTTGCCGGACGGATGTACCGGGTCGACCTTAACGGCGTATTCCATCGAGGTGAACGCTATGACCTTTATGCCGAGCTTCACCGCCTCGTACGCCAGATCGACGACTTTTTTCGTCCTGCCCGATACGGAGCTCAAAAACAGCACGTCGCCGGGGCGGAAATTCGACTGCGTGAGAGCGTATCTCGCCTCCGCGCCCTGAGAGTCTATGCCGAGGTCGGAGTTGTCGCGCTCTCTCGCGCCGTTTTCGATATTCAGATTATAGCTGAAATGCTTATAGAATATCGG
>CACZVC010000041.1 GCA_902784545.1 uncultured Ruminococcus sp. | reverse complement strand
GGGTTGCGCTCGTTAAGCGTACCGGCTGACGTGCCGTCGCCTCCCCACCAGCCGGGAAGGATCCCGGAGACTATACATCCGACGTGATATTTTTCCAGAAGATCGAGCAGCGCCTTATCCGGTCTGTCAAGGCATACTATCATATCTATCCCGCATTCCGAAAGATCCTTTATGTGCTCCTCAGTCCTGCCGTACGGTTTAAGACAATATGTACCTATAATGAGTTTTTTTCTGTTAAGTCTTTTATTCATGGATGTATTTCCCTTTCGTTTTTTTTCATTATAACATACTGAAAAATAAAAATCAAGCGTTTTTTCCCTCAATCGTGCGGTATAAAGGATTATTTACACAATTTTTCGGCATTTTTTGAAAATTTTTGCGTATTTTTTGCAAAAAACACTTGCCAAATCGAAATTTTTAGTTTATAATATAGTGGAATGAATATAAAACTATAAGCAGGAGAACAAAATAATGATTGATACTGAATTTATGAAGATCACGGTCGCGGGCGTCGGCTGCGGCGGAAACAACTCTGTCTGCCGCGTTGCGGAAGCAAAGCCGAACGGAATCACATATTACGGTATAGATACTGACAGCAAGGCTCTGCGTTCCACGGCTGTCACGCCTGTTCATCTGGGCGAAAAGCACGGCTCCGGCAGAGGCTGCGGCGGCAATCCCGCGCTCGGCAAAACTCTGGCTGAAGAAAATTATGAAATGCTCGTTTCCCTGTTCGAGGGCTGCGTCGTCGCATTCGTCGCGGCGGGTCTCGGCGGCGGCACAGGCTCAGGCGCGGCTCCGGTAGTTGCAAAAGCGGCGCACGACGCGGGCGCTCTCACCATTTCCGTCGTTACAAAGCCTTTCGCTTTCGAGGGCTCGCGCAGAATGGCTGTTGCCGACGCGGGACTTGAGGAGCTTCGCAAATATTCCGACGCGATAATAATAATCCCGAACGAAAACGTAAAGAATTCCACCACGCAAAAGATCACGTTTGCAAACGCCTTCCGTCTGATCGACGACGTTCTTTGCGAAAGCGTTCTTTCCGTGCTTGAAATACTGACGAAAGCTATGCTCATAAACATAGACATAGCCGATATAAACGCGGTGCTCCGCAACTCCGGCGACATATTCATAGGCAACGCCGTAGCGGAGGGCAACGACAGAGTCAAGAAGCTCGTCGAAGCCGCGACCTCGAACCCGCTGCTTGAAAAGGGCATGAACGAGGCGAAAGGTCTTGTCGTTTATCTGTCCGCAAACCACAACGTTTCGCTTGACGAGATAAACGAGATATCGAACAAGATAGCCGAAACGACCGCGCCTGACGCCAACATCATCTGGGGCTTCGATTTCGACGACGCGCTCGGCGATATGATCAAGGTCTCGATAATCGCCTCCGGCGTTAAATAATAAAATAATATTGTATATATTGCATAAAACCGCGGCTTCGACCGCGGTTTTATGTATTTTATTCTCCGAATTTGCAGTTTTTTGAATATTTTTTGCATTTTGCTCTTGACTTTTGCATATTTATGCAGTATAATACGCATATAATAAATCCGGAGGATATAAAAATGAATAAAGACAGTATAAAAAAAGTAGTGCTTGCATATTCCGGCGGTCTCGACACGTCGATAATAATACCGTGGTTAAAGGAAAATTACAACAACTGCGAGGTAATAGCGGTTTCCGGCAACGTCGGTCAGGGCACGGAGCTTGACGGACTTGAAGAAAAAGCGATAAAGACCGGCGCGAGCAAGCTTTATATAGAGGATCTTACCGACGTTTTCGTCGACGATTTCATAATACCGACGATGCAGGCGGGCGCGATGTACGAAAAATACCTGCTCGGCACGTCGTTCGCACGTCCGATCATAGCGAAGCGTATCGTTGAGATAGCTCTCGCCGAGGGCGCGGACGCGATAGCGCACGGCTGTACCGGCAAAGGTAACGATCAGGTCAGATTCGAGCTTGCGATAAAGGCTTTCGCCCCGGATATGAAGATAATCGCCCCGTGGCGCGAATGGAACATCAAGTCGCGCGAGGAGGAAATAGATTACGCCGAGGCGCACAACGTACCGCTGAAAATAACAAGAAAAACGAATTATTCTAAGGATAAAAACCTCTGGCATTTAAGCCACGAGGGACTCGATCTCGAGGACGCCGGAAACGAGCCGAAATACGAGGAGCCCGGATTCCTTGAAATGTGCAATTCCCCGCTCACCGCTCCGGATAAGCCCGAATACATAACTCTCGATTTCGTACAGGGTAAACCCGTTGCGTTAAACGATGAGAAAATGAGCGCGAAGGATATAATCCTGAAGCTCAACGAAATTGGCGGCAAAAACGGTATAGGTCTTCTAGACATCATCGAGAACAGGCTCGTCGGTATGAAATGCCGCGGCGTTTACGAAACGCCGGGCGGCGAGATACTCTACTTTGCGCACGATTATCTTGAAACGCTGACGCTCGATAAAATGACGATGCACAAAAAGCAGGAGCTTGCGATCACGTTCGCCGAAACCGTTTACAACGGTCTTTGGTTCTCTCCTCTGCGCGAGGCGCTTTCCGCGTTCGTTACCGCGACTCAGAAGAACGTCACCGGCAAAGTCAGATTAAAGCTCTACAAGGGCAACATAATAAAAGCGGGCGTGTGGTCCGATTACGCGCTGTATTCGGAGGAGCTTGCGACGTTCGGAGAGGATAACGTTTACAATCAGGCGGACGCGACGGGCTTCATAAACCTTTTCGGTCTTCCGACAAAGGTCCAGGCGCAGGTAAACAACAAAAACAAATAAACGAGGTCAAAAAATGAGTAAAATGTGGGCGGGACGCACGGACGGTGCGACAGACAAGCTGGCGGACGATTTCAATTCTTCCATACGCTTTGACAGCCGTATGTTCAAAGAGGATATTACGGGCAGTATCGCGCACGCGCAAATGCTCGCTCACAAGGGCATCATGACGGAAGACGAGGCGGACAAAATTACAGACGGCTTGTCCCTGATACTCGACGATATGCTGAACGGCAGACTTTTGCCCGATCCCGACTGCGAGGATATACATATGTTCGTCGAAAAGATACTGACGGAACGTATAGGCGAGGCGGGCAAAAAACTGCATACCGCGAGGAGCAGAAACGACCAGGTCGCGCTCGATATACGTATGTGGACGAAATCCTCCTGCGATATAATAAAAGAAAAGATAATAAATCTTATATCGGCGATAACGGAAAAGGCGGAAGAATACAAGGGAGCTATCATGCCGGGATATACGCATCTTCAGCGCGCTCAGCCCGTCACCTTCGGTCACTATCTTATGGCGTACGCGATGATGCTTCTGCGCGATAAGGCGCGTATCGTTGACTGCAAGGCAAAAGCTGATGTTTCGCCCATCGGCTGCTGCGCGCTCGCCGGAACCACGTACGATACGGACAGATTTTTTGAGGCCGAAAAGCTTGACTTCAAAGACGTTTGCAGAAATTCGCTCGACGGAGTGTCCGACAGGGATTTTTTGATCGACCTGCTCTCCGCTCTTTCTATACTTATGATGCATCTTTCGCGCCTGTCGGAGGAAATCATCCTCTGGTCAAGCTGGGAATTCGGATTTATCGAGCTTTCAGACAGCTTTACCACCGGCTCTTCAATAATGCCGCAGAAGAAAAACCCCGATATGGCGGAGCTTGTAAGAGGCAAGACCGGGCGCGTTTACGGCGACCTTGTAACGCTTCTGACAGTTATGAAAGGACTTCCGCTTGCGTACAATAAAGATATGCAGGAGGATAAGGAGCCGGTTTTCGATGCGGTCGATACGGTTATATCCTGCCTCGACATCTATTCAGGGATGATAAAAACGCTGACAGCCAAAACGGAAAATATGAAAAAAGCGGCGCAGAAGGGCTTTATAAACGCGACAGATTTAGCCGATTATCTCGTTTCAAAGGGCTTGCCGTTCCGTTCTGCTTATAAGATTTCCGGACAGATCGTGTCATACTGTATAAATCACAACAAAACGCTTGAAGAACTTGGCCTTGAAAAATATAATGAATTTTCGGAGCTGATCGACGGCAACGTTTATAAGGCTGTTGATCTTTACAACTGCGTATTGAAGCGCAAAAGCTTCGGCGGCACGTCTGTCGAAAGCGTAGAGGCGCAGATAGGATACGTCAAAGAGGCGATAAAATGAGTTTATATAAAAAAAGCTTTTTAAAACTGCTCGACCTGTCGGCTGATGAAATAAACGGGCTTATAACGCTTGCGGAAAAATTCAAAGCCCTTAAAAAGAACGGCGTACCGCACAAATTATGCGAGGGCAAAAGCGTTGCGCTGATATTTGAAAAAACAAGTACGAGAACGCGCTGCGCGTTTGAGGTCGCCTCAAACGATCTCGGCATTCATCCGGTATATCTTTCGCCCGAATGCTCGCAAATAGGAAATAAAGAAAGCATCGCGGATACCGCGCGCGTTCTCGGCAGGATGTTCGACGGTATAGAATACAGAGGCTACGGGCAGGAAATTGTTGAAACTCTCGCCCGGTACTCCGGCGTGCCGGTCTGGAACGGACTGACGAATGAATCGCATCCGACGCAGATATTGGCGGATATGATGACGATAAAGGAGCGTTTCGGGACGGTAAAAGGCATAAAACTCGTATTTATGGGCAATTCCATGTACAATATGGGCAATTCGCTCATGGTCGGATGCGCAAAGCTCGGCGTCGATTTCGTCGCCTGCTCGCCCGCAGGATATTTCCCCTGCGGCGATCTGACAAAGATATGCAAAGCCGAAGCCGAAAAAAACGGCTCAACGATTTCATTTATTACCGACCCGTTCGAGGCTGTAAAAAACGCCGACGTTATTTACACGGACGTCTGGGTATCGCTCGGAGAGCCGGATGAAGCGTGGGCAAAGCGAATAAAGGATCTTTTGCCGTATCGCGTTACAAAGGAGCTTATGGATAAAGCGTCGCCCGACTGCGTTTTCATGCACTGCCTGCCGTCGTTCCACGATCTCAAAACGAATATTGGCAAGAGTATTTTCGACAAATTCGGGATCGACTGTATGGAGGTTACGGACGAGGTTTTCGAGAGTGAAAGATCAGTAGTTTTCGACGAAGCGGAAAACCGTATGCATACGATAAAGGCGGTCATGGCTTCGTCTCTCTGCCCCGAACAGACGCTTGATAAGATATGATAAAAAAATAGCAAAAAATTCCTGGATTATATAACTCATGTTTGCACATAATAAATTCGGAGCCAAAAAGAGGCTCACTTCCGCGATACCGGATACGGTAACGCTTTATATAAGAATTTGAAAGGAATTTTTACTATTATGGCAAAGCATGTAGTACCCGATGCAAAAGACGCTCTCAACCGTTTCAAAATGGAAGCTGCGAGCGAAATCGGTGTAAATCTTAAGAACGGTTACAACGGCGATCTCACGTCCAAGCAGGCGGGCTCCGTCGGCGGACAGATGGTCAAAAAGATGATCGAGAGTTACGAAAACTCTATAAAGACCAGATAACAAACCGAACAAAAAAAGCAGGTCGGAATGATCCGACCTGTTTTAATTTGTGTTATTCATTATTTGCGTTATGTGCCTGTTCTCTTTTCAGTTTTTCTTCAAGCTCTTTAAGCTCTTTCAGCCTTTTCTCGGATTCTTTTCTTTCCATATCGAGCTTTTGTCTTTCCGCTTCAATCTCCGCGGTCTGCTCTTTTTTGTATCGTCTGAAAAGAATAACGACTTTTATGCCGTAATACAATATCAAAACGGTAAAAGGCACGACCACGCACGTAATATATCCGGGCGTTGTTTTAAGATACGCAAAAAACGCTCCCGCGCCGGACAGCTTGCCCGTGTATCTGCCGATTATATGATCGTACGTAACAAGCGCCTCATCGTTGCTGTCAGTTGTCGTACCGTATGTTATGAATCCCGGTTTTCCCTCGTCGTTTACGCCTTTATCGCGTATTTTGTGCGTTACGGTCTCGCCTCTGCTCGACGGATTTTCTGAAATAAACGTGATGATATCTCCCGCCGAGAGCTTTTCCGGATCGACGTTTTTTGAAATTATAAGATCGCCGGTCCTGAAATCGGTCGCACTCATCGAATCGGATTGAACGATGAAGAATTTGTATCCGAAAATGCTGACGTTTTCTTTGTCAAATACAAGGACGGAAAAAAGTGTAAACAACATAAAAGATACAGCCGAAATGATAATAAGCCATACCAGAACGTTTTTGATAACATTCAAAGCTTTTTTCATCCGACTGTATCTCCCGAATATTGTGTTCAGTTAAAATGGATTACGCTTGTTCAGAAAGTACCGAAACTTTAAACGATGCGGTGTCGCCGATCGTCGAGTTTGTATCCGAAAGTTTTAAACCGACTGCGAAGACAAAATCTTTTCCGCTTTCTATCGACTTTTGCGTCACTAAGCTCATAGTACTCGAATCCGGGAAGTTCTCTGTATAATTTGAATTGAACGAACCGCTTTCATCAAGCTCATCAAAACACAAGAACCATACAGGTTCACCGGTGTAAGAAGTATAAGTGCACTCAGTAAGTTTTACGGTCACGTTGATGCTCTTATTCGTTCCGTTGTGAACTTTTATAAACTTGATCCCGGTATCATCTCCCGCGGAAAGTGATATATTTTCAAAGAGTATTGAATTATTTGTAAAATCAGAACCTGTGTTGTTTGAAGTTACAGTGATCGGGTTTTTGTCAAAAACTTTAAGAGAAACGTCAAAACTTGCCGTTATATTATTTTTACCCGAAATTACCGTCTTGCTGAAAACCGCAAACGTCGTTCCGATGAAAAGCGCTAAACAAAGAAATAAACCGATAAAACAGAAGACTAACGACTTAGATGTATTGTTTTTATTCATTTTCTTTCTACTCCTTTTCATTTGTTCATTTATTTTTTTTATTATAATATCATATTTTCCCGAAAAAATCAATACCTTTATCAAAATTTGTCGAAAAAATTTTATCTTTATTTTTATGTCACGACTTTTTAACAATATATGCAAAATATTATCCCGCTGGGAGCAGCGAAGAATATGATGCCACTTAATAGAGCACACAAACTCGGAAAAGTCAATATGCATTTTGCATTATTTTTTGTTTTTATAAATTATTTTTTTATGATAAAGGGAAAAACGGGGGAAAATGATAAAAACGCGGCGAGGTGGGACAGCGCCGCGTTTTATTTTCAATTCAACCGCTCTCCGACTTCGCGGAGGATATCGACGGACGGGGCGGGGATCCTGCCGAGGCCGTCCGGTCCGACATTCAACAGATAGTTTATGCCGGAGCTGTTCAGGCGGTTTTTAAGTTCTATGACCTTATCCGGTGATTTCCAGTTTGAATCGTAGTATTTGAAGCCCCATGAATCGTTCAGCGTGCAAGGCGATTCATACAGCACTTTGCCTACGTTCTCCTTCGGTATCTCGTTATCCTCGGCGGAGGTATAATCGCCGAGGCCGTTGCCTATACGCGAATTCACGAGGCAGTCGGGCTGATAGAATTTTACCATATCGTACAGTTGTTTTCCCTGCTCCGCGTTTATCGTCACGGGAACGTCGAACCAGATAAGGCAGAGATCGCCGTATTTCGTCAGTATTTCCTTTACCTGCGGTTTTATCTTTTCTTCAAAGCAGATCGAATAATCCTTTTTGTTATCGTCCGGATAATCCCAGTTGTTCGTAAGATACGCGGCGTCGCCGCACCAGACCTTCCCCATGGTATATCCGCCGCCGTGCGGGTGTTCCCAGTCAAGATCCTGCGAATAGTACAGACCGAGCCGAAGTCCGTGTCTTTTGCACGCGTCGGCAATCTCCGCGACAACGTCGCGTCCGAAAGGCGTGGCGTCTGCGACGTTATATTCTGACGCTTCGGATTTGAACAGCGCAAAACCGTCGTGATGCTTTGACGTGAGGACGACGTACTTCATACCGGCCTTTTTTGCGAGCGAGACCCATTCATCCGCGTCAAAATATACCGGGTTGAACGCTTTGCAGAGCCGTTTATACTCTTCAAGCGGTATGCGGAAATACTGCTGCGCCCATTCGGCGATATAATTATCCATCCTCTTTCCTCTCCACTCTCCTCCGAGCAGCGAGTAAAGTCCCCAGTGTATCATCATACCGAACTTTGCTTCGGCGAACCGTTTTTTATTATCCATATTATATTATTCCTTTCTATTATTATAATAATATCACATCCGATCGCAAAAATCAATACCAACGCCAGATATTTTAAATTATCAGGTGCATATTTTCCATACATCTTCTGTGTTCGGAGCCGGTCGACATTATGTATATGCGCGTCGTGTTTATGCTGCTGTGTCCGAGAATATCGGCTAATCTCGCTAAATCGTTGTCGATATCGTAGAAAACGCGGGCAAAGAGGTGCCGAAGGTTATGCGGGAATACCTTTTCGGGGTTTACGCCGGCTTTTATACAAAGCGATTTCATACCGCGCCATACGTTCGAACGGTCGACGGGATTTCCGTATTTCGTTATGAAAATGCTTCCCGTTTTTATTCCGTGCTCCGCGGCGTATAAAAGCAGCTTGTTCTGCAGGGCGCATACGATGAACACCTCGCGTGTTTTACCCTTGCAGTCGACGGTAGCGTAACCGCGCCGCGCGGCCTCGACGGTTATAAACTGAAGCTCGCTTACGCGGATACCTGTGCCGCATATCGTCTGTATCATCAGGCTCAGGCGGTCTTCGTTATCCGTCAAGGCGGTATATACGAGCCTTTCGTATTCGGCGCGGCTCAGCTCCTTTTCCTCGGCGCGGAATATCTGCTGTTGAATTTTTATCATTTTCAGCTTCATATCGTGCCATCCGAGAAACACGAAAAGGCTGTTGAGGCTCGCTATGACGGAATTGACGCTTCTGACGGCGCTGCCGCTTGTTTTCATTTTGTTTTTATATTCGATCGCGTCTTCCTTTGTCAGTTCTTTACCGCCCGCGTATTCTGCGAATTTCAGCGCGTCCCTGCAATACTTTTTTACCGTATTTTCGCTTTTTTCCTCAGATATTAAATACTTTCGGAACTCCTCGATCATTTTTTCGTCAAGGACTCTTTTTTCCATTTTCTTTATACCTCCGTATTTGATGATGATATGATTATACAGTAAAATAAAGAAAATGAAAACATCATTATGAAAATCTTTTCAATAGCAAAAGGCATCGTCTGATATTACCGCGATATACGCGATATTACAAAAGTCCGGGTATTCCGGACTTTAAAATGGTCAAAGCGCTTTTTTAGGGCAGTTTTTAACGCATTCGTGGCAGAGGATACATTCCGTGCCGTTTTTTCTTTTCCTCGAATTATCGGTCATATCAACGTCCATCGGACAGACTTTTTTGCATTTGCCGCAGTTTACGCATTTGCTTTTGTCGCATTTGATACGCATGAGCGAGAAATAGCTCATCGGCTTCAAAAAAACGGCGACGGGGCAGAAATATTTGCAGAAGGCGCGGTTATCCTTGAAAGCGAACGCGGCGATTATTCCGACGGCGTAGTACACGGCGTTGCCGATAACGAAAGCCCAGAACATTATTTTTTCGATATTCCCTACCTTTGACAAAAACAGAGCCGAAACGAAGATAAGGGAAAGCGCGAACGTGACATACCTTATCCATCCGAGCTTTTTACGCGGTTTTTCGGGCGTTTTATACGGAAGAAAATCGAGCACCATTGCAGTCCAGCAGGCGTAGCCGCACCAGCCTCTTCCGAAGATAAGCGGACCGAAGATCTTCGCAACGGCGTAATGAATCGTCGCCGCCTCGAAAACGCCGGTGAAAAGATAATACCAGAAGCCCTCTATCTGCATATTCTCTCCGCGTATGAATCCGAGATAGACGAGCATATAAAGTCCGACGAGCAGCTGAACTATACGCCTTGCGTGTTTGTACTTTTTTATGAGCAGAAACAGTCCGAGCGCGATCGATACGCCTATATATGTAAAATTGAATAAATAAAATATATTGTTTTTAGTAAGCCACAGCGTTATCGCCACTGTCAGAAATATGAGAAGAATTATTATCGGCGCAATATATTTTTTCATATTATCACAAATTTGTCATATTGTCGGCAAAAAGATGACCGAGCTTTATTACGCAGTCGGAATCGTAGTGGTAAAGGTCAGGCGCCTCGGGCGGCTCGTTTTCGGTGGTCAGCCCGGCGGCTATCGTGTCTATATACACGCAGTCGGGGCGGTATTTCGCATAATCGCGTTTTATCTGATCAAGACGTTCGAAGCGCTCCCACACCGTGCTTATACCGGCGTCGATAAACAGGCATTTATCCATATATTTTACAAATTCCGCTTTGAAATCGCGCAGCATCGCGTCGTAGTGTTTTGCGTAGCTCTCCGTGGTTTCGTCCGTGCAGGCGTCGTTTTCGCCCTGCATCCAGCAAAACGCCTTAATAGCCGGGGTATAACCGTTTTCTTCAAGATACGATATACTCTCGGTCAAAAGCTTTACAAGCTCGTTATAGCACCAGCCCGCGCGCGCTTTTTTGCCTGATTCTATCGCGGCGACGATATGCTCGTACTGATCGGCGTACGATAACGGATCGTAATCCTCCCCGCCGGACGGCGACAGATAGTCGTGCCACATCGACATACCGCCGAAAGCGCATTTGACTATGAAAAACTCCCGTCCCGGGTATTTTTCATCGAGCGCGTCGGCTATACCGAGCTCGGGACCGAACGTGTCCTTCGTCGTCTCCGCGCAGTTTACCGTAGTTTTTACAAAGCCGCCGCTTTTTTTATCGTGCGAAAAATAATTTATTTTTACGTTTTCGTAGCCGTTTCGCCATTTTGCGATTTTTTCCGCGGAAAAATGTTTCGGCAGACATTTGACGTGACCGACGCCGACGGCGTTGGACTGTCCCGCAAGTACGATTATATTCGCTTTTTTCATATTTTTACCATCCTTTTTTATATTCCGATTTTAGCATAACGACCGTGATATGTCAAGCGGAATTTCAATCCGGTCTCAGTTTTTTATAAGAATATCGAGCGTGTGGTTCGACGCGCCGATAAGGTCCTGCCGCTCGCATACGGCTATGTGATATTCGAGCCATTTCCGATACGTTTTATCGTCCATACCGTCTATAAGCTCGCTCAGATAATGTGCCGCGCCGTCTGTCGCGATCAGCTTTACGCGGGTAACGTCCGCGGTATCGTCGAGCCGCGCGATATCCTCAGTTCTGACAAGCTCGAACACCTGCTCCGGCTCGCTTTTACAATGCCAGTCGGGTGTTAAAAGACCTTTTTTAAACACGTAGTCAAGATTTCCGCGGCGGAACGCGAACTGTATCACCGTCGGCTCGTTCATACAGTAGGCGACAAGTATATGACCGCCTTTTTTCGTAACGCGCACCGCCTCGGACAAAGCTTTTTTCTTGTCCTCAAAGCTGTAAAGGTGATACATCGGACCTAAAACGAGCGTCATATCGAACGTATTGTCTGAAAAGCGCGAAAGATCGAGCGCGTCGCCCTGAAAGGCGTCGAGCCGCACGCCTTTTGCGTTTTGCCGCAGGATTTCGAGATTATGCTCTATCAGCTCGACAGCCGTGACGTCAAAGCCATCCTTTGCGAGAGCTATACTGTATCTGCCCGTGCCGGCGCCGATCTCAAGCACGCGCTTCGCTTTTGTTTTATCGGCGCATTCGCGTATATACTTCATCGTCGTGATATACTCGATCTGCCCGTGCTTTGACAAAAGCCGGCTGTCCTCATCGCGCGATTCGTAGTATTCCTTTAAATAATCCATTTTTTTACCTATTTTATATCTATCCAGATCCCCGTGTCCCTCATTATCGAATCGGGTACGGCGCGGTAAAAGCTCTGCGCCTCGTCGTTTGCGGCGGTCAGGGCTATGAGCGTATCGATACCCTGCTCTTTGAGCCGCGCTTTGAGTTCCGACAAGAGCGCCTGCGCGACGCCCTTGTGACGGCTGCTTTTCAGCACGCATATCCAGTCGAGATAAGCTTTTACGGTACCGTCGAAGCGCGACGGGATAATCACGCTGTCGATCCTGCCGACGACTTTGCCGTTATCGTACGCGAGAAGAGATATCGAATGATCGAATCTTTTATCGTGAAAACAGTTTTTCACGTTCCTTTTGTATTCGTCGTCTATCTCCCAGCCCCAGAAGTCCTCCTCCTCGCGCAAACGAAGCTCAAAGTCTATGACGTCAGGCAGTCTGTCCTCGGTAAACGTTTTTATTTCCATTATATCTCCTTTAATTTATGGATCTCAAGCCGTCGTACAGATCGTTAAAAGACTTCGTTTTTTCGCACCTGCCGAACGACAGCTCCTTATTCTCGCCGAATTCAAACAGAAAGCATTTTGTCAGCTCCTCGACCGTCTGTTCGAGCGCGGTGAAAAACTGCGTGTACGCAAAATCATACCCGGGCGTTCCCTCGGGAAAATTGCTTGTTATCAGCGATTCGGCGACCTGATCGAGCGGATACATTTTTATATGCATCAGCTCGTGGACTATGACCTCTTCCAAATTCTCCTGCTTCGGATTTGCGGCGTTTAACATAAGTATCGCTTTTCTGTCGTCGCAATCCAGCTTGAAATCCCCGGTCTTTTTCCATCCGGGATCGTCGACAAACTCAAGCTTAACGTCCCATAACGGCGTTATACGCAGTTTTTTGCAGTATTTTTCAAACAATAATGATATTTTTTCTTTATCCATACGACACTTTTTTCAATATTTCAGTTGAATACGGTTTTCCTTATGATATCCGCGGTTTGCGCGGCGCAGAGGGCTATGCCTTTTTCGGAGAGATGGATATTATCGGCGCAGATGTTGCCGGGAATATCGGCGGCGACGGTGGTGAATAAATCGTTTATCCTCACTCCCTCGGCGGTAAGCGCGTCGACCGCGGCTTTGTTATACGCCTTCGCCCTTTCTATATCGTGTCCCCACATATCGGGGCTTGTCGGCGTGGAGGTGGCGAAAATTATATTCTTCGTATAGTTTTTTAAGACCTTGCTGATCCTTACGAGAGTTGCGACGTATTCGTCTACCGGCGTAAAAGGTCCGTCGCCTAAATCGCATACGTCCCACAAGCCGTTGTTCCAGTGGATAACGTCGCAGCCCTCGAGCTTCGGCTTCCACTCCCACAGCGCCATGCGGAGGGTGTATTTTGCGAACATCCCGTTTTCCTCGGGCAGAAACGTCTCAAACTCATCGGACAAAAGCTCCGCGCATTTTTGCCCGTAGCCTATAAGTCTTATCGAATCGCCTAACAATGCGGCTTTTTTCATAACTATATCTCCTTTTTTTCTTTGATTTTATCACATAAGGAATCTATATTAAAGTACTTTTTGTTAAAAAACACATTGTTCATTTATTACAGCGTGTTTTTTTACATTAACGGAAAGCAACATTCACCTCGGGTTTGCCTCTTATCCACAATTTTTTTATAAAAATATACTATAATAATAAGAAGGCACGGAATATTTATTATTTGTGAGATAAAATGAAGAAATATACGATTTTGCTTGCCGATCTCGACAACACGCTGCTTGATTTTTCAGCGTCGGAAAGCGAAGCCGTGGGGCGGCTTTTCACTTACTTCGGCACCGAGCCGACAAAGGAGCTGAAAAAAGCGTATTCCGCGTATAACGACGCGTTATGGAAAAAGCTCGAGCGGAAGGAGATAACGAGGCGACAGCTGATAGACACGCGCTTTGAGGGATTTTTCAAAGAGCGGAACATCAAAGGCGACGGCGCGCTCGCCGCGGAGCTTTACGAAAAATATCTGTCGGAAAGCGCGATATTCATAGACGGAGCAAAAGAGCTGATAAACCGCTGCCGCGGCAAGATCGGCTTTTACATAATATCAAACGGCACGGCGCGCGTACAGCTGCCGAGGC
>CACZVC010000040.1 GCA_902784545.1 uncultured Ruminococcus sp. | reverse complement strand
TTCGAATTCAACGGTTTTCTTCAAGCGAACGTCTTCATTATACCGGTTGAATACGAAAAAGCAGACTGATTTTGTTCTCAGTCTGCTTTTCTTAAGTGCACACTTACTCACCACTCGAACTTGAGGTGAAAAAACTTCCTTATGACGGTCGGGCATCGAACGACGCCGTTTTTTTTGATCGCTTTTCTTTATTCTTTTTTCTCCTATATTTTCAAAATATCTCTTTACATTTAAGGTGTTTGGTGATATAATCTATAAAAAACGTACGGAGAGTATGATATATGGCTTTATTTGAATTGACCGAAAACGACAAACGGATATACGAGGAGGAGCTGAAAGACTTTCTGCCCGATAAGATCCTCGACGTACATACGCACGTCTGGCTTGAAAAGTACACGACGCCCGAGCCCGCGGGAGTCGATAAGAGAGCGGTGACGTGGCCGGACCTCGTCGCGCGCGACAACAGCGTGGAGGACCTTATTGAAACGTACAGGCTGATGTTCCCGGGCAAGGAGGTCTGTGCTCTTATGTTCACGAGCAAGGTGCACGATATAGAGAGCGGAGCGCGAAATAACGAATACGTCGCTGAATGCTCGAAAAAAACGGGCTGGCCGGCGCTGTATTACAGCCACCCGACCCAAAGCCCGGACGAGGTGGAAAAGCATATACGCGAGGGCGGATTTCTCGGCATAAAATCGTATCTGAGCCTGTCGCCCGCTTATCTGCCCGAGGCGGAGATACGCATATTCGACTTTTTCCCGAAGGAACAGCTTAAACGCATGGACGAAATGGGCGCCGCCGTTATGCTCCACATACCGAGGAACGGACGTTTGAAGGACCCGGTAAACCTCAATCAGATACTTGAAATAAAAGCGGAATTCCCGAACGTGCGCCTCATCATAGCCCACATCGGGCGCGCCTACGTTCACGAGGACGTCGGAAACGCCTTTACGGATTACTTGTATAAAGCGCCCGATCTCATGTACGATTTTACGGCGAACTGCTGTGAATACGCGATAACCGAGGTCATACGCCACGCCGGACCGAAGCACGTTATGTTCGGCACGGATATGCCGATCCTGCGGATGAGAACGCACCGTATAGAGGAAAACGGGACGTATATAAACCTCATTCCGCCCGGACTTTACGGCGACCCGAAGCAGGACAGACACCTGCGCGAGGTGAGCGCGGAGGAGGCGGAAAAAATAACGTTCTTCTGCTACGAGGAGCTTCTCGCGTTCAAACGCGCGTGTAAAACGCTCGGCTGCACGAAGGAGGACGTTTACGATATGATGTACAAAAACGCAAAGGATCTGCTCGACGGAGCAAGACTTTCGATCTACGGAAAATAAGGAGAAAAGAAAATGAAAAAGATCAGAATAGCATACCTTCCCTTTTATACCAAGCTTTACGACGACAAGGGCTCGCAATGGAGAGTTCCCTGCGTCGAGTATATGAACAAGCTCATAAAAATGATAGAGGACAAAGGCTTTGAGGTCGTCTGCGCGGACGAGGTCTGCCGCATAAAGCCGGAATTCGACCGCGCCGCCGCGAAATTCAACGCCGACGACGAAATATGCGCCGTCGTGACTCAGCACCTCGCGTATTCTCCCTCGCTTGAAGCGATAGAGGCTTTGAAGAGCCTCAAAGCGCCGATAATAGTTTTCGACACGACGCCGAGCCTTGAGCTTATAAAGTATTCCGATACGGAGGACCGTATCATGGAAAACCACGGCATACACGGCGTTCAGGAAATGTGCAATATGCTTCTTCGGAACGGCATACCCTTTGAGATATGCACCGGCCACGCCTCCGATCCCGCCGTGCTTGACGAGCTGTGCGGTTATATACGCGCCGCGTACGCCGCAAAGGCTTTCAAAAACTGCCGTATCGGTATGGTCGGCGGCGAATTTGAGGGTATGGGCGATTTCAGGGTAACCGACAAACGGTACGAGGAAGAGATCGGCGCGAAAACGATAAGGATGACGAAAGCCGACGCCGAAAAGTATCTTGAAAAAACGACCGACGCGGAGATAGACGCCGAGATCGAAAGCGATAAAAAGAAATATGAAATAACGGTCAAAAACAAAAATAATTACAGAGCTTCCGTAAAAGCCGGTCTCGCCGTCCGCAAATGGATGAAGGCGGAAAAGCTCGACGGCGTGACGGTCAACTTCCTGCACACGGATGAAAACGGTCTGCCCAAGGTGCCGTTCGTCGAGTGCTGTAAGGTGATGGAGCGCGGACAGGGCTACGCCGGAGAGGGCGACAACCTCACCGCCGGTCTCGTAGCCTCGCTTATCAAGGCTTTCCCCGACACGTCGTTTACGGAGATGTTCTGCCCCGACTGGAAGGAAAATACTATCCTTCTGAGCCACATGGGAGAAATGAACCCGAGACTTACGGAAAACAGACCCGTCCTGTTCGACAAGCCTTTCAGCTACAATAAGTGCGGCGATACCGTTTCGCTTTCCGCGTGCTTCAAAACCGGCAAAGCCGTGCTTGTGAATTTAGCGCCCGCGGAATACGGCTTTACGCTCGTTCTGTCCGAGGTCGATATCATTCAGAGCGGTACGAAGGACGCGGCGTATAAAAACGAGGTGCGCGGCTGGATGAAGCCGGAAACGCCGCTGAAGGACTTTTTGAAGGCGTATTCGCAGAACGGCGGCACGCACCATTCCGCGCTCGTTTACAACGCAAACGTCGAGGCGCTCGCCGCGTTCGGCAATATGATGGATTTTGACGTAGTGATAATTTAAGGAGAGAGTATGAAGCCTGTTATAAGAACGCCTTATTTTGAGATAGGGACGAAAAACTACATATACGGCGACACCGTGCTCGAATACGCGAAAGCCGCCGACAAAGCCGCGGAAAAGTACGATATAGACGTGCTTTTCATAACCCCGGCGGTCGAGATACGCCGCGTCGTCGAGAATACGAAGCACCTTATCGTGCTTGCGCCTTATATGGACACGCTCCGCCCGGGGCGCGGTATGGCGGACATACTGCCCGAGGCGCTCAAAGCCGCGGGAGCGAAGGGCGTCGTCATAAACCACTGCGAAAAGCCGATGAGCCTGCCGCAGATGAAAAAGACGATAGACAGAGCAAGAGAGCTTGATTTTCTCGTTTTCGCCTGCGCCGACACGTTAGAGGAGGCGAAGGCGATAGCTCAGCTTCACCCGGATATAATAAACCCCGAGCCGTCGCAGATAATAGGCGGCGGCAACGGCGTTTCGCCCATGGATTACGTCAGGGATTCTATAAGGGTGATAAAAGAGATCTATCCCGATATTTTAGTCGAACAGGCGGCGGGCATTACCAACGGTCAGCAGGTCTACGACTTCATTATGGCGGGCTCGGAGGCCGCCGGCGCCGCCTCGGGAATTATGAATGCAAAAGATCCGATAGCTATGATAGACGAAATGATAGCCGCGACGCGCCGCGCCGCCGACGATCTTAAAAAGTGAGGGCGAAAAAATGGTATTCAAAAAGAAATTCAAGGTGCAGTCGAATCACCGCGCCGTCAGCTTCCACGATATAACGGAGCAGGTAAAGGAAGCCGTCGCGGAATCGAAAATAAAGGACGGCATAGTCGTCGTATATTCTCATCACACGACCTGTTCGGTGATAACGCAGGAATGCGCGTTCGATATGTCGATGACGGGGCTTGAAACGCTTCAGCAGGACCTTGTGAACGTGTTTGAAAAGTGGATACCGACGTGCAGATACGAGGGGATGTACCTGCATCCCGGCAAAAAAGCGCTTGATTTCGCGGAAACGTGCGGCGAGGACAATTTCGGCTGTCACAACACCGACGCGCATCTGCGCTCATCTATAATCGGCAGAAGCGTCAGCATAGTTATCGACGACGGCGCAGCCGATTTAGGCGAATTCGGACGCGTGCATTTCATCGACTGGGATCAGACGAGAGGGCGCGAGCGCACCGTTCAGATAATGATAATAGGAGAATAAAATGAAAAAAATAACGGTTATATTATTATTGACCGCTTTGCTTTTTTCAATAATTTCGTGCGGCGAAAAGGAATCGCCGCCCGCGTATCTGCCGTCTGTAAGATACGACGGACAGATAATACCGGATCGTATGGTCCTTACGACATACAGCGACGGACCGGGAGACGGCGACACGCCCGAGGCTTTTAAGACCGCCGGCGAAATAATCGCCTCCGACCTTGATAAGATCAGCTTCACGAAAATAGAAAACAAAAAGCTCGAGCTCGTCAACGGAAGCGATAAAAACGCGGATTTTTCGATCGTTTTCGAGGGGATATACACGGAAAAGGGCGAGAAAACAGAGTATACGGAAGCCGGTATGTCCTCGCTTCCGTCGGGCAGATACGTTATTTCTGCGAGAGTTCAGAAAAAAATGAACGACAGGGAAGAGAATTATTATTTATTCGCGGGAGTTGAAAAACAATGACGAATTTTGACAGTCTTGTCAGATACATAGAGGAAAACGCGCCGGGCGCGTATATGGCGGCGGAAATGACGGAGAACGGCTATTCCGAGCGTCAGTTCCGCATGGGCGCGGGCGCGCACAACACGTATTCGCTTTCCAAATCCGTTACGTCGTGCGCCGTCGGTATGCTCGAGGCGGAGGGAAAGCTGAAGGATACCGACACGGTGTATTCTCATATCCCGGAGCTGTTTCCCGAAGGGTACGACAAAAAGTGGGAAACGGTGCGGCTCTGCGACGTAATGCATCACAAGACCGGCGTCGGCGCGGAGGCGAATATAGATATCGACGTTATGGATTTCTGGGCTGACGGACACGACGATTTTCTGTCGTATATGCTTTCCCTGCCGATAATATACGAGCCGGGGAACGGTCCGTTCGTCTACTGCGATACTAACTATTATCTCATCGGGCGCGTTGTCGAGAAGATAACCGGCGAAACGCTCGGCGCGTTTTTGCAGACGCGCCTGTTCGACCCGCTCAGATGGCGCGGCAACGCCTGGGGCGTCTGCCCGAAAAATCACACGCTCGGCGGCACGGGGCTTTTCGCAACGGCGCGCGACCTCTGCGCGTACGGACTTATGCTCGCGTGCGGCGGCGAATACGAGGGCAAGCGGCTGCTTTCGCCCGAATGGATAGAAAAGGCGAGAGGAGAGCTCGGCTCATACGGCTACGGCTTTTCAAATTCCGGCGACGGCAGATGGTTCTATACCGGCGGCGCGTACGGTCAGGGAGTATTCATATTCCCGGAGACGCGCACGGTCTTCTGCGTGCTCGGACACGATATGCCGATAGGCGGACTGAATAAAAGCATCGTTCCGCTTTATCTTAACTGAAAAACGAAAGATGGATAAAGACAGATCAACGTCAGTATGCCGCGAGAATCTCTGCGGTACGGAAAAGGAAATATTCGAGGGGTTGGAAAAAAGGACCGCGCATCTTATAGAGCTTGCGCGGTCCGTGCTCCCGTCCGATATCAAGCCGGAGCTTAACGACGCTCCGGCGCTTTTCGAGCGCGCGGCGGAGGAAACGGAGCTTTCGCGCCTGCCCTCGCACGGAGGAGAAAACGCGGGATTTTTCGGCGGCGCCGTCGCCGTATCGGACCGGGCTTGCCTCGCCGGATATATAAAACGCCGCTTTTTCCCCTCGCTTTCGCTTGACGGCTTTGTCAAAAAAAGCGAGCCGCCGAAGGGCGCGGAGGGCAAAATAGCGTATTTCAAGGGTCCCGCCGCGGATACGGCTTTCGATATTTTCGCCGCGCGCATAAACGATCCGTCGATACTTTACGGCCACGACTTCGCCTCCGTCTGCGAGAGCGTTTATTACGGCAAGGCGCAGTTCTGCATACTGCCGGTGTCGAGCTCGAACGACGGGCTTCTGCCCGGCTTTTACGCGACCGCCGAAAAATACGAGCTTACGGGCGTGGACGAATGCAGCGTGACCTACGCCGACAACGAAACGCGCTTCGTTCTGTTTTCCGGCGGCGTTCCCGAACGGAAAGGAGGCCGGCGCATAAAAACGGAGATACTCGTACCGCACGACAAAAGCATAAAGGAGATAGTCTGCGCCGCCGCCGTATACGGCGCCGACTGCACCGGAGTCGACAGACTGCCGGCGGAATTCGGCACGTCCGATATGCTGACCTTTTCGGGCTCGCCGGAGCGTATATGCGATCTGTTGTTTTTCTTATACTGCGAACAGATAAATTTCGATATAACGGGAGTTTTTGAAAATGAGGATATGTGAATACAGCCCGGCGCAGCTCGTCGGCAAAAGCTTTGAATGCAGCTGCGGAACGACCCACACGTCCGCCGTAAAAAGCGTGACCGTTGAGGACGGCGCGATAGAAAAGCTTGCGGCGACGGTAAAGCTTTCCGGCGCGTCCTCGGCTTTTATGGTGTGCGATGAAAACACGTATAAAGCGGCGGGCGAAACGGCGAAGCGTCTTATGGAGGACAGCGGCGTAAAAACGTCGGTATGCTTTCTCAGCGCCGAGCCGGGCTTCGACCGTCCCGAGCCGACGGAGCAGGCGCTCGGAAACCTTATAATTAGCTACGACGGGTCGGGCGGCGTTATCGTCGGCGTGGGCGGAGGCGTTGTGAACGATCTGTGCAAGCTCGCCTCGCGCGCCGCGCACGTCCCTTATATATACGTTCCCACCTGCCCGTCGATGGACGGCTACACGTCGGATTCCGCGTCCGTCATTTACAACGGCGTAAAATCGTCGATAAACTGCAAATGCCCGGACTATCTTTTATGCGACACCGGCATAATCTCAAAAGCGCCGGAAAAACTGCTTCTGGCGGGTATCGGCGATATGTGCGCAAAGCTCATTTCAATATGCGAATGGCGTATAAGCAATATCGTGACAGGCGAGCTTTACTGCGGCGAGGTAGCGGAGATGATGCGGACGTACAGACGCGCCGCCATGGAAAACGCGGAGGCGGCGGTCAAAGGCGACAAAAAAGCGGTCGAGGCGATAATAAACGGGCTTTGCCTCGTCGGCACGGCGATGACGTACGCAAGATCGTCGCGCCCCGCGTCCGGTGTCGAGCATTATTATTCTCATTTATGGGATATGCGCTGTCTGGAGGAGGGGAGACAATGCGAGCTGCACGGAATACAGGTCGGAGTCGGCACCGTGCTTTCGCTTGAAAAATACGAAAAACTCAAAAAAATAAAGCCCGACAGAAAAAAAGCGCTCGATCACATAAACGCTTTCGATCAAGCCGGATGGGAGCGCGGAGTGCGCGAATACTTCGGAAGATCCGCGGAAAGGATAATAGAGATAGAGAAAAAAGAGGGCAAGTACGATAAGGAAAAGTGCGCGGCAAGGCTTGACAGGATAATCGGCAACTGGGACGCGATCATGGATATAATCGATGAGGAGCTTATCCCCGCAAACGAGCTTATAACGCTTTTCAAAAGGATCGGACATCCGACCTCGCCTTCGGAAATAGGCGAGAGCGACGCGTCTGCCGCGCTCGCATTCTCACACACGAAAGACATAAGAGATAAATACATTTTATCAAGACTGCTGTTCGACACAGGCGAAACGGTGTAAAAAGCGACCGGCTGATACGGAAAAGACCGTATCAGCCGGCGATATTTTATTCGGCCATGCCGTTGTTCAGATAGAGCTTATACGCTCTTTCAAGCTGGTCGGCGGTAAAGCCGGGGAAATTGCTGTACGCAAGCTCGCGTTTGAGTTTCATATACGTCCTTTGATGATATTCGTCCTTCGCGTTTACGAATCTGTCGTAAAGCTTCTGCACCGCCGCCTCGTCGGCGCGTTTTGTTTTCGCGTCGGACAGCGATTTTGAAAACGATTTTATCATATCGTTATACAGCTTTTCGCCGAAAACGTCAGCCGCGGTCTCGGCGTTCACGCCGGTGACGGAATCGTAAATGCTCTGCATTTCGTCAAGGCTCGCGGCGCGCTTGAATTTGTCGAGCGTTTCGACGCCGGTGACGGAATCGTAAATGCTCTGCATTTCGTCAAGGCTCGCGGCGCGCTTGAATTTGTCGAGCGTTTCGTTATACAAAAGCTGTCTGTACGAGCTCAGCTTTTCCTTCAGCGCCGCGTTTTCGGCTTTGTCCGTGCCGCCCGATCTCGCGGCTGACGCCTGCGCCTGTAAAAGCTTTATTTCGTAATCCTTTTCTTTCAGCTCTTTGTTTATTTCAAGCTGTCTGTTTTTTACATCATTGTCGCTCTTTATCTTGTCGCTCTTTATCTTCTCGCGCTGGATTTCGCCGTCGCGTTCGTCCTTGTACATCTTATAAAGACTGTCGCCCAGCTCCTTGTCCGCGGCGGCTTTTTTGCTGTTTCTCTCGATCTCGTTTTTAAGCGCCGCTTCGTTATGCTCCTCCTCCGCTTTCGCCTGAGCCGAAGCCTCCGCGGCATGAAGCGCGGCGAGATCGGAATCGTAGCCGAGCTGTGATTTCAGCCTTGCGTCCGCCTCCGTGCCGGAATTCGCGTAGCCCTTGTCCGTCATGAAATACGACAGATATTTGTCCGACTGCGCCTTGTTTCTCGCCAGAGCGTCGCGCTTTTTTGAAAACTCGTCGCTGTTTTCCCGTACCGTTTTCGTATAAGCCTTGTCAAGCGCGTCCGACAGAGCGTTATACGCGCGGTCTATGTTTTCCTTCTGCTCGGAATTGAGCAGCTTTGCAAGCATCTGATACGCTTCATATGATTTATCCGCCATGTCACGCCCTCACGTATCCGTAAATCAGCACCGCGCCCGGCTTCGGCGCGAAGGTCGACCAGCCGCCCGCGCCGTAGCCCTGCGACGGCTCCACGCTGTCGGTTATCGCGCCTCCGCGCGTGCCTCTGCCGTATTCGTTGTCGCCGCCTCTGCCGTAAGTCACCGTGCCGTCGTCGTAAACGCTGTCGCCGCCGCCGATACCGCCGCCCTTGCCTATTTTCGACGCCTGAGACGACGCCTGACCGCCGCCCGCGTTTTCAAGAAAAGAGTAGTCAGCGGAGCTCATATAAGTCGCGCCGCCGCTTACGCCGCTTCCGACCTCGCCGCTTCCCGCCGAGCCGACGGTAACGGAGTAAACGCCGTCGAGTACGGCGCCGTAAACTTTATTAACCGCGCCGGCGCCGCCTCCCGTGCCGGACGACGGCGAACGGGAGCTGTTTATGCTTCCGCCGCCACCGCCGCCGATAAGCACTATATCGTAAACGCCGCCGACAGACGGATGCTCTGCCGTGTCGAACTGATACGTACCCGCCGCCGTGTACGACAAAAGGTGCTTTTTTACCGCCGTAACGCCGGACACGGCTTCGTTTTCGATATCCGGTATAAGCGTGTCGTTTATATACGCCTTTATTTTCTGCGCGCTCTCGTCGAATTTCGCCTTCAATATCGAGGCGTTATACGCGGGCGGCGACGGAACGTCCGGTAAAGACGATATAACGCTGCAATCTTCCGTAAATCTTCTTATTGCCATTTTTTACTTCCTTTTGATTATTTTACTTTTTCGATATACGCGACGCTCGCCCACGAGTTTATGGGCGTGCCGTGCGCGCCTGATCTTTTGTTTATCTTGTTTCCGAGCAATACGCACCTGTCGCCGTTTCTGTAAACCGGTCTTCCTTTGGAATCGGAGGTTTTCGATACGACGTAGTAATAATCCTTCACCCATCCGGGAAAAGGGTTTCCGCCCGGAAAATACGTCGTTTTGTCATCCTTCAGCTTTACCGTGTCGCCGACGTATATCACGTCCTTCACGGGTATTTTTATTATCTGCCCGTCGATTATGAGATCGGGGTCGTCGAGACCGTTGAATTCCGCGAGCACGCGCCAGGTCGTTCCGTATCTGCGTGCTATCGACGAAAGCGTGTCGCCGGGCTGGACGGTGTATTCGACGTATCCGACCGGTTCGTCCGGCTCGTCTTTTCTTTTGAGACCGAAGTACGCCGCTATAACGTCCGACTCGGCTTTTGCAAGCTCTTTGAGCGTATGATCGTCGAACATACAGCCGCATTCCGTCAGATTAGTGTGGAAGCCGTGCTCGATTATGTACGAGTATTTTACGTTCCCGCCCTTGACGGACGAGCGTATAACGCCGTAATAGTCGAGAATCTCGCCGCCGAAATCGTCCGTTCTCGTCATCACACCGCGCAGATACGTTATCTCCGTATATTTTTTCATCGTATTGACGACGGCGCCGCCTAAAAGTCTGCCGAGCTCCTCGCTTTCCGGCAGCTTTACGCTTCTGAAAACGGAAACGCCGTGAGCCGCGGGATTCGAGGCGGCGTTCGAGTGGAGTGAAATGAACAGCGTGCTGCCGTTTTTCGCCGCCTCGCCGCCGCGCGACGCGAGCGACGGATTGTCGCCTATCGTCTTTCTCGTTATCACGACTTCCGTATCCCTGTATTTTTCAAGCTCTTCCTTCAAAGCCTGCGCGAGCAGGAAAACGCGCGTCCCCTCGTAATAGCCGGGGAGCGCTCCGGGGTTGCCGAACTGACCGTGACCGGGGTCAAGAGTTATTTTCAATATCGTTGTCCTCCTCAATATCGCCCTTCATCAGCGTGCGCACAAGATCGTAGCCGCCGTTTGCCGAAAGCGATACGAGCGCGGCGTTTATCACGCAGACGAAATAGTCGACGGCTTTGCCGCCGGTCAGCGCCGTCGCCGCGGCGAGTAAAATAAGCGCCGTTATATACGATACGAGCTGTACGTCGACCTCAAACGGCAGCTTTTTCAATAAAGGCTTGACGACCTGCGTTACGGCGCAGACCGCCATGGCCGCGCCGCCGAACGTCATCAAGCGGTATATGTCAAAAAATTCCTTCATTTATCCTCCTCAGGCGAAAAATCCCGCCATAAGATAACCGATAACTCCGCAAAGGATCGAGGTTATAACGGTCGATACCGCGCTTTCCCAGCGCTTTGACGGCGCCGACTGAAGCTCGTTTATCTTGCCCTCGCACGAAAGAAGGGAAGCGTTGGTATGTTTTATTTCGTTCGTTATTTCAATAAGCGATTCGTTCATCGCCTTTATTTCGCGCTGTACGGTCTTGAGCTCGTCTATCTGCTTCTGCAATGATTTAAGCATCTGCTCGTGCCGCTCGAGCGCTACGGGTATTTCTTCATTTGTCATTTACACGTCCCCCGCTTATATTTTATGCGCCGTCGATTATAAAAGTAACGGACGACACGGATACGTCGCCGTCACCGCGGCATTCTATCCGCATTTTAAGGCTTTCAAACGACGATAACTGCGCGCGGCGCTCGTCGTGTATCACCTTGTCCGAGCATTCAAAGCCGAGATGTCCGAAATCAAGCCCGCCGAAATCGAAGCCGGACGAGCCCGAGCCCGTAAACTCCGCGGAGCATACGTTGCCCCTGTCCGGTACGGCGCTGACCGTAACGGCGCCGTCCGCGATAAGATACGAGGCGCAGATGCGTTTGAGCCTGCGTTTTTTAACTGTCCTGTCGAGCACGACGGTCCCGCTTTCCGCTATCGCCTCTATCGGCTCGCCGTCGTCCGTCGTACAGCTTTCGTCGAAAACGTATATCGCGCCGCCCGAATAAAAAGCTGCTCTGCCGTTCACACCGAAAAGATATCCGGCATTTATTTTATCGTAGCAGTAAAACACGTTTATGCCGTAGTTGTATATCAGCGCCGTGCCGTCGAAGCACATCCATATCTCCTTGCCGCGTTCGTTGTCGTATACCTGCGCGTATTTGAGGAATGACGGCGTAAGATAAGACGATACGCGGTCGGATATGCGCCTTGCGTTCCTTTCGTCCCTTACCGTGCTCTGGCTGAAAACGTAAATACCGTCGTTTGACAAGGACACGGGCGAATTGTCCGCATAGACCGCGCCGCCTCCGGCGCAGCCCACGACGGAATTTAAGGGAGACAGCGGGAACGCGGGCTTCGTAACGCCGTTTACCGTCACGTTCGTCATCGTTATGAACCACGTTTCGCGCGTCGTGAATATCATAAGCCTGTCGTAATGGCGTATAAGCGCCGTTACGTCGCAGCCGTCGCCTACGGTTATGAAGTTGTCTGCCGGAAAATAGAGCGGCTCCGCGCCGTTATATCCGACGTCGGAATAATAGATCACGTTTTTATTGCCGTAAGCGAAAACGCGCGTATCCCTGTCGCCGCCGTATATCGTAAAGCGGTTTCCGATATACGGCATATTGAGCATGATGCCGTCCGATATTGTGAACACGACCGTCAGACTGTCCGGCACGCCGCCCGCCGGCGCGGACGTAAACGTGAGTTTATGCTCCGCGGGATCGTACGTATACGCGCTTCCGGGGACCGTTTCGCCGCAGTCCTCGACCGATACGACGCCGGACGCGGCGGACGGAAGAATATATTCCGTTGACTGACCGTCTGGCGAATACGATATTTTCGCCTTATTCGACAAAATGTTCATACTTTCGTTACTTGTTCCGGCGCCGGAAGGAGAACACGTTATCGCCACGGTCGGTATGTACGGCTCGGCGAAAGAGAATCCGTCGCCGTCGAATTTTACGCAAATACCGCCGCCGACGGCGTAAAGTACCCCGCCGAACGTGAAATAACCGGGGCGTGCGCCGTCTCCCGCGTCGAACTCATACGTTTTCATATCGGAAAACCGCAGGGCGCGCATCATGCTTCCGTTTTTGTAAATAAAGTATTCCTCGCCCTTTATATCCGCCTTGAAACAGCTGTCGCAGACTATGCCGTCCGCGAGCTTTTTATATCCGCACCGCTTTTTAAGCGCCCGCTTTTCCGTCACGCGGAAGTTTTTCATATACGCGGAGGAGGAAAAGGAATTCTTTTCCCCCTCCGTAACGTCAAGACCGGCGAAAGCGTCCGTATAAAATATCTGCGCGGCGTTCTTTCTGAATCTTGCCATATCTCCTCCTATAAGTAAACTTCCTTTACGTGCGATACGTCGGCGGAAAGAGAAGATATGAAATTGCGCTTCGCGTACTCATACTCCGCCTTCAGCGCCGCGGCAAGCACCGTGTTCTCGTCCGCGGCGAGCAGATAAGCCAGTTTGTACGCGCAGACGTGCGCCAGCCCGTCGCATAACGGAAATTCCGCGGTAAGCGGCATAACAGACGACGGATAATCACATTCAACGCCCGTCGCCGCGTTGTCAAGCGGCACAAGCTCCGATATTATCTGATAAAGAAGATATACCGCCCTTTCTTTCAGATCGGCGTTGTCCGCGCCGTCGGGCGCCTCGCTTATGAGCGCGGACGAGGTGTTGTAAATATCCGATAACGTCATATCAGGCGGCTGTCGTGACGTTGAGGAGCACGAGCTCCTTCGGGTGTACTATCTTCGCGCCGTAAAGGTGCAGACCCTTTACCGCGTCGGCGAAGCGGAGCTCGGGACGGTACGCCTCTATCTCGTTCAGCTGTTCGGCGAAGGTTATCGCCTGCTTCGTTCTCGCAAAGCACTTGTAGCAGGGCGTGCCGGACGTCGTGTCCGTCACCACGTTGTTCGATACGTAGATCTTGAAGCCGAGAAATTTGCCGATACAGCCCTTGTCAAGCGCCTCGTCGTTACTGCTGCCGTTCAGTATCTTCGACTTGACGATGAGAGAGGCTACGACGGGCGGTACCTCGAGGATTATATCCTCGCCGCCGGGAACGTCGTTTTCAAGCAGTCTCTGACGGACGGAAAGAAGCATGTCTATAACGTCGTCGGCTGTCACGTCGGAAAAGCTCATTGTGTTTGCCGCGGCTACGTTCTGATACAGCGAGTAAACGTATTTGTCGGCTTCGTTCGCAAGCGCGGAGGCGGCGAGACGCATAGCCTCCTTCATCAGCTTCGGCGTCGCCTGAGCGCGGTCGATGTCGTCGATCTGGAAGTTGAACGCCTTCGCCCTGTCTATCGTAAGCATGCGCTGGGTGTCGGACAGAGCGGACGGCGCGCTCATATTCGTGTTTTTGGTGTAGTCGAACACCGATATGGGGGATACGCCGATGATCTTGACCGTGTCGCCCACGTTCTTTATGTCGCCCTCGTAATCCCTGCTGCAGTTTTTGACGGCGATATATTCGCGGTCAAGCTCTCTGTAAAGTGTTTCGGACCATACGGTCGGGATAAAATAGTTAAGTGCCATTTTTTAAAAATCTCCTTTTGATATCAGGAATAAAATCCTTTTGAATTCATACTGTAAAGTATGTCGTCGTAGTTTTTTCTGACGTCGCTCTCGCTCATCGAGGCGACCTCCTTTGCGGTGTATATCGCCTTTTTCGGCTCGCCGCTTATCCTGCCGCTCGATCTGGCGGCGTTTTCCTCGTTTTTTATTTTTGCCGATTCGTAAATGCGTTTTTTCTCCTCGTCGTACGCCTTATACGCTGAGGAGAGGTTTTCTCCGTCCTTTACCTTGTCCCAGACGGACTGCGGGACCGAGTCGAGACCTATATCCGGATATTTTTCCGAAAATTCCTCGATCTCAAGCTCCGCTCTCTGTTTCAGCTCCATTATGCAAAAGCTCCTCCTTATCGCTTATTATGCCCTCCGGCAGACGTTTGACGTACTGCTCAAGCGTTATGTAGCCGCCCGACAGCAGCTTGTCGAGAGTGTTGAGCGACGCTATCTGCGAGTATCTCGTGCCCGCGCCTATATCGACTCTCGCGGACAAAAGCGCCTTTTTCAGTCCGCCCATGTCCTTTAACCTCATCGACCGCTCGACTCCGTCGCCGTCGCGGTAAACGACGAGCCTGTCCTCCGTGTAGCAGTTCAGAAGCATATCCGCCCAGATGAGCGCAAGCTCCTCTATACACGCGTACAGATTCTGCCGTATCGTTTCAAGCGGCACGGCGGACGCCTCCTGCAATGCGAGTATCGCCGAGGTGTTCTCCGGCTTTACCTCGCCCAGCGCCGTGTCCGTCGCGCCCGCCATCTCCTTCGTGTGGTTCAGCGTCAGGGCTATCACTTCAAGAAAGCCGGACTGCAGCTGACCGGTGCCGATTACGGAAGCCGCGTTTCTCACGTCGCCGCCTCCGCGCACGCCGATGGCCTCGCCAACCTCGTTCGTCCATTCGGGTATCAGAGTCTTGTCGTATACTATTTTGGAAAAAGCCGTGTCCGTCATGTGCTTCATAACCATGGCGTAAGCCTTGTTTATGTACTTCTGATTCTCGATCAAAGGCGTTACGGGAGAAGAGCCTATAAAGCTCCCCTTGATCTTATCCCACGCGAAGTAGGCGACCGGGTAAAGCCTCATATACGTTTTACGCTTTGCTATAACGACGTTTTTCGTGCTTTTTTCAAAGCATACGAAGCCGTCGTCGTCGCGGTAAAACGTTATGAGATACGTCGCGTGCTCGGAATCGGACGATTCCGTTTTATACGCGTCCGCGCCGTGCTCCTCACGGTCGTCGGCGCATATCTTTTCCGCCGTCTCTCTGTCCACGCCGTTTTTTACGGCTTCCGAGAACAAATGTTCGACAGTATCGCGTCCGGCGAGCATAACGTAATCCTGCTCCTGTATATCGCGGCTGTTCACGTTCGATACGAACAGGTCGGTATTGTCGCACAAAACGGTCTTTATATCGCCCGTGTGCGGCTGTCCCGTCTTTGCGTCGGGATCCCAGTAGCAGTAAAACACGCCGTCGCCGGATATCGCCGCGTCAAGCAGCGCCTGCCTTATAAGCACGTCGAGGCGGCATTTGTCCGCGCGGTAAGCGGCGTTGCCGTTGAGCAGCTTTATGCCCTCTTCAAGCCGCTTTTTGTCGCCGGACTCCTCCGTTACCGGCATCGAATCGTCGCTGTAAACGACGGACACCGGCTGCCGCGCGACGGACGACACCATATAGTCGATTATACGCTTTATCACGTTGAAGACCGGCGTGGGCAGACCGCCGCTTTCGACTCCGTGCCACTGGTCGCCTCTGTAAAAGCGCTCGTTCTCGCGCACGGTCTGATAAAGCCCGATACGCCTTTTATAGTCGCGCCCGGCTTCAAAGCGCTCCCACGCTTTTGTTTTGTTGTCCATTTTTATGATCCTTTCAGTATTTTGAAACGGGTACGCCGCCGTACGCCCTTCTGAGCCGGCTTTGTATATACGTTTGGGGAATATCGGGCGGCGTTACCCTCGACATCGCCGCGTATCTCAGCGCCTCAGGCAGATGCGTTATATCGTGAGGCGTGTCGGCGCAGTCCTCGGCGCGGTTTTTGTCGTATGTCAAAGACGTCATACAGCCGATAAGCTCAGGGCACTTATCGCTTATGTACAAGTCCGTGGTCAGAAGCTCGCGAAGCGTGCGCCAGCCGGCGACGCGCCGGTCGTCGGCTCTGACAAGCGGCGGCATACCCTCGGTACGCATCATCGTTTCAAAGCCGGATACGCCGCTGTCCTGCCGTCTGTTCCAGAGGTCCGGCGAGGCGGCTATGTATTCGACGCGCTCGTCCGCGCAAACAGCCGCGATCCTGCGCGCCGCCGCCGACAGCGTAAGATCCTTTTGTATGAATTCGCGGAACACGGTGAGCCTGCCGTAAACGTCCGCGCATAAAAGCACGAGCGCGGTCGAATCAAAGCCGTAATCGAGTCCTCCCGTAACGGTGCGGAGCTCCGGCAAAACGAAGTTTTTCACGACGTGCGCCCCGTCGGACAGCTCGGTGAAGAACTGGCCGGAGAATACGTCCCAGCTGCCGTACAGCCACGCGCTGCGCAGGCCGTCCGGGAGGCTTTGCAGCTGCGACACGTATTCCGGGTCGTTTTCGAGCAGCGCGGTGTTGTCAAAGACCGTCGCCTGTATAAAGCGGTAGTCCTCCGCGCGCTCGCCGTCGCGGTAGATCCGGTCGATAAAAAGCCGCTTGACCCAGGCGTGACCGACGCCGCCCGGATTGCAGGTGAGATACATGCGTTTGGGATTCTTATTGTTTCCGCGCAGGCACGCTTTCAGTATGTTGAACTGATATTCCGTTATCTGAGTCGCCTCGTCAACGGCGATAACGTCAAATTCAAGACCCTGATACTGTAAAGTGTCCCCGTCGTCGGATAAATAGCCGAGCTTTACGGACGAGCCGTTCGGAAACGAAAGCAGCTTGTTCTGCTCCGAATAAGCGGCGGCGCCCTTCAGCTCGCCGAGCATGGGCAGTATGTGGTTATATCGCAGCTCCCCGTAGCTGCGTCTTACGAGCAGACATTTTAAATTGGGGTAATGTATGCACATAAGTATGATCTTTCTTCTTAACGCCCAGCTCTTGCCGCCGCCTCTCGCTCCGCCGTAGGCGGTGTATTTCGCTCTCGACGCAAAAAGCTCCTTTTGCTTCGGTGACGGCTTACCTTCTAAAATGATCTCCATTAAAGCGCGTCCTCTTCGTCGGTGAGGCTTATCACGCTTATGCCCCGTTCGTCTCTTCCGGTTTTTTCAAAAAGGCTTTTCAGATACATGCTCAAAACGGTCGCGGAAAGATTTTTCGCTCCGGCGTTCAGCGCCTCGTCTTCAAAGACCGCGTCTATCAGCTCAGCCTCGTCGCGGTTTTTCTGACAGTAATCGTCATAAACGTGCGGCGCAAGCTTCTGACGCCTTAAAAATCCCGCCCTGTTTGCAAGCATACTGTTTTTCCTGCACTCCTCCGCGTATTCCTCGGCTTTTTGCAGATACTTATACTTCATCGGGATGAAGAGCCGACAACAGCTCGGACACGCTGTCAAAACCGAAAAGGTCCAGAACGTCCTGCAAGTCCATCTGCTCGGCGCAGTTTTCACATATGGTATATCCCTCGGTAAAAATATAGCCGTCCGCCTCGGAGTCCCCGCATAACGAACATTTGTTCGTCTTAAAATTTTGATCGTCCCGGAAATACCGGGACCTTAAACTGTCGTTTCCTTTTGTCATTTAAACAGGTGATACGCCCTCCTATGATAAGATTTTACGAAAAAAACCGCGATGTTAACAAATACTTCTTGACAACCGGAAAAGTATGTGATATTATATACTTGTTCGCAGATTTCCTTCGATGTGTACATTATACCACAAAATTGCCGATTTGTCAAGTACAAAATTCGCAAAATGCGAACAAAATTAAAAAAACGGGCAAAATCAGCCAAAACGGAGGAACGTTTCCTTTCCGTTTTTGCCCGAAAAAGAGGTAGCCATGGATAAAACGCTGCAAAACATACTTACGCTTATCGGCACCGGCAAGGGAGCACAGCGTCGTTTCACGGAAGCGCTCGGGCTTTGTCCGTCCGCCGTCGGCGACTGGAAAAGCGGTAAAAGCAGATCGTATACGCGCCGTTTGCCGGAGATAGCGGAGTATTTCGATATTTCCGTCGACGAGCTGATATGTAAGGAAAGAACGCCGCTTCTTCCGCTGTCGTACGGCCTTAAACGCGTACCCGTGCTCGGGACGATAAAAGCCGGCGTGCCGATAAACGCCGAGGAGCATTTGGAGGGGTATGAATACGCCGACGTCGACGATCCCGGCGAATATTTCTATCTGCGCGTGCACGGCGACAGCATGATAGGCGCGGGCATTACGGACGGCTCGCTCGTACTCATACACAGACAGAGCTACGCCGAGGACGGGCAGATCGTCGCGTGTCTGCTCGATACGGAGTACGCAACGCTCAAACGTTACCGCGTGCAGAATCAGACGGTACTGCTTCTGCCGGAGAATCCGTCGTATCAGCCTTTCATTATTTCCGCCGCCGATTTTGAAAACGGCTCGGCGGCTATTCTGGGTATAGCAACTGAGGTAAAGAAAAAACTTATATGAACAATACGGAAACGAGAAGGGCGGTCGACATAGCCGCCCGCGCCGGCACGCTGCTTTTGCGCTCCGGCTCCGACATTACGCGCGTGGAGGACACTATAAAGCATATAATGCGCTCCTTCGGCGTGAAAAAGTACGATATCTTCACTATTACGAACGGCATATTCCTTTCCGCTTCGTCGGATGAGGCGCCGGACGGCTCCTGTGATTACACACGTATCTGTGAGGTGCCGAAAAACTCGTCCGACCTTTACAAGGTCGATCTCGTAAACACGCTCTCGCGCGATATCGAAGCGGGGAAGTGCGATATGGACGAGGCGGAAAAGCGCCTCGACGATATGGAAAGATCAAAGCCGTATTACAAGCCGGTCCTGAGTCTCGCTGCCGCCGCTGTCGCCTCCGGCGCGTTCAGCTGGCTTTTCGGAGGCAGTCCGGTGGACGCCGCGCTCGCCGCCGTAATCGGCTTCAGCTATTATTATTTATTCATCCTTCTCGACAAAACAAAACTCTCAAAGCTCCTTACAAACGCTATATGCGGCTGTATTCTTGCGCTTATGACCGTGGGCTTCGTCAAGCTGATACCGGGCGTGAATATGGATAAGGTGATAATCGGCGCAATAATGCCGCTTATCCCCGGCGTTTCTTTCGTAAACTCGGTGCGCGACATAGCGGCGGGCGACTATATTTCCGGCGCGATAAGGATGATCGACGCGGTCGTCGTGGCGTCCGGCATCGCCGTCGGCGTCGGCGCGACGATAGCCGTATTCAGCGGATTCGGCGTTATATAGGAGGCGTAAAATGGGTTTTGCGGATTATATTCTCAACATAGTTTTTTCGTTCATCGCGACCATCGGCTTCTGCGTCGTTTTCAGCATACCGAAGCGGCAGATGCTTTTCTGCGGACTGCTCGGCGTTATAAGCTGGATAGTTTATATATTGCTTAAAGACCCGGTCGGCGTCGTCGCCGCCACATTTTTCAGCACGGTCTGCATCGTCCTTCTTGCGCGTATATTCGCCGTCGTCAGAAAATGCCCGGTCGTGCTTCTGCTCGTGCCCGGTATAATACCGCTGGCGCCTGGCTCCGGCATTTACTACACCGCTTATTATTTCGTGACCAACGATATGTCGAAAGCCGCCGAATTCGGATTTCTGACGGTGAAGATCGCGTTCGCGATAGTTCTCGGAATAATACTCGTTATCGCCATACCTGTAAAAAAGGCGAAGAAGAAAAGCGGCGACGGAGCGCAAAAGGAGTAAACAACAAGAAAAAAAAGCAAACGACCGGCGCGGGATCCCCTTAAAAAGGACCCGCTCCGGTTTTCTTAATTTACAAATATATCCTTGACAATTCAAAAATGATTTGATACAATCAATTTGTATACCAATTATTAGTATGCGGATGATAATATGACGTTTTGTTTTTTTAAGTACGGGGCGAAAAACGGAAATAATAAAGCGAGGTGCAAAAAAAGCTGATATGAAACAGGAAACGGATCCGTTAATGTTAAAAAATCAGACAGGCTTTCCCATATATCTCTGCGCCAAGGAGATCACGAATCTGATGCGTGGTCTGCTCGCTCCGTATGAGCTTACGTATACGCAGTTCATAATAATGATGTATCTTTGGGAGGTAGGCGAATCGAATCTTAAAGACGCGGCGGATTCGCTTCTGCTCGATCCGAGCACGCTGACGCCGGTGCTCAAAAAGCTCGAAGCAAAGGGATACGTCACAAAGCAAAGGTCGCAGGGCGACGAAAGAAACCTGACGATAAAGCTGACGGAGAGGGGAAGCGAGCTGCGAGAAAAGCTTTCGGGGCTGCCGCTTGAAATGAAGCAAAAGCTCGGACTTGATTCGGAGGAGACAAAGATCATCCGCTCACTTATGACGAAAATGCTCAACAATATCAAAAAGGAGAAATACGATGTCTGATAAAATATATGACGTTATTATAATAGGCGCGGGCACCGCGGGAATGACGGCGGCGATATACGCAAGGCGCGCGTCGAAAACCGCGCTTATGATAGAGGCGAAAACGTACGGAGGTCAGATAATAAACACGCCCGCGATAGACAATTATCCCGCTGAGCCGGGTATTTCCGGCTACGATTTCGCCGTAAAGATATTCGAGCAGGCGAAGGCGCTCGGCGCTGATATAGTATATGAAAAAGCCGTCGGCATAGAGGACGGCACGATAAAAAAGGTAAAGACCGAAAAGGGAGAATATGAGGGTAAGGCGGTAATAATCGCCTGCGGCTCCGAAAACAGAAAGCTCGGCGTCGAATATGAGGATATGCTGATCGGCAGAGGAGTGTCATACTGCGCCACCTGCGACGGTATGTTTTTCAGAAACAAAAAGGTCGCCGTGGTCGGCGGCGGAAACACCGCGCTCGAGGACGCGCTGTATCTCGCCGGCGTTGCGGAAACGGTTTATCTGATACACAGGCGCGACAAATTCAGGGGCGACGATCTTACGGCGAGTCTTCTGTCAAAGCGCGGCAACGTAAAATTCGTGCTCAACAGCCGCGTTACAAAGCTTATAGCCGACAAGCGCCTCACGGCGGTTGAGGTTACGGACAACAAAGGGAACACGACGGAACTGGAGGTCAGCGGTCTTTTCGTCGCCGTCGGCAGAGTGCCGGAAAATCAGCCGTTTTCCGACCTTATAGAGCTTGACGAAGCGGGTTACGCCGTATCGGGCGAAAACTGCCGCACAAAAACGCCGGGCGTGTTCGTCGCCGGCGACAACAGAACGAAAGAGGTAAGACAGCTCGTGACCGCCGCGTCGGACGGCGCCGCCGCCGCGACGGAGGCTGTAAAGTATATAAACGCGCGGGAAGATATATAAGAGGTCGAATAATGGAAATAAGGGAAATGATACTTCAAACGCTGAAAGCCGCCGGAAATCCGATAAGCGCGGCGACGATCGCTCAGCTTACGGGGCTTGATAAAAGAGTGGTCGCACAGGCTCTCGTGCTTCTGAAGCGCGACGGCGAAGTTATATCGCCCGTCAGAAGCCGCTGGCAGGCAGCGGAGCAAAACGGAGACTGAAAAAATATATCCGATACGGGATACAAAAACCGGGACCGCCGCAATGCCCGACTGTCATAAGGATGTTTTTCACCGAGTGTCAGCGTGGTGAGTAAGTGCGCCCTGAAAAATGAAGAGGTTGTCGCATTAAGTGACAACCCCTTTAATGTCCTTTAAGGGACAATTCATGAGCCGTAAGGCTCAATTCATGTTCGATACGAACAATTCATGCGGCGACAGCCGCAATTCACGCGCCGTTTACGGCGCAATTCATAGCTTACAGCAAATTTCTCTGTTTAAATGAATTGGCTTCGCGATGAATCGACGCAAAGCGTCATGAATTGACGGTCGTACCGTCATGAATTGATTTGCATTAAAGACGCAAATCATTAAGGCTGCCGCAAATGCGACAGCC